>NZ_JARUBN010000001.1:8360605-8671726 GCF_029626265.1 Micromonospora sp. WMMD1102 | reverse complement strand
GGGCGAATGCGCGGAGGTCCCGATTGCTCGCCGACACGACGCCCCGGCGAGACACAGGCGATGCGGTCGGATCCCGTTTCCGGGCAGCGTCGATCCGCAGAACCCGAGTGTGACACCCCTCGTGATCTCGCGTCAAGCCGCACCACTACTCACCGCCTCGCACTGGCTACGCTCCTGGTCAGCCTTGCGCTCGGCGCGCCGCGCATCCTCCAGCGCGGCCCGCTTCAGCACGTCGCCCAGGTCGTACGTCGGCCGGCCGTGATGCTCGCCCGTCGCGACGATCCGCCCGCGTGACGCCCACTGGCGGATCCGCGCGGCCCGGATCGGGTACGCGGCGGCGATCTCGGCGGCGGTGTACGAGTAGCCGCGTACCAGCGAGCCAAGCTCGGCCCGCCGGGTGGCCACGTCCACCACCGCGCCGCACGCCCGGCAGGTCGCGGTCGCCGCGTACGCCCGCGCGTGCAGGTCGGCCCGGCACTCGCCGTCGTCGGTCTCTGCTCCGCACTGGCCGAGCCATCGCCGGTCGCCCGGCCCGTCGACCACGGAGGTGATGACCCGGGCGGCGGCGCTGATGTCCGCGAACGCCTGCGTCGGGCCGAGGTAGTCCTCGGGTGCGCGGTGCCGCAGCCAGTCGAGCTGGGCGGTCAGCCAGCGGGCGGCGGTCACCAGCGGGTCGGCGCCGGCCGGCACCGGGATGCCGCGTTCGGCGGCGATCTCGCGTACCAGCGCGGTCAGCACCGTCTGCGTCTGGTCGAGCCGGGCGGTCGCGCCGAGGTCGAGCGGAAGCCGGCCGCGACCGCCGCCACCGCCGACGGTGGTGCCCCGGCTGGTGAGCCCGGCGGCGACGGCGCGGGCGGCCGGGGTGAGGTCGGCAACGGCGGCGAGCTGCCGCAGCGCCCGACCGCCGCAGCCGGTGCACGCGTACGCGGTTCCGGCGTCGCGCTGGCAGATGGCGCACTCGATCACGCTGCGAGCCTCCAGATCGTGGATTTGCCGGGCCGGGGCAGCCGGTGCACGTCGCCGCTTTCGGCCATCCGCGCCAGGGCCCGGGCGAGCGGGCCGTAGCGCTCTTGCTCGGTGAGGCCGAGGTCGTCGGCCAGCTCGGTGGTGGTGCGGGCGGCACCGTCGCTGAGCACCTTGGCGACGGCGGCGGTGATGCGGGGTCGCGAGATCCAGCCGTCGAGCTGGTCCGGCGGGCCGTCGACCACGCGCACAGCGGGCCGGTGGTAGCCGTACTGGCAGGCGTGACCGAGGTCGAGATCGATCAGGGGGCGCCAGCCGGGCGGGGTGGTGTGGTTCCGTCGGGCCCTGGTGTAGTCGCGGGCGTAGCAGTTGACGCACTTGCCGCGTGCGTGGCTGGGCCTGCCGGGGTGGCAGTCGGCGGGCCGCCGAGGGGTGGGGCTCGGCATCGTCACGCCTCCTTGCCGGTCGGGATCGGCCGGTCGCACTGGTCGCAGATCAGCCAGCCGCGTACGGCGCGGCGTAGTCGTAGGCAGATGCCGCAGGCGAGCGCCCACGGCCGGGTCGGTGGGTGAGTCACCGCCACCACCACCGACGCCAGCTCCACGAGCGGCGGAGTCGGCCGCTGCTGTTGATGGCGTTGCGGAGCGCGGACACGGCGTCGTCGGTGGCGAGCTTGGCCGGGCCGGCGAGGTCGCGCACGGCGTCGGCGTTGAGGTCCGTCGCCGGGTCCCGCTCGATCGCGGCGGACAGCTGGCGAATCTCTTCGACGGTGACCGGGGGGCCGGCGGGCCGGCGCCAGACGACGGTCATCGTTCCGGCGGCTTGGCCGACGGCTACGGCGGCGTCGTCGGGTTCGGCGGTCCAGGGGTCGCCGATGTAGGGCTCGGCCGTCTCAGCGGGCCGTAGAGCGTCCGGATCGGCCGGACCCTCACTCGGGTACGGGTTCGCCCCCGTTCGGCGCCCCACGGCGGACCCGGGGCGGTAGCCGGGCACGGCCTCGCGGTAGGTGGCGTGGCCCGGGTCGGCGTTGGCGGCGGCGCGCCAGCGGCGCTCGAAGTCGTCGGTGGTCACAGCACGCCCCCGAGGTCGCGGGGCGCGGCGACGCAGCGGCCGTGCGCCTCGGTGTGCATCGCGGTGGCCCGGGCGGTGACCGCGTCGAGGTCGGCGGTGGCGGTGATGGTGACCGAGGCGCCGGAGGTGGTGATGGTGACGGTGACGGGCTGCTGGTCGCGAGTGTCGTCGGTGGTGGTCACGCTGCCTCCTGGGCTCGCTGGGCCGCGCGCAGACGGCGGTGGTACGCCTCGCGCTCGTACTGGGTCATGCCGCCCCACACGCCGTGCAGGTCGGCGGTCGGCTGGTCGAGCGCCCAGCTGCGGCAGCGGGCCAGCAGCGGGCAGCGGTCGCAGATGGCGCGGGCCGGTGCGGACGCGGTGGGGCCTTTTTCCGGGAAGAAGATCTCGGGGTCGGCGCCCTGGCAGGCGGGTGTCTGGTCGGTCTGGTGGAGCCAGCGCGGGTAGGCGTCGGGCTGGAAGCGTTGGGCGCGGAACTCGCCGGCGAATCGGGCGGCGGGCATGGTCAGGCCTCCTCTCGGGCGAGGCGTTCGGATCGGCAGGGGCCGCACGAGCCGGCCAGCTGGCCGCGGTGTTTGCGGCAGCGGGGTGCTTCGGCGATGCGGCGGGCTTCGGCGGCGGCCTGGTCGCGGTCGTGCTGCTGGCGGGCGCGTCGGGCGTCGCCGCATGGTCCGCAGGGTCCGTCGGCCGGGGTGTCGAGGTGTTCGGGGCATCGGGAGGGGGGCGGCTCTTCGCGCGCGCTACCGCTAGCTACGTACGAAGAGCGCCCCCCTATAGGGGTCGGGTCGGGTCGGGTCGGGGGTTCAACGATTGGCGAAGCAAGTGCTTCGGTTTTGCTTCCCTGGTTGCTTCGGGTCTTTCCGCTGGCCAGGCCACCTTTCCGCCCGGCTGCCGCGCGCTTCTCGCGCATCGCTCGAACGTCGCTCGCGGCCGGGTTGTAGTCCGTCCAATCGTGGAACTGGTGGCCTCCACGGACCCGACGCCACAGCCCGGCGGCGACCAGCTTCCGAGCCAGCGGCACCGAGTCCGGGAGCAGCCGCGGCAAGGCGTGGTCTGGCACGAATCCCTCGGTGAGGTGCGCGCTCGACCAGGCCCCAGCGACCACCCACAGACCCAGCGCGGCCGGGTCGGTGGCGAGCACCTTGGGGTGTGCGTGGAACGTGTCGTCCACCTTGAACCACGTCATGCGGCGGTCTCCATCGCGTCGAACAGCGACGGGGCGGCCCGCAGGCCCCGGAGGACCGAGATCACGAGCCAGGCCGTCCGCTGGTTGTTGAGGTTGCCGACCAGCAGCGAGCACGACGGATCGAGGTGGAGAGCCTCGCCGACGTAGCGGCGCCGCTGGGTGTCCGACAACTGGGTGAGGTTGTTGTGCTTGCGCATCAGCTCGTAGACGCCCCAGTCGCGGAGCATCAGCCGGTGCGGGCCGCGGTCGTCGGCGAACCGCAGGCGCGGGATGTACGGGAACCGTCGGGCGCCGGCCGGGATCTCCGTACCGACGTCGAACAGGGCGAGCTGCGGGGAGTCCGGGGAGGCGGGGTTGTGCTCGAACTCCAGCTCCATCGCGTCGGCGTGCAGGATCGCCAGCGACAGCCGGCGGTCGTTCGCCTCGGCGATGGATGACACGGTGCAGCGGCGCAGCAGCTCGGCGCGGGCGGTCCGCGGTACGGTGCCGGTCGCCTCGAAGACCCGGTTGATGTGCTGGTGCACGCCGGGGCGGCGGTCTCCGGCGAGCCGGTAGGACTCGGGCCGGGAGTCGCGCGGGTTCCGCTCCAGGCGGACAGTGTTGACCGACCAGCGGGCGGGGGCGCCGTGCCGGGCGAGCGGGTACACCCGGACGAGGCTCCGCAGCGTGGCCGAGTAGCCGGCCGAGCAGACGAACACCCGGCCGTCGCTGTTCGGCTCGGGCACGGTGGTGCCGAGCATCACGAAGTCGTCCAGGACCATCACTGCTCGGTCGCCTCCTTCAGCACGTCGCCGTGGCAGTCGTCGGGGGCGCACCAGCACGCGAGCGCCTTGCCGGTCAGCGATTCGATCCGGTCGAGCAGTGATGGCTTGTGCGGCAGGTAGTGGTCGGCGTAGTTCCGGATGACGGTCTGGCGGTCGCCGTCGGCGGGCATCTCGAACGGGTTGCCCCAGTCGGTGCGCCGGTCGATGCGGACGAGCAGCCCGGCGGCGTCGGCCCACCGGGTGAGGTTGGCGTGGTGGGCGCGCAGGGAGACGACGACGGTGCGGCCGGCCTCGAGTTCGGCGCGCAGCGCCAGCTCGTCATCGGACCACTGCGGCTCCGGGGCCGGCTCGGGCTCGATGGCCGGCGGCGGGGTGGTCTCGCGCTCGTCCTGGTCCTCGGGGCGGCCGTGGCACATGACGCACCGGCCGGGGCCGTTGGGGAAGTTCTCCGAGTAGTGGTCGCCTTCGCCGTCGCATTCGTCGCAGCGGAGGTAGCCGGCCTTGGCTTGGTCGTCGGGGAGTTCGGTGCCGCATGCCTCGCACGCCACCGCATCGGCGGTCGGCTCAGGGGTGGGCAGCGGTGCCGGGGCCGGGGCGGACTCTGGTCGGCGAGCCGGGTAAACCTTCCCGTCGGCGCCCCGTCGGGAGTCCGGCAGGTGTTCACTGGTGAACACCTGCGGGTCGCTCAGCACCTTGTTGACGTACGACGGGGCGACACCTGCCACCTGCGCGATTTCGCGCTGCGACAACTCCCCGATGCCTGCCGGGGTGGCGCGCTGCGCCAGCATCACGATGTGCTCGCGCAACTGCTCGCCGGTCAGGTGCCGACGCCGGGAGTTCAGGTGCCGGGCCACCTCCCGTGCCTCGTCTTCGTCGGCGACCTGGACGACGTCGACCCGGTACTCCACGCCGAGCTCGTCGGCAATCCGGGCGCGGTGGTGGCCGTCGATCGTGTTGCCGTGCTGGTCGCGGACCACGGGGACGAGCACGCCGAAACGCTCGATGCTGGCGCGCAGCGCGTCGGCGATGTGTGCCGGCAGGACGTCGAACAACTGGTAGGGCGCGCTCACTTACTTCCTCGTCTCTTGCGGGTGGGCGCCGGGCCGGGGTCGGCCGAGTCGGCGCCGCAGGTTGTGCAGGTGGAGGGGAACCACTGGCGTTTGTCGATCCAGTACGGCGGGCCGGGTCGGAGGTAGCCGCCGCAGGGGCAGCTGCCGACGACGCCGCCGGCGGATCGGGTGTGCTCCCATGGGGCCGCGTTGATCCGTCCGCCGGCCAGGTATTGGCGCCAGATGGTGCGCCGGCCGGTGGGGAGCAGCGTCGGCCCCTCGGTCATGCCGACCGCCCCCCGACGTCGAACAGGGCACCCTGGACGCCGAGCGGGCGGTTCGACCAGAGCACCTCGGCGGTCGCCTTCGCTGAGCCGCCCTGCGTGGTCTGGGCGGCGATCTCGTGGCGGTGCCAGTCGGGGTACAGCTCCCGGTCGTAGAGGTCGCACGCGTACCCGGACACGACGACCGCGGCGCGGCACTCGTGGAGTGCCTTGGCCAGTTCGCGGTGATCTGCCGGGTCGGACATCTCGCACCGGTAGTTACTGCTGTTGCGAACCTCGGCCGGGTACGGCGGGTCGACGTACAACAGCGCCGACGGTTCGGTGCCGTACTCGCGCGCCACCTCGAGCGCGGGGCGGCAGTCGAGCGACACTCCCACAAGGCGCTCGGCGGCGGCGGGGATCCTGTCGCGGTACCAGGCGAGGTAGCCGGTCATCGTGGACCCGCCGGCTGTCTTCCGATGCCAGCGCCAGCCGGTGGGCCGCAGTCGGGCGTTGACGCCTTGCGTCAGTCGGACGTGGACCCGGCGGGCCACCTCGAGGTCATCGGCGGCGGGAGTGAAGGCGGCGACGTGTTCGGCGCGGGAGTGCGGGGTGAGCCCAACCGCCACCTCGAGGTCGCCGGGACGATCTCGCAGCACGCGCCAGTACGTCACCAGCTCGCCGTCGAGGTCGTTGACGGTCTCCATCCGGCTGCGAGGCTTGGCCAGCAGTACCGACAGCCCGCCGCAGTACGGCTCCACGTAGTGCTCGTGCGGCGGCAGCAGCGCGACGATTTGGTCGGCGATCCGCTGCTTCCCGCCGTGGTACGGCACGGGCGGCCTCACGACCGGCTCCGTACTGGGATGTCGGCGATCACCCGGGCGACCGGTCCGCGGCCGGGCCGGTGCTGGTGTTCGCACGCCTCGTCTCGCCGGCCGCCGTGGACGTCGCGGACGACCATGCGGCCCGTGCAGCGATGGCAGAGGCCGAACAGGCACAGGAGGCAGGCACGGGGCGGGCCCTTGAAGGCGCCGGGGTCGGCGGGGCGGGCGCGGAAGTACGTCACCTCGGGCCGGGTCACGGTCGCTCCTCAATGGCCTGGCGCAGGTAGCACACGAGGTCCAGCGCTTCCTGGTAGGCGTCGACCAGGGCGTCCCGGCCGTTGTGCGCGTGCAGGCTGGTGCCGTACCGTTCCCGGCCGACCGCCTCCCGGTCGACCAGGTCGCGCCGCACCAGTGCCTGAATGGACATCGGCGGCTCTTCGCCCGGCTGGCGCGGCGGCGGCTGGTCCACGATTCGGCCCGGCACGTACCGGCGGCCGCCTCGGGCCAGGTCTTCGACGGTGGTGACGTCGATGCGCTCGAAGTCGGGCTTGCTCGGCGCGGTGTCGTACTCGCTCACCGGTCCTCGCTCTCGGGGTCGGGCGCCGGCTCACGGTCGGCCGGCTGGTGGTCGGGGGCGGGGACGCCCCGGCGGTGAGGCCGGGGCGTCCCGAAGCGCTCCGCGAGCACCTCGCGGTACAGGGCGGCGCGCTCTTCGTCGGTCACGGCCGGTCCGGGTACTCGTCCCAGGTGCGGCCGTCCAGCTCGCGCCCGCCGGCCTTCGGTGTCCGCCCGCCCCACTGCTTGAAGAAGAAGGCGACCCCGGACGCCTGGCACCGGTCCCGCAGGTCCCGCACCCATCCCGGGTCGACCGAGCGGGCGCCGGGCCCGGACTCGCCCCCGGCGATCAGCCAGTCGATGCCGGTCAGATCGAGCGAGGGCAGCGGGCCGAGTAGCGGCTCGGCGGAGATGAATCGGACGGCGGCGGACGTAGCCCGGAGCGGGCACGCGCGGCCGGCGTACCGGTCCAGCTCGATCGACGTGCCGAGCCACACGTTCGGCAGCGGCCAGGCGGCCTCGTAGAGGGTCTGGGCGGTGTCCGTGAGACCGGCTTCGTCGGCCGCCTCCAGCAGCGTCACCCCGCCGTCGATCTCTTCACCGACCAGCCGCAGCATCCGCTCGGGCCGCTTCGTCAGGATCTGGTAGGTGTGCTGCGGGGTCCGGGCCATGACGCCGAAGGCCTGGGCGACGAACTCGCGCGGGACGCGGGCGTGGAACAGGTCGGACATCGAGTTGACGAACACGGTCCGGGGCGCCCGCCACCGCAGCGGCTCGGTCAGCGCCGACTGGTGGACGGCAACCCCGAAGCCGGGGCCGCTGGTGCGCGGGTCACCGTCGGTCTGGTACTTCGCCGACCCCATGGCCTTGAGCCGCTTCGCGAGGGTGAGGGCGTAGCAGTTGTCGCAGCCGGGGCTGATCCGGTCGCAGCCGGTGGTGGGGTTCCAGGTGGCTTCGGTCCACTCGATGGTGCTGCCGTCACCCATCGGTGCCTCCGATCCGGTCGCCGATGAGCAGCCGGTCGCCGAGGTCGTTGACGCCGACCCGATACCGGCCGTACCGGCTGCGCGGTGGCAGGTCGCCGACGGCGGCGGCGATCTCGACCTGGACGCGGACCGCACACGGGATGACCCGGCAGGTGGTCGGGTGGTCGACGGCCCAGCCGCCGTCGGCGGTGAGTCTCAGCACGTGGTCGAACGGGTCCGGCTCGGCGGCCGGCAGTACCCCGGCGGACCGCAGCAGTCCGGCCAGCCGCTCGACGTCGGCCCGCCGCCACTCGGCCAGGTCGTCGCCGTGCCGGCAGTCGCCGGCCATGCACTCCGCGTCCTTGACGTCGCAGCGCACCAGCTCGGGTAGGAGGATGACGTGCCCGGCCTCGCACTCGACCTGCCAGCCGCCGCCGAGCGCGTCGCCGGGGGTGAGGATGGTGCCGCCGGGCTCCAGCTCGCCGGCCACCAGCGGGGCGTAGAGCTCCCAGCGGACGGTGAGCGGCTCGCGGCAGTTGGGCAGGATGCAGGTCAGCGATCCGTACTCGTCAGGCATCGCCGGTCACCTCCGCCGCGATCCGCTCGGCGATCCGGCGCTCGATCAGGTCGCCCCACGCCTCGGTGAGCAAGCGGTACTCGGCCTGCATCGCGCCGCTGCCCCTGGCCTCGATCTCGGCCAGGGCGAAGAACCCGAGGTCCACGGCCTTCGGGTCGGCCGGCTCGGCGGGGTAGAACGGCGACTCGTCCCAGCCGCCGTAGAGCTGGCCCACCACGCAGTGCTCGGGGTCGTGAACGTCGAGCGTGATCAGGTCGATGTCGCCGACCCAGCCGGGCCGGTTCTCATCGAGCCAGCGGGCGCCGCGTTGGACGCGGGCGGCGATCCGGACGTCCTCAGCCATCCGAGGCACCGCCCGTCGCGGTCTCCGGCGGCGTCCAGCCGAGCGCGACCAGCGCGGCCGTCGTCTCCGTGTCCAGCACCGCATGGACGTCCACGCCGGCACTCACGCGCTCCCGGATGGTCGTGCTCAGCACCAGCAGCGGAGCCTTGCCGACCTCGCTGGTGAGCATGAAGCCCCGGACGAGCTTCGACATGTCGCGGCCGCCGACCACGATCTGGCCGTGGCCGCCGCCGTCGACCTGGATCACGGCCTTCACGGCTGGCCGTCCTGCGCGGCCTGCGCCTCGGCGCGCTCGGCCAGCAGCTCCTCCGCGCCCGCCTCCGGCACCACGTCGAACAGCGCCGGGTCGCCGTCCAGGTCCTTGCCCGTCCGGTCCTTGTACCGCTCGGCCAGGATCCGCTTGACCGTGGCCTCCAGGTCGCCGCGCACCGGCTCGATGTGCGTGAACTGGACCGTCGGGATCTTCTCGCCACCCTCGGCGATCTCGTCCGACACGCGCTTCACGTCGTACGCCACCACGGCGTACCGGGTGCCGCGCGGCTGCTCGACCAGCTCGTCCGCGATGCTGTCGAGTCCGCTGAATTCGCGCCGCTCGCGGGTGAGCTGAGCGCTGGTCTTGACCGTCAAGGTCGTACTCCTTCAGTGGTTGGTCCGGCCGGCGGGCGCCGGCCGGGTGAGGTCATGCACCGGTCGCGGCCCGCCACTGCTCCACGACCCGGCCGGGCGCCCGCCCGTGCGACGGGCACTCCACGCCGTTTGCGTGCGCCCACGACCGGATCTCCCGCGTCGGCAGGCCGGACGCGCCACGCTGGACGGCGCCGGACCGGACCGGCTTACCGGTCGCCTGCCGCAGCGCGGCCTGCGCGCCGTCCAGCTCGGCCCGCAGCTGCTCGACCCGCTCGCGTAGCTCCCGTGCGCGCTCCAGCTCGGCGACCGCCGACCGCAGGTCGTCCACCTGCGACCGGATCCGGGCCGCCGCCTTCTGGAGCTTGAAGATCCCGCTGCGGTCGGCGGCGTCGAGCAGTTCCAACACCGAGTCGGCCGGGCCGTCCGGGTCCGGTTCCACCTCGATGACGGGCCGCTGCTCGGGCGCCGGCTCGGGTCGGGGAGCGGCGGGCGGCGGCGCTGGGCGGGCGGGCGGCGCCGACACCGGGCGGGCCGGGGCGGCGCCGTTGCGCTGGTCGTAGTCGAGCACCGCCTGGCGGGCCCGGCCCCGGTCGAACCGGGCCACGTCGGCGACCAGCTCGGTCGCCAGCTTCTTCGGATGGCCGGCGTTGGTCAGCTCGGTGACGGTCTTGCCGGCGGCGTAGCCGGCCAGGATCTCCCGCTCCTTCGCGCTGACGATGCCGCGCTGGACGGTGGGTGCGGTGGTCATCTCGACGGTCCTCCGTCGTCGTCGGGGTCGGGTTCGTGGTGCCAATCCAGGCCAGCCAGCACGGTCAGGTCACCGCGGTCCGGCCGGCCGTAGCCGGTCGCGGCCAGTTCGGCGACGGCGAAGAACAGCAGCGCGGCCAGCTCGCCGACGGAGAACTCTTCGAGGACGTCGGCGACGGCCTCGCCGGCGCACGCCTGCGGGCTCTCGCACGCCTGCGCGTCGGTGTGCTCGCGGGCGGCCTGGACCAGCGCGGTCAACTCGGCGCGGATCTGGTCGATGCCGGCGACGGTGCCGACGGGCACGTCCGGCATCGGGGGCGGGGCGCTGGTCATCCGGCGTCCACCGCCTCCCGCTCGGCACGGGCGGCCCGGTCGGCGTCGGCGGCGGAGACGCGGGCGGTGTCGTAGCCGCCCTCGGCCCGGCTCACCGCGCACCCGCCAGGTCCGGCCAGCGCACCGACGTGATCGCCCGCGTTCGCTTCGGGTTCAGCACGGTGGTCAGCGGCGCGTCGTAGGCGTGCGCGGCCAGGGCCAGCAGTCCGAACGAGTCGGCCTCGTGCTCGGTGCCGACGTGGGCCAGGTGCCCGTACTCGGCGATGACCGCCTCGGTGACCTGCGTCTTGTCCGCGTTCCCGTTCCCGGTGACGTAGATCTTGATCTGCTGCGGCTCGACGTAGACGTACGGAACCTTCTTCGTCCACAGAAAGTGGGTCACCACCCCGTGCAACTCGGCGAGCCGGAGCGGGGTGCCGCCCTTGCCGGTGCCGGCGTACATCGCCTCGATGGCCACGATGTGCGGCCGGCAGGCGATGGCCGCGGCGACATCGGTGAGGATGTGGTGGATCCGCTGGTGGCCGGCGAGCCGGTCGGCCCAGACGGTGCGGGTGCCGGGCTTCGGCTTGGCGTGGTGGTCGCACGTCCAGCTCAGGCCGGTGGCCCGGAGAGCGAGGTCGATCGCGACGGCGCGCAGGGTCACTGGCCCTCACCGCCCGGGACCGGTTCCGGCTGCGTGACGAGCCGGATCGTCCGGATGTCCTCTTCGCGGGCCGACAGGGTGAGCGTCCAGTGCCCATCGAGTTCGGCGTGCATTCGGATGATCGACGGTGCTGACTCCTGCGCGGCGCCGAACATCAGCCCCGCCGGCACCAGCGCCATGCCGTTGTTCGGCCACGACACCTGGTGCGCCAGCACGGTCTCGATGTGCCCGGACATCCAGGTGATCTCGTACGTCTGGACCGGGCCGCGGTCGCTCACGGCTGGCCGCCCGGCGTGGCCGTCTCCGGCCAGGGCTCGGCGTCCGGCCCGACCGGCGGCACGTCGCCCGGCACGTCGGCGGCGTCCTCCACCACGTCCCCGTCGATGTAGTCCGCCTGCGCGGCTGCCGTCCCCTCCGGCATCACCGGCTCGGCCGCCACCCGCTGCGCCTCGGCCGCCGCCCTGAGCTGCTCCCGGCGGTACTCGGCGCTGGTCGGCACCCACTTCTGGAGCTGCCGGACCGCCGACTTCAGCCACATCGCGGGCTCGTGGTTGACCCACGGCGAGTACTTCGAGTCGGACCCCTGCGACGACTGCTTGATCCGGGCTATGTCGTCGCGGCCCAGCTCGACCACCCGCGACACCGCGCCGTCCTTCATCCGCGCGTACGCGTAGACGCCGAGCAGCGGGCCCCGCTCGGCCTCGCCCGCGAACGGCGTGAACCGGTGCACCGGCACTTCATCGACGCCGCGCTGGTACCGGTATTCGTCGTGCTCGCGGACGACCTCGGCGACGATGCTGGATACGGCGCCGGCCCGGTACATCAGCTCGATGTGGCCCTGGTAGCCGACGATGCCGAGAATCTCCAGCCGGCCGCGCTGCTTGCGCGGGGTCAGGTAGTACTGCTCGGTGCCGGGGTCCAGGCCGAGCCGGGCGGCGTCGAGCAGCGCGGCGAGGAACACGCCGGGGTTGTTCGCGGCGGCCTGTTCCAGCTCGAACGGGTTGGTGGGCTTGTCATCGACCCGCCTGCCCCGCTTCAGTGCGCCCTGGGCGAGCCGAACCCACGTCTCTGCCTTGACGTGCGAGGGGAGCACCTGGGCGAAGCTGGTCGAGTACTGCTTGATCAGGCCGGCCGGGGAGTTGTCCCGCTGGGCGACGGCGTTCGCGATGGTCTCAGCCACGGTTGGCGCTCCTCAGTGGAAGTAGACGAGGCCACCGTCGGCGGCCAGCTCGAAGGCGCGGGTCCAGTCGGCGTACCGCTGGCGGTCGTAGTCGTCGTCGAACTCGGCGGCGTACCGGTCGGCGTACTCGCGGAAGTCGGCGAGCAGATCCCGGGCGGCGTCCGGCCCGATGGAGCCCTCGTTGTCGGCGAACCAGATCAGCTCGAAGAACGGGCGGGCCGGATCGGCTGCCGGGTTGAACGCCTCGCGCAGGCCGTCCCGCCAGCGGCCGTAGCCGGAGTACGAGCCGGCCCGGAAGCCGTGCGCCTCCGTCTTCTCGGTGCGCTCGTAGCAGCCACCGTCGAAGAATGTTGAGCCGCTTACGCGGGTGCCGAGGATCGGGATCCCCCGGAACGACTCCGGGAACGCGTCGTAGGCGTACGCCTGGATGTGCTCCTCGCTCTCGCACCAGTCGTCGGTGTGCTTGCCGAGGTGGTTCAGGTGGCTGTAGGCGGTGATGTCCAGTCCCATCGGACAGCTCCTCTCAGGCGTAGGTGGCCGATCGGCCGGGGTTGAGCCGGTCCACGACCGGCCAGTCGTCTTCCAGCGCGGTCAGCTCGGCCGTGTCGCCGGACTGGTCGTAGACCGACCGGGACGCGACCAGCCGGCCGTTGCACATCGCCCGGCGGCCCGAGCCGATCGCCGCCCGAATCCGGGCCTCGTAGCCGTCGACCACCCGCTCGATCCGCTGCCGCAGCGCCCGCGCCCGCCGGTAGCCCTCGGCCAGCTCGACCGGCACCTCCACGTCGAAGTCCTCCACCGACGGGTGGAGCGCCTTCAGCGCGGTCGCGGTCGCCGGGTGGTCATCGATCGGCGGCGGGGTGCCGGCGGCGCGCTGGGCGATGTGCACGGCCGCCGCACCGCGCAGGATCCGGAGGTCTTTCTCATCCCGGCGGCCGTGGTAGGCCCGGAAGCCGCCGGGGCCGAGCATCGCCAGGTGCCACTCATCGACGTCGAGGACGTCGCACTGCCAGAGCACCTGGGCCCGGTAGTAGACGGGGATCTCATCGGTGTCGGGCTCGCCCCAGCCGTCCCAGCGGGCGGTCCACTTGCACTCCAGCACCGCGTGGGCCGGGCCGCCGGCACCGGTGCCCCGGCAGTCCACGCAGAGCGAGATGCCGAAGCCACCGCCGCAACCGCAGCCGCCGCCGGATCCGTCACAGCACGGGCAGGCCATGTGCACCAGTCGGTCCGGGGTGGCGAGCTGCCACGGTCGGGCTTGGCTGGCGTACAGGCCGGCTGGACACACGACCGCGTCCGGGTGGGTGTCCGCCCACCACTCTGCGATGACCGGCTCGCAGCGGCGACCGTTGGACAGGTCCTCGTTGTCCTCTACCTCCCAGCCGTTGGCCTTCCGGTGGTAGAGCGAGAACGCCGAGTCCCACGGGCTGATGCCGACCAGCGCGGCGACCTCGGACGCGGTGACCCCGGCCCGGCGCAGCTCGTGCCAGCGCGGATTGTCCGGGGTGGCCTCGGCGGCGGGCAGCAGCTCAACGGCGGTCATCGCCGATCACCCCGGTTGCTGTCCCAGAGCTGGAAGACGAAGAGGCCGATCACGAACAGCGGCACGCAGCCGACCAGGGCGACGACGGACCCGGTGTCCTCGGCGGCGGCGAGCGTGGCCGCGAGCGTCGAGATCACCGGTCACCGCCGACCGGGCCGACCGCCCGCGCCAGGTCGCTGATCTGTTCCGGGCTCAGGCCGGCGAGGGTCACCGCCGTCAGCTTCCCGGTGCCGCCGACGAGGGCCTCGATCCGGCCTCCGGGTCGGCGCAGCACGTACTCCGTGCTGCCACCGGCCATCGGGGTGCAGGAGTCGCCGCGCCAGCCGGTGGCGATCAGGTGACGGTGGGCGCGGCTGATGATGGACCGGTGGTCCACGGTGGCCAGCGGCGTCGCGCCGGCTGGGTACGCGCTGTCGGGGATCGGCGGCAGCGGCTCGCCCGGCACGGCGGTCCGCTCGGGCAGCACGTCGTCGGCCAGCGTCACGACCGGGCCGCCGGTGACGACGGCCTTCACGGTCGCCTCGGCGAGCTGGGCGGTCAGCCGCTCGGCGTCGGCCCGGGCCTGGTCCCGCTCGGCCAGGACTTCATCCCACTGGTGGACGTCCGGCACGGTGCGGTCGGCGCGGCGCCACGTCTCTGCGGACCACTCAGTGCACGGGTGGCACGAGCCGCACGGCAGGTCGAGCTTGGCCCGCAGCGCCCGCAGCTCGGCGACCAGCGCGGGCAGCGCGGTCCGGGCCTCGGCCACGAACTCGGCGTCGCGCTCTAGGAAGAACGGCTCGCCGTGCAGCCCGCCGTCGGCGCAGCAGTCGAACACCGTGTCGCCGTTGGGGTCGACCTCTTCCGTGTGGCTGGGCGAGGCGCACACCTGCCACACGGTGGTCGGGCTCTCGGTGTCGTCCAGCACGACCCGCCACGGGCCGGGCGTCGCCCGCGCGTCGAGTGCGGCGAGGCGGTTCAGGTCGAGCGGCTCCCGGGCGGTCATCGCGAACCCCCGACGGGCCGGACCGTCCACGCCTGGTGCCCGTCCCGGCCCAGCAGCAGCGCCGTCCACTCCGGATGCGCCCGCCACTCCCGGTCGAGCCGGCGGGTCAGCTCCCGGACCGGGACCGGGCGGGGGGACAACCACCGGTCGCCGCCCTGCGGCCGGAGCACGTAGCCGATGGCGAGCAGCACCAGGGCGGGGATGACGGTCGCGCCGAGGATCGGCAGCGCGTCGATGAGGGTCTGCATCATGGCTGGTCTCCAGGGATGATCGGAAGGTCGGTAACGTCGCCGGCCGCGTAGCGGGTGATGGCCTCGGCCTGGCGGATGACGGCGGCCACGTCGGCGTCCAGCGAGTCCGGCTGGAGCAGCGCGGCGGCGGTGGCGAAGTGCGCGTCGACCGCGTCCAGCTCGGCCGCCCCCGTGGCGGCGATCTGGTCGGCCTGCGCGATCCGGGCGGCGAGGGTGTCGGACAGGTCCGGGGCCGCCGGGCGGCGGGCGGGCTCGACCCGCTCCGCCTCCCGGTTCGCCTTCGCGGCGCCGTAGAACAGGCCGACGAACAGGGCCTGCAACCCGACGACGATGAGGCCAACGCCGACCCACATCGGGGCGGTCACCGCGCGGCCCTCAGGGGCGGGTCGGCGTCCACGGCGGGCCGGCGGATCGCCCGCTCCCCATCCGCCAGCACGGCGGCGTCGATCAGCCGGACGCCGATCATGCGCGACTCGTCAGGGGTGAGTACGTGCTCGCCGACCCGGACCAGGCCGGTAGCCGGCTGGACGGTGATGTCGAGCTTCGCGCTGAGGATGTCGGCGTGGAGGGTGCCGTCGGGCTGCGCGCGCCAGCGGGTGTAGTTCCTCAGGCCGCTCACAGCACGGTCCCCCTCAGGCGCGCATCGAACGCGGCGGCCACCGGGCAGCCCGGCATGTGCGCGACGATCCGCGACGTCTTGCCGCAGCCCTCGCACCGGTACGGCCGCTCCAGCCCGTCCGCCTCCCGCCGGGCCTGCGCCTCCCGGGCCAGCTCCGACGACATCCACTCGGTGTCGTCCCAGTGCCAGCCGGGGTGCGAGTCGTCCAGGCCGGACGCGTAGGCCGCGATCTGGTCCTGCATCTCATCCGGGGTCCGGGCGAGGATCGTCGGCGTCGGGTCGTAGCCGCGCGGCGTACGGCGGGCATCCGCCGAGGTCGTCGTGTCCCTCGCACCCTCGGCGGCCGTCTTCGTCGGGGCCAGCAGCGACCGGCCCGCAGTGATGTAGTTGACCTCGTAGCCGCACGGCTCACCGGAAACCCCGCCAGCGGTGCGGGCCCGCAGGCCGGCCGCCAGCAGCGCCGCCATGGCCTCGCCCCGATGCACGGTGCAGGGGTAGACCGTGCCGATCCGCCCACCGTCGAGCCGGTACACCTCGATCCGCTCGGTCGCCGGCTCGGTGCAGTCGGCCATCGGGACGGCCGACGCGGTCGCGTCGGCGATGTGCTGGTAGCCGTCGAAGGAGACGCCGCACGCGCACTCAACGCCGGACTCGCCGCACCCGGCGTAGCCGTACACCTGGCAGTGCTCGACGGGGTTGTCCGGGCCGGAGGCCGGCACCTCCGGCCCGGACGGCGCGGCCGGGCCCGTCCCACCCGCCGCACCAGCCACCGAGGGGGAGGTGTCCCCGGTGGACGTCTCGATGGCGTCGGCCCGGCACTGGACCTCCACCACCGAGTACGGACCCGCCTTGACGAGCGGGATCACGCCCGGTGTGATCGGCGGGGCCGGCAGCCCGTACGACGCCGTCCAGCGCTCCAGCTCGGACCGGTCGCCGAGGACGAACTTGATGTAGTGGTAGCCGATCGGCAGGCGGTCCCGCTCGATCCGCTCGGCCAGGTCGACCAGTGCGGCGGCCAGCTCCCTGCGGCGGTCGCTGTCCCGGTGCTCGGCGATCTCCGCCTCGGTCGCCAGCGCGACCAGCGCGCCGGCCGGGAAGCGGACGATATCCGGGTTCCCGCCGCCGAGCAGGGTCACGGTCAACGCGGCCATGGGGTCGCCGTCGGCGTCGGAGTACGGGGTGGCGGCGACGACCTCGTGCAGGCCGGTGTAGGGCGGGTCGTCGGTGGCCAGCGGCAGGATCGCGCCGGGCTGGATCTGGTCGGCGCGGACCGTGCCCGCCTCGGCGGCGGCCGGCTGCGGTTCGATCGCGGCCAGACCGGCCGGCGTCGCGAACCACTGCCCGTCGGGGCCGGACTCCCGGTCAATCCAGCCGGCCACCTCGCACCGCTCCACCACGTCCGGCCGCGACGTCCACACGTCCTCGCCGGGGATCCGGCCGGCTGCCCGGCGGATGCACTGGATCTGCGCGGCGGTCGGCTTGTCGGGTACGGTCTGGTTCATGTCCCCGGTCCTTTCGTAGGGAGGGTTGGGGGTTGCGGGTCGGGCGGTCGGACGCCCGGCCCGTCTTGCGTCAGCGGTTGCGGATCTGCTCCAGCTCGCGGGCATGCGCCCGACGGCGAGCACGGATGAGGAACACGGCGTCCATGACGGCGACGCCACCGGTCAGCGCGGCAGCCGGCCACGCCGCCCACATCGCGAAGTTGACGGCCAGCGCGACCGACAGCGGCAGCGCGACGGACAGCGCCCGGGCCTCGGACTCCGGCCGGTGGCGGTTCCGGACGGCGGTGATCCCGGCGACGACATACGCGGCGGCCATCACCAGCGCGATCCACGGTGCGAACACGATCAGCTCCTTCAGGCGGCGGTCGCCGCGACGGTGGACCCCGGCCGGCCCGGTGACTGACGAGCGGCGAACTCGATGGACGGACCGGCCGGGGGGTACGGGCGCCCGCAGTGCCAGCCGTCAGCGGCCGGACGGGCGTACGCGGGGTGCAGACGCGGCGGCCACCAGGCGGCGCAGGGCTCGGCCCGGTCGCCGTGCTCGATCAGCAGACGGGCGGTGATCGGACCGATGGCCTGGTACACAGCGCGCTACTCCTTCGGTGGCGGGGGCGGCGGGGGTTTGCGGATTCGCGGGGGCTTGCCGGGCGGGCGGTTGTCCGGTGGCCGGCCGGGGTCCTTCGGGCGCGGCCAGAGCCGATCGATCCAGCTCACGCGGCGTCGGCCGTGCTGGCGGCGGCGCGGGTCAGGCTCGGCAGGAAGTTGCCGACCGGCACGCCGAGCGCTTCAGCGATGCGCTCGATCTCGGACAGGTCGAACGGGATCGGGTCGTCGCCGGAGAGCCGGCGGGAGAGGTACATGTCGCTGACGCCCAGGGCGCGGGCGAGCGCGGCGGCGCTGATGCGCTGCCTGCCCATCTCGGCGCGCACCTCGGCGGCGGCCGTAACGGCGAGCGTTTGGGGGCGAGTCATGACGCTAGTATCTAACGCCTGGCGTTACTCTGTCAAGGGTAGACTCTAACGGATGCCGTTAGCAGCAATGTTCATGGATGTTTCTACACGCTGAGGGTTGAGATATCACGCGCAGCGTTAGACACTTGACCCATGAGTGAGGGGTCGAACGAGGAGATGCGCGAGATGCGCGTACAGAACCGGCTCCGCGAGCTGGTCGCCGAAGAGGTCCGAGCGCTGCTCGGACGCAGGCAGATGAGCGGCGCCAAGCTGGCAACCGCCATCGACCGCTCGGAGATGTACGTGTCCAGGCGCCTACGCGGCGAGACGGCGTTCGACCTGGACGACCTAGAGCGGATCGCCGGAGTACTCGGGGTCCAGGTCGCCGACCTGCTTCCCAAGCGCGAGGGTGCAGATACCCTTACGTAACTTCGGGGTGCGCGACATCACTCCGGCCCTGCCCGATGCGTGACCTCCAACCCTGGGAAGTCCCGTTTCGCCTGTTCCGCGCCGTGGCAGTGCTGATCCCTGGCAGGACGCGGCCAGGCTCGCCGTGGCAAGCGGCCAGGGCGATGCCGCGCAGATGCCCTGGACCCGGCCGGGGAGCCTGGGCGGGTGGACTCGGGCCGCGGGTTAACGCCAGAAGACCGCGACGGCGGCGTTGACCAGGGTGAGCCCGATGATCGCCAGGAAGTGACCGCGGTTGACCTCCGCCCGCTTCCGGGAGAAGAACACCATCACGAAGATCATCAAGCCGATCACCAGCTTGGTGGCGAGCTTCGCCGGGGCCGGCTCGTCGCCGTCGCGCAGCGGGGCGGACAGCCCGATCCCGGTGAGCACCTGGATGACGGCACCCCACAGCATCAGCGGGTTGATCCGGATCCGTCCGGTGGCGTACTGCGCGGCGGCGCCGCCGAGCAGCAGGGCGAACCCGATCAGGTGGGCGTAGAGGAGTATCAGCCGGAGAGGTTCCACGCCCGACATCCTCCCCCATCGCGTACCCGCACGTCGTCCCCGGTCCGCCCGCCCCGGACCGGGGACTCCGGTGCAAGGTCACGCTCTTTCCGGGAAAGAGTCCCCTCAGGTCGTCGGAAGGGGACTATTTCCGCCAAAGAGTGCGATCATCCTCGTCTGCGTGCAGCACTAGCGGGGCGGGCGGGGCGGGTGGGGCGGGTGGGGCGGGTGGGGCGGGTGGGGCGGGTGGGGCGGGTGGGGCGGGTGGGGTGCTGGGGTGGGCAGCGGGACGGGGGCGGGCGACGGCGACCAGGAGCAGCCCGGCGGCGGCGTACCCGGCGAGGACCAGCAGCGGCGTGCCGCCGCCGGCACCGTCGAAGAACGCGGTGGACCGGAGCAGGGTGCCGCCGGCGCCCATCGGCAGCCACTGGCCGAACTGGCCCCAGGGCTGGGGCAGCAGCTCGGGTGCTGCCGCGACCGCCGAGAGCGGGTTTCCGACCAGGAAGACCAGTACCGCACCGAGCCCGACGCCGGGCCGGCCGAGCAGCGCCCCGAGCCCGCTGACGGTCGCCGCGATCGCCAGGCCGACCAGCCCGAGGACGGCGCCGACGGCCAGCGGGTCGCCGGGGAGCAGACCGAGCCAGCCCTGCAGCACCAGCGGCCCGGCGACGCCGACCAGCAGCCCGAAGCCGACCAGCCCGGCCAGCCTGGCGAGCAGGCTTCCGACCAGCAGGTAGAGCAGTGCGCCGGCCACCAGGGCGGTCAGCGCGATCGGGAAGAACCCGCCCGCGAGACCGGCGCCCCGGGGATCGTCCGGGTCGGCCGGTACGACGTCGACCACCGGGACGGGGCGGCCGGCCGAGAGTTCCCCGGCAGCCTGGCCGAGCAGGGCCGCGACGGTCGGGCTGGCCGCGCTCGCGGTGTGCAGGGTCGGGCCGTCCGGGCCGAGCACGAAGGCGGCGTACGCCTCGCGGTCGCGCAGCGCCCGGTCCGCCGCCGCGCCGTCGGGCAGCCGGGTCACCTCGAAAGCGCCCGGCGCGGCGCTGTCCAGTCTGGCGACGAGCTGCTCGGCGGCCGGCGCCGGCCCGGCGACCACCACCGGCAGGTCACGCGGCGCGAGGTTGGCGGCCGGAGCGGCGAAGAGGGGTACGAGCAGCGCCTGCAACAGCACCACCGCCACCACCAGCAGTACGGCGACCGGCAGCGGCCGACGCGTCGGGACGGGCTGGAGCGGCCCGGCAGGGGCCGATTGACGAGTCATCTCCGGGACTCCTCCTAAAACGAATGCTCGTTCTCTTAAAATCCAGGGTCCTCCCCGCCGTCGGCCGAGTCAAGAAACGAGCGCTCGTTTTACAATGTGTGTCGTGCCACGCGTATCCGACGAACACCTGGCGGCCCGACGGCAGCAGATCCTCGACGCCGCCCGGCGCTGCTTCCTGCGCAACGGCTTCCACGCCACCTCGATGCAGGACGTGATCAGCGAGGCCGGCCTCTCGGTGGGAGCCGTCTACCGCTACTTCGGCAGCAAGCAGGAGCTGATCACCTCGATCGCCGAGTCGGTGCTGGTGGGCGCGGAGGAACTCTTCACCGACCTGGCCGCGACCGAGCCGCCGCTGCCCCTGGTGGAGGCGTTGGACCGGGCGCTCCGGTTCGTCGACTCCCAGTGCGGGCCGGACGGAGTCTTCCCGCTCGCCATCCAGGTCTGGTCCGAGTCGCTCCGCGATCCCGCGCTGGCCGAGTTCGTCGCCCGGATCTACGCCAACTTCCGGGCCCGGTTCACCACCCTGGTCCGCCGGGCGCAGCAGGCCGGCGAACTGCCCGCCGACGCCGACGCCGACGCGACCGGAGCCGCCCTGTTCAGCCTGGTTCCGGGCTTCGCCCTGCAACGGATCCTCGCCGACGGTCCGGACCCGAAGACCTATCTGGAGGGCGTACGCGCCCTGCTCGCCAGCCAGGGCGTGCGACGGTAGACAACCGCCACGGCGTGCGACAGTGGACAGCTGTAGGCCCGCTGACCGGCAGGGCGCCGAGGTCAGGGCGTACTGGATCTTCCACGGTCCCGGTGGTCGGGCTACCATCGCCCCATCTGCGGGGTTGACGACCCGGCCCCGGCGCGGAGCCCCGGCCACGCCGTGACCGGCCGGCAGGGCGGACGGGAGTCACGCTGTGGTGTTGGCCAGGAGCGCGGCCGGTGGCGGTCGCCGACCGGCGATCGTGTTTCTCGTGCTGGTGGAGGCGGCGGCGGTGCTGCTCGCCCTCGGCATCGCCGGGATCGCCGGCAGCGGGGACGGCCGACCGGCACCCCGGGCCGAGGCGCCGGCCGGTCCGACTCCGACACCCACACCCTCGGTGCTGCCCACCTCGGCGATCGGCACCGCCCCGGTGATCCAGCCCGGCCGGCCGGGCGAGTCGGCCCAGGTGCTCCGGCCGGACCAGCTCACCCCGCCGCCCGGCGCGCGGCACAACGCGGCCGACATCCGCTTCGTCAGCATGATGGTGCCGCACCACGAGCAGGCCCTGGAGATGGCCGGACTGGTCCCGGAGCGGGCCGGCAGCACCGGCGTGATCGCGGTCGCCGACCGGATCAGGTCCGCCCAGCAGCCCGAGGTCGAGGTGCTGCGCGGCTGGCTGCGCGACCGTGGCCTCGACTCGCTGCTCGGCGGGACCGGGCACGAGCATCCCACCATGCACGGCATGCAGAGCCCGGAGGCGATCGCCACGCTCACCGCGACCACCGGGACCGACTTCGACCGGATGTTCGTCGAGATGATGAGCGCGCACCACCAGGGCGCCATCGCGATGGCCCAGGAGGTACTCGCGAACGGCCTCGACCAGCAGGTCCGGGAACTGGCCCGGAACATCGCCTTCGAGCAGTCCGTCGAGGTCAACCGGATGCGCGAGGTACTCGACCCGGGATCGAAGTGAGCTGCCGTCAGCCCAGTCGCCACACCTGGAAGGTCGGTCCGTCGCCGGGCAGGGTCAGCCCGCCGTCCGGGTCCGGGCGGAGCGCGGGCGCCCCGCCGTGCAGGTTCGCCGCCTCCGACCCGGCTTCGGCGAACCCGGCCAGCCGGACCGGTTCGCCGGACGCGCGCCGGGCCAGCACCAGCACCGACTCCGTCGGCGACTCGCGCAGGAAGACCAGGCTGTCCGCGTCGGCGTACGCCCAGCGCAGGCCGCCGTGCCGCAGCGCCGGCACCGACCGGCGCAGCCCGACCAGGGCGCGGTACCGCTCGAAGGTCTCCCCGTCCCAGCTCTCCGGCCGCCGCCACGGCATCGGGGTACGCGAGTCCTCGCCGTTGCGCCCGGTCAGCCCCAGCTCGTCGCCCGCGAAGATCATCGGTGTTCCGGGCAGCGTGCAGAGCAGCCCGACCGCGACCTCCTGCCGGGCGGCGTCGCCGACCACGGTGCGGATCCGGGCCGAGTCGTGCGACCCGAGCAGCAGCCACGAGTGGGTGAGCGCCCGCCACGAGACGAGCGCGCCGAAGGCCCGCATGGTGGCCAGCACCTCCGGCCCGGCCCGTCCGGGCACCCCGCCCGGCACGCCGAGGAAGTCCGGCAGGTCCAGCGCGTCGTGCCGCAGCCAGCTCCACACCGGACGGCAGAACCCGGCGTAGTTCATGGTGCCCTGCCAGCCGTCGGCGTCCAGGTCGCCGGTGAAGTCGTGCCCGTGCTCGGCCACCACGAGCGCGTCCGGTCGGGTCGCGGTGACCGCCGCCCGCAGCGCCGCCGCCACCTCGTGGGTGTACGCGTCCCGGCCGCGCCGGCCGGTCATGTTCGCCACGTCCACCCGCCAGCCGTCCAGCCCGTACGGCGGGCGCAGCCAGCGGGCCAGCACCGGGTCCGGGCCGGTCAGGAAGCGCCGCCGCAGTTCCGGGCTGCCCCAGTTCAGCTTCGGCAGCGACTTCACGCCGAGCCAGGACTCGTAGTCGCCGCTGGCGTCGAAGTAGTACAGGTCGCGTTCCGGGGAGTCGACGTCGGAGATCGCGTCGACGAACCACCGGTGGCTGTCCCCGGTGTGGTTGCTGGTGATGTCCCCGAGCAGCCGCCAGCCCCGGTCGTGCACGGCGGCGGCGAGCCGGGCCAGCGCGGCGTCGCCGCCGAGCAGCGGGTCGACGGCGTCGAAGGTGGCGGCGTCGTACCGGTGGTTGGAGCGGGCCGGGAAGATCGGGGTCAGGTAGACGGTGTTCACCCCGAGCCGGTCGAGGTGGTCCAGCCGCTCGGCCACCCCGTCCAGGTCGCCGCCGTAGAACTGGTACGGCGTCTCCGGCCCCCGGCCGACCACCGGGGTCCGGTCCCAGTCGCACGGGATCGCCCAGTCCGGCACCTGCCGGGCGTCGGCGGCGGCGGACCGGGCGAACCGGTCGGGAAAGATCTGGTAGACCACCGCGTCCCGCGCCCAGGCCGGCGGCGGGTCGTACGCCACCAGCCGGAAGTCGGTGTTGTCGGGTACGTCGTGGCCGAAGTCGCCGAGCGCGTTGACCCAGCGCTGCCGCCCGTCCGCCCCGACCACCAGGAACCGGTAGTTGGTGACCGGGTTGCGCACCTCGACCTCGGCCCGCCACCAGACCTCGCCGCCGGCGCGCCGGTCCACCCTCGCCGGGGTGAACCGCGGTTCGCCGTCCGGGGTGCCGCGCAGGTAGACCCGGCTGGCCGGGGACGACTCCGGCACCCGCAGGAAGACCGCGACGGTGTCGCCGAGCGCCGGGGCCTGCTCCGGGACGTGCAGCGCCGAGCCGTCGTGGTGCGGTCGGGGCCGGCCGCCCACGGTGGGCGCGGTCATCCCTTGGTCCCGCCGCCGGTCAGCCCGGAGACCAGGTGCCGCTGTGCGTAGAGGAAGACCAGCCCGGCCGGGATGGTGACGAGTACCGCCGCCGAGGTGAGGTACTCCCACTGCGGGTTGAACTGCGGCACGAACTGCCGGAGCCCGTACGCCAGGGTGAAGTTGCGGTCCTCCTGGATGAACGCGGAGGCGTACGCGACCTCGCCCCAGGCGGTGAGGAAGGCGTAGAAGCCGGTGACGGCCAGCGCCGGCCGGGCCAGCGGCAGCACCACCCGCCAGAAGGTGCCGAACGGGCCGCAGCCGTCGAGTGCCGCCGCCTCGTCCAGCGCGGTCGGGATGGAGTCGAAGTAGCCCTTGAGCATCCAGGCGCAGAACGGCACCGCGATGGTCAGGTTGGCGATGATCAGCGAACTGGGGGTGTTGATCAGACCGAACCGGGCCATGATCATGTAGATCGGCACGATCAGGATGGCGACCGGGAACATCTGGGTGACCAGGAAGACCGTCATCAGTGGTCGCCGGCCGGGGAAGTTGAACCGGGAGACCGCGTACCCGGTGGTGGCGGCGAAGAAGATCCCGAAGAGCATGGTGAAGGCGGCGACGAGTACGGAGTTGCCGAACCAGCGCAGGAACCGGGTTTCGGTCAGCACGTACGCGTAGTTCGCCAGCGTCGGGTCCTTGACCAGGGTCAGCTCGCTGCTCTGCACCGCGTACCCGGGTTTGAAGGAGGAGAGCAGCACCCAGACGATCGGGCCGACCGCGATCAGCGCGGCGACGATCAGCGTGGCGTGCAGCCCCACCGACCGCAGCGGGCTCCGGCCGGTACGCACGGATCGGTTCATCGTCACCACACCTCACCCTGTTTGCGCATCGCCCGCCGGTAGAAGACCGAGAAGACGAGCAGGATCGACAGGATCAGCACGCCGTACGTCGAGGCGAGCGAGTAGTTCCGGATCCCCTCGAAGGCGGCCAGGTAGGCGCCGGTGACCAGGATGTCGGTCTGGCCGGCCGGCTGCCCCTCGGTCACCAGGAAGATGATCGGGAACATGTTGAAGGTCCAGATGGTGCCGAGCAGCAGCACGGTCATGCTGACCGGGCGCAGGCCGGGCAGGGTGATGTGGACGAACCGCTGCCACGGGCTGGCGCCGTCGATCTCGGCCGCCTCGTAGAGTTCGCCGGGGATGGTCTGCATCCCGCCGAGCAGGGCGACCATCATGAACGGCACCCCGAGCCAGATGTTCGTGACGATCGCGGTGAACAGCGAGGTCCACCGGTTGGCGAACCAGTCGACCGGGTCGATCCCGACGGCGGTCAGCAGCGAGTTGGCCAGTCCGAACCGCTCGTTGAAGATGAACTTCCAGGCGAACGCGCTGACGAAGGCCGGCACCGCCCAGGGCAGCACCAGCAGCACCCGGTAGAGCCCGCGCAGCCGCATCGGCCGGTTCAGCATGGTCGCCAGGCCCAGCCCGAGCCCGAAGTGGAAGACCACGCAGACCGAGGTCCAGATCAGCGTGACCCCGGTCCACTGCCAGAACTCGCCGACCTCACCGGTGAGCACCCGGGCGTAGTTGTCCAGCCCGACGAACTCCCATCGGTTCGGGTTCTCCGTGCAGATCTCGCCGCCGGTGAGCGACTTCCGGCAGATCTCGGCCAGCTGGTTCGCCTCGGTCAGGTTGGTGAGCGAGAGCCAGATGCCGCGGGCCAGCGGATAGAAGACCAGTACCGCGAGTACCAGCACGACGGGCAGCACCATCGCCCAGGCGTACCAGTGCTTGTCCCAGCTTCGGCGCAGCCGGGACGGGCCGGCGGGCCGGTCTCCGGGCGGCGCGGGCGCCGGCGCCGGGCCGGCGGTCAGGATGCTCATCAGCAGCGCTCCAGGAGGGGAGCCCGGCGGAGCCGGCCAGGGCCGGCCGGTCCCGCCGGGTACCGGACGGGTACGCCGGCCGGAGCCGGCACCGCAGGTCGGGTCACCTTCCGTACGACGGCACGACCTCGGCCTTGTACTTCCGGGCGACCTCGTCCAGGGCCGCCTTCGGGTCCTTGTTCTGCACCAGCACCTGGGTGGCGAGCTGGTCGAGCGGGCCGAACAGCTGGCCGCCCTCGGGGATCCACGGCCGCTCCATCGCCGACTCGACCACCGGCCGGAACGCCGTGACGACCGGGTTGTTCCGCACCGCGTCGAGTTCGTACGCCGACTTGCGGGTCGGCAGCAGCCCGAGCCGCTCGGCGAGGAAGCCCTGCGACTCCGTGGAGTTCATGAACCTGATGAACGCGA
This sequence comes from Micromonospora sp. WMMD1102, assembly GCF_029626265.1. Taxonomy (NCBI): domain Bacteria; kingdom Bacillati; phylum Actinomycetota; class Actinomycetes; order Micromonosporales; family Micromonosporaceae; genus Micromonospora; species Micromonospora sp. WMMD1102. The sequence continues at coordinate 8,645,778 of NZ_JARUBN010000001.1, read as the reverse complement.
CCGCCGCCTCGACCTTCTCCTGCGGCATGCCGGACCAGATCACGTAGCTGTGCCCGCCCATCGGCGCGGACGACCTGATCGAGCCGGCCGGAACCGGGGCGATACCGAGGTTCTCCAGGCCGCCGAAGGTCGGCGCGCTCCTGATGTTGTTGACCTCCCACGGGCCGTTCAGGATCATCGCGACCTTCTTCTCCTTGAAGAGGGTCATCATCGTCCCGTACGCGTCGTTGGCGGCCGGCTTCGGCGCCGCACCGCTGGCGATCAGGTCCTTGGCGATGTCCAGCGCGACGATGTTCCGCGAGGAGTCGACCATGATCTTCTTGGCCCTGGCGTCGACCAGGTCGCCGCCCTCGCCGTACATGAAGGGCAGCAGGAAGTAGCCGGCCGGGTTGAGGTAGATGCCGTCGGCTCCGGTCTTCCGCTCGACCGCCAGCGCCGCGGTCCTCAGGTCGGCCCAGGTCTTCGGCGCGGCGGTGATGCCGGCCTCCTTGAGCAGCTCCTTGTTGTAGAGCAGCGCGAGCGAGTCGGTCACCTGCGGCACGCTGTACGTCTTGGCCTCGTACTTACCCGCGTACTGCAGCGTCTCGAGGTAGTCGGCCTGGTCGCTGGTGAGGTCGGAGTCGTCCAGCACGTAGAGGTGGCCGAGCGAGGCGAACTCCGGCACCCAGGCCACCTCGGCCCGCAGGATGTCCGGGGCGCCGGTCTTGGCCTGGGCGGCGGTCTTGAACTTGTTCTGGGCCTCGCCGAAGGGCACCGACTGATAGTTGATCTTCACGTTCGGGTACACCTGGTTGAACTTCGCGATGAGCTGCTGGAACGCCGGTCCCTCGTTCTTCGGGTCCGAGGTGTCCCACCAGGTGAGTTCCGCCTTCAGGGCTGCGGGATCGGTCGTCCGCCCCGACTCGCCCGCGCTGTCGTCGTCGCCGCAGGCGGCGAGCGTCAGGGCAAGGGTCGTGCAGGCGAGCACGGCCATCCCTCTGGCTGTCCGACGCATGGAGCACTCCTAGTCTGCCGGCCGGTGTCGGCGGGACAGTAGCAAGGAGTTGCCGGTTTCGAAACCCCTTGCAAACGTCCTTGCAACAACTGTCGCCCATCCGTTCCCCCGACGAGATGTTTTGTCCTTTTTGGAAGTCCTCCTCGTCTGGACCCGTCGACCCGTGATCGCGCGTGATTCGGAAGCCGCCGGCACCTGTCTCCGGGTCGAGCCCGGCGTCGACCCACGTGGGGGAGGCTCTGCAAGTCCTTGCCGTGGACTACGCAAGAAACTACTCGTGGGCTACAGTTCCGCCATGCGTGCACGACTGGCCGACATCGCCCAGCAGGCCGAGGTGAGTGAGGCCACGGTGTCGCGGGTGCTCAACGACCGCCCCGGGGTGGCGCCGGAGACCCGGCAGGCCGTACTCACCGCCCTCGACGTTCTCGGCTACGAACGGCCGGCCCGGCTGCGCAAGCGCAGCGCCGGACTGGTCGGTCTGGTGGTGCCGGAGCTGGAGAACCCGATCTTCCCGGCCTTCGCCCAGGTCGTCGAGTCGGGGCTGGCACAGGCCGGCTACACCTCGGTGCTCTGCACCCAGACGCCGGGCGGGGTCACCGAGGACGAGTACGTCGAGATGCTGCTCGACCGGCAGGTCTCCGGGATCGTCTTCGTCTCCGGCCTGCACGCCGACACCGCCGCCGACCCGGGCCGCTACCGTACGCTCATCGCCCGGCCGATGCCGATCGTGCTGGTCAACGGCTACCAGCCCAACCTGCCGGCGCCCTTCGTCTCCTGCGACGACCGGGAGGCCGGCGAACTGGCCGTCGCCCACCTGGTCGCGCTCGGGCACCGCCGGATCGGCCTGATCACCGGGCCGGACCGGTTCGTGCCGGTGCAGCGCAAGGTGGCCGGCTTCAAGGCGGCCATGAAGCGGCTGGTCGGGCCGACCGACGCCGAGCTGGCCGAGCTGGCCGAGCTGTCGCTGTTCGGTGTGGAGGGTGGCGAGGTGGCCGCCGCCCGGCTGCTCGACCGGGGCGTGACCGGGCTGGTCTGCGGCTCCGACCTGATGGCGCTCGGCGCGATCCGGGCGGCCCGGCAGCGCGGCCTGTCGGTGCCGGCCGACCTCTCCGTGGTCGGCTACGACGACTCGCCGCTGATGGCGTTCACCGATCCGCCGCTGACCACGATGCGGCAGCCGGTCACCGCGATGGCGGTGGCGGCGGTACGCGCCCTGGTCGACGAGATCCACGGGCACGCCGCGCCGCACTCGGAGTACATCTTCCGGCCCGAGCTGGTGGTGCGCGGCTCGACCGCGGTCGCACCGGGACTGCTCGGCAAGCCGGCGCGGCAGCCCCGCCCCTCGGCCGACCTGCCGCTGCCGGTCTGACCCCGGGCCCTGAGCCCTGCTTCGGCGCCCCGGCTCGGGCGACCGGCGACAGGCAACGCCGAGACCTCTTTGCGCAAGGAATGCTTGACTCTTGCAGAGCCGGCCCCGGCATCCTGCCCTGACCCGCCCGGCGCCTCGCGCGCCCGACGAACGGACTTCCCGCATGAGCGTCTCCCCCGCATCCGGCCGACCCGAGACCTGGTGGAAGGCCGCGGTGGTCTACCAGGTGTACGTCCGCAGCTTCGCCGACGGCGACGGCGACGGCACCGGTGACCTGGCCGGGGTACGGGACCGGCTGCCCTACCTGCGCGACCTCGGGGTGGACGCGCTCTGGCTGACCCCGTTCTACCGCTCGCCGATGGTGGACGGCGGCTACGACGTCGCCGACTACCGGGACGTCGACCCGACCTTCGGCACCCTCGCCGACTTCGACGCCATGATCGGCGACGCGCACGCGCTGGGACTGCGGATCATCGTCGACATCGTGCCGAACCACACCTCGGACACCCACCCGTGGTTCGTCACCGCCCTGGCCGGCCCGCCGGGTTCGGCCGGGCGGGACCGCTACCTGTTCCGGGACGGCCGGGGCACGGACGGCGAGCTCCCGCCGAACGACTGGGAGTCGATCTTCGGTGGCCCGGCCTGGACCCGGGTCCCGGACGGCCAGTGGTACCTGCACCTCTTCGACCCGGCCCAGCCCGACCTGAACTGGCGACACCCCGAGGTACGCGCCGAGTTCGAGGACGTACTCCGGTTCTGGCTCGACCGTGGGGTCGACGGCTTCCGGATCGACGTGGCACACGGAATGATCAAGGCGGACGGGCTGCCGGACGTCGGCGACAGCGTTCCGGCCGGCCAGCGCCAGGTCGAACTGCTCGGCCGGGCCCGGCTGCCCTACTTCGACCAGGACGAGGTGCACGACATCTACCGGGCCTGGCGGCCGATCCTGGACAGCTATCCGGGCGGCCGGATGGCGGTCGCCGAGGCGTGGGCCGAGACCCCGCAGCGGCTGGCCCGCTACGTCGGGCCGGACGAGCTGCACCAGGCGTTCAACTTCGACTTCCTCGACGCGAGCTGGTCTGCCGACTCGTTCCGCAAGGTGGTCGACACCGCGCTCGCCGAGTCGGCGATCGTCGGCGCCCCGACCACCTGGGTACTCTCCAACCACGACAAGCAACGGCACGTCACCCGGTACGGCGACGGCGCGCTAGGGCTGCGCCGGGCCCGCGCGGCCGCCCTGCTGATGCTGGCCCTGCCGGGCAGCGTCTACCTCTACCAGGGCGAGGAACTCGGCCTGCCGGAGGTGCTCGACCTGCCCGACGAGCTGCGCCAGGACCCCGCCTTCCGGCGCACCGGCGAGAGCCGGGACGGCTGCCGGGTGCCGCTGCCGTGGAGCGGCGACGTTCCGCCGTACGGCTTCGGTCCGGCCGGCGGCGCTCCGGCCTGGCTGCCGGCCCCGCCCACCTGGCGGGCCCTCTCGGTCGCCGCCCAGACCGGCAACCCGGACTCGACCCTGGAGCTGTACCGGACGGCCCTGCGGCTGCGCCGCGTGCACGCCCCGGCCGGCGCGGCGACCGACCCTGGCCGGGTCACCTGGCTGGAGAGCGAGCCAGGAGTCATCGCCTTCAGCCGCCCGGCCACGGCCGCCCCGCTGCACGGCGGCAGCCCGGCAGCGAGCGGGCCTGACGAGGACACCGTTGCCGGGGGCGGCGTTGCCGGGGGCAGTGCGGCGGAGCTGGTCTGTGTGGTCAACTTCGGCAGCGCGCCGGTGGATGCCGGCGGCTACGGGACGCCGATCCTGCGCAGTCAGCCGTCGGAGGCGACCGGCGGCCCGGCGGAACTGCCGACCGACACGGCGGGGTGGTTCATCCGCCCGGCAACCGGGTAACCCCATCAGCGACCCGGTCGTCCGCCGCGCTCCGCGCCGACGGGCGGCTGGGCCGCAGACCCCTTTGTGGTGGAGGGGATGGTGGTGCCGGTGTCCCGGGAGTGCACTCCCGGGACACCGGCGTAACTCCCTACGCCCGCCCCGCCGAGCCCCCAGGATGGCCACTCTGCACGGGAAAGAGTGGCCACAGCCGGGCACGAAAGGACTCTTTCCCGGAAGTAGTGCGACCATCCGCACCGGGTCAGGGGGTGGTGGGGGTGGTGAGCAGGGCGGCGATCCGGGCGATGCCGGCGCGCACCTCGGTGGGGTCCGGCGGGTGGCGGGGTTCGGCCGTGCCCTCGCCGATCACCTCTTCCTCGCCGAGGTCCTCGAAGTCGCCGTAGATGCTGGTGTCGTCCAGGTCCGCCGCCTCGTCCTCGGCCTCGACCGCGAGCTGCGCGGCGGCGATCTCGGCCCGGATCTCATCGGCGGAGACCCGGGGCAGCAGCGGCTCGACCACCGCCATCAGCTCCTCGTCGGCGACCACCGACTCGGCCAGGGCCAGCGCGTGGGGCCGCTCGTACGGGCCGCAGACCACCGGCTCCCACTCCTCGGAGTCGTCGAGCGGGCCGAAGGTGATGATCCAGGGCAGGGTGCGGATCGGCGAGTCGTCCGGCAGTTCCAACGTCACTAGTGCGCCCACGCGAATCATCATCGCGGCGATCGACGTACCGTTAGTGGCTTTTGCCCGAATCGTAGTGCTGGTCCCTTTCGGCTGCCCCGATCACGTTCGGCCACCACCCGGGTCCCGGTGGCCGCGATCCCCCCGCCCGACCGGGCCGGGCCCCCCGGGTTCCGGCCCGGGTTCCGGCTCGGTCGAGGGGGGCTCGGGGCGGGCCGGGTCGGGCACCCGGGGCGCCCTGGTCAGGTCCAGGACCCGCCCCTGGTGGCTGGTCGCCGCCAGCGCCGCACCGAAGAGCAGCAGCTGGTTGAGCAGATAGAGATAGATCAACAGGCCGACCGCGCCGGCCACCACCGTGTACGCCGGATTCCGCTCCCAGCGCACCACGTAGAACCGGCCGAGCGAGTTCAGCAGCGTCACGCCCAGCGCGACCAGCGACACCGCCGGCAGCCAGCGCCGGAAACTCATCCGCAGCCGGGGTACGGCGAGCAGCAGTGCCGAGGCCAGCAGCATGTTGATCAGGAAGCCCAGAATCCAGCTGCTGATCGTGAGCACGATCGAACGGGCGCCGAGCAGCCAGCCCAGCAGCGACTCCAGCGCGTCCACGGCCCCGATCGACAGCCCGAGCAACACGAAGATCGCCAGCAGTACGGCCAGGTCGACGAGCTGGCGCAGCACGAAATAGCCGGGGTGCTGGGCCAGCCCGTGGATCAGCCGCTGCGAGGAGCGGATCGACTCGACCCAGCCGATCCCGGTCACCGCCAGCAGGATCAGCCCGATGATCCCGGGCCGGTTGCTGCTCTGCCGGATCTGCTCGGGGTCGACGAACGGCAGGTTCCGCTGGAGGAATCCGACGATCACCTCGCCGCTCTCCGCGCTGTCGCCGAGCAGCGCGGCCAGCACGGCGTACGCCACCAGGCCGAGGGCGAAGACCGCGAAGAAGCCGTAGTAGGCGATCGCCGCCGCCAGCCGGCCGCCGAGCACGTCGGTGTAGCGGCCCACGGCCCGGGCGAGGTGGTCGAACCACGGCGCCTGTCGACGGTACGCCGTCAGTCGCACGTCGATACGCAGCAGAACCCGCTCGAACGCGTTCACGCCGTCATCCTTGCCCATCACCACTCGGTCCGGGGCCTGACATCGATCCGCCACACCGCAACGGCACGTCCCGGGAAAGCCCCGGCGACGGCGTGAGCGACAACGGGAGGCGAGACCGCCGACGAAAGCGGAGGTGGCAGCGCCGGTGGGCGGTGGGCTGCTCCGCGTCCCGCTGCGGCGGGGGGCCGGTTCAGCCGCCGAGCGGGTAGTCGCGGCGGGGCTGCCAGCGGGCGTCCCCGTTGTGCGAGAAGAGGGTGAAGCTCTCCACCGTGAAGCGGGCGGAGAAGTCGGCCAGGTCCTCGTACACCTTGTCCAGCGCCTCCGGTGCGACGTCCTGGGCGACCGTGACGTGCGGGTGGTACGGGAAGCGGCTCTCCCGGCGCAGCTCGGGCGCCCGCCCGATCGCGGCGGCCAGCAGCTCGCACTCGCTGATCCCGGCCGCCACCACGACGAAGACAACCTCGGTGATCGGCCGGAAGGTGCCGGTACCCCGCAGGTGCACCGGATACGGCCGGTGTGCGCTGGCCACCTCGGCCAGGTGCCGCTCCACCGCCGGCAGGCTGGCCAGGGGAATCTCGGTCGGCCCGAGCAGGGTCAGATGCGCCGGCACGTACGTGGCCTGCGGGTCACCGGCCTCCGCCCGGCGGCGGGTGAGAAACTCGCACCACGGCTCCGGAACGTCCACGGCGATCCCGACCCGGGTCGTCGGGACCGCGGGATTCTGCGACCCGTCCGTGACAATCACCCTCCGCTCCACTTCACCGCCGGCCGGCAGCGCGCCGGGCCGGCGACCACCTGCACCGGTCCGCACCGGTCCGGTGCACCCGTCCGGTACGCCGTAGCTGTTCGATACGCCGCACCGGTCCGGTGTGCCGGACCGCTGCGGGACTCAGCCGTTGCGGACGCCCGGCAGGAAACCCACCCGCTCGTACGCCTCGCGCAGCGTGGTCGAGGCGACCGACCGGGCCTTCTCGGCGCCGATCGCGAGCAGCTTGTCGAGCTGCGCCGGATCGTCGAGGTAGCCCTGGGTACGCTGCTGGATCGGCCGGACGAACTCCGCCACCACCTCGGCCAGGTCCTTCTTGAGGTCCCCGTAGCCCTTGCCCGCGTACGCCTCGACCAGCTCGTCGACGCCGCGCCCGGTCAGCGCGGCGTAGATGACAAGCAGGTTGGAGACCCCCGGCTTCCGCTCCGGGTCGAAGAGGATGTCCCGGCCGGTGTCGGTGACCGCCGACCTGATCTTCTTGGCGGATTTCGCCGGGTCGTCCAGCAGCATGATGATCCCGGCCGGCGACGAGGACGACTTCGACATCTTGGCCGTCGGGTCCTGAAGGTCGGTGATCTTCGCGGTGTCCCGCACGATGTACGGCGCCGGCACGGTGAACGTCCGGCCGAACCGGGTGTTGAAGCGCTGCGCCAGGTCGCGGGTCAGCTCCAGGTGCTGCCGCTGGTCCTCGCCGACCGGCACCGCGTCGGCCTGGTAGAGCAGGATGTCGGCGGCCTGCAGGATCGGATAGGTGAAGAGCCCGACGCTGGACCGGTCGGCGCCCTGCTTCACCGACTTGTCCTTGAACTGGGTCATCCGGCTCGCCTCGCCGAACCCGGTGATGCAGCTCAGCACCCAGGCGAGCTGGGCGTGCTCCGGCACCTGGGACTGGACGAAGAGCGTCGTCCGCTCCGGGTCCAGACCGACCGCGAAGAGCTGCGCCGCCGCGACCCGGGTGGAGTGCCGCAACGCGACCGGGTCGTGCCCGGCGGTGATCGCGTGCAGGTCGACCACGCTGTAGAACGTGTCGTGGGTCTCCTGCATCGCCACCCAGTTCCGCACCGCACCGAGATAGTTGCCCACGTGGAACGAGTCGGCGGTCGGCTGGATCCCGGAGAGCACCCGGGGCCGGGCGGCAGCGTCGGACATGCCGGCAATTCTGACAGCAACCGTGGGAGCGTGTCCCGACGCCCCCGTGCCATTCTGCGACCGGCGTGCCGGGCCGGTCGGGACGGTCCGGCGGGAAATCGCGGGAACCGGCCTGACCGGTGCGGACTCGTACCCTGAAACCGGAGTTGGTCGGCGGCTCCGCCGCACCGGTGTGCGGCGTGCCCGTCCGGCCGGGAGGGACAGCGCTTGGTGGGGCAGCGGGGCGGACGCGCATCCGGCGGCGGGCGGGACGCGGTGGACGAGGCGATGGGCGAGCTGTACCACGCCTGCTACCGGCGACTCGTCGCGCAGGTGTACGCGTTCACCACCGACCTGATCGAGGCGCAGGACGTGGTGCAGGAGGCGTTCGCCCGGGCGATCGCCCGGCCGCAGGGGCTGGCCGGTATCGACAACCCGGAGGCGTGGCTGCGTACGGTCGCGGTCAACGTGGTACGCCGACGCTGGCGGCGACGCCAACTGCTGAACACCATCCTGCTGCGGGACCGTCCGGTGAGTCGCCTGGTCGAGGCCGCTCCCGGCCCCGAGCGGACCGACCTGCGTCAGGCCCTGGCCGGCCTGCCGGTCAGCTATCGGGAGGTGATCGTGCTGCACTACTTCGCCGACCTGCCGGTCGAGGAGATCGCCACCGTGCTTGGGGTGCCGACCGGCACGGTGAAGTCCCGGCTGTCCCGGGGGCGTACGGCGCTCGCCGCACGACTCGGCGACTACCAGGGCACCGGCGAGCCTGCCCCGACACCCGGTCCGGGCGACCGGACCTTCCCGGCGGCGGTGCGACCTGAGGTGAGAAATGCCTGACCGAGACACACCTGACCGGGAGACGCCCGACCGGGAGATAACTGTCCGCGACCTGCCGGGCCGGGAGGTGCCGGGCCGGGGGCGGTTCGGATCGGAGCTCGACGTGCGGCTGGCTCGCAGCCGGACGGCGCTGCTGGACAGCATCGAACAGCCGCCACTGGCCCGGATCCGGGACCGTGCGGCGACCCGGCGCCGCCGCCGGCACACGGCTGGGGTGGCCGGGGGTGCCGCCCTGCTCAGCCTGGCGGCGGCGGCCACCATGGCGCTCCAGCCGTGGGCGCCGGACGGCACCGCTCCGGTTCCGCCGCCGGTGGCCGAGGCGCCGCCCGGCGGGCCGGTCTACAGCGGCGCCGGCATCACCGTCAACGGGCTCGACACGTCCCCGGTCACGCACGTGCCGGGGACCATCGCCGACGTCGAGTTCGTCGATCCCGACCACGGCTACCTGCTGGCCCGCTGCGGACCCGCCGAGCCCTGCCCGGCGAACCTGGCCCGTACCTCGGACGGCGGCGCGAGTTGGGAGCACAGCGAACTGCCCGCCGGCAGCACCGGGCGGCAGGACCTGGAGCTTGCCGCGTTCCCCGGCGGCCGGCTGCTGGTCAGCCACGCCGACGGGGCGTACGCCTCGGCGGACGAGGGACGGAGCTGGCGGGAGGTCGGCAGCGGGACCGGGACGGGCCGGGTCACGGCGGTCCGGGGCGACCTGCTCCGGGCCGGGCCGGGCGGCGGGCGGTGCGACCTCGACGTGCAGGTGTGGCAGCCGGAGTCGCCCCGGGCGGGTGTTCCGGCGACCCGGCCCCAGCTCGACGTCTGCTGGGTGGCGCCGGCGGCCGGGGCCGACGGGGCCTGGTGGGTCGGCGGCTTCCGGAACGGTCACGCCGCCGTGGCGATGACCCGGGACCGGGGCGCACACTGGCGCACCGTGGACCTGCCCGGCAGCACCCCGCCGGGCGGTACGGTCGAGGTCGCCAGCCTGGGCAGCCAGGCGTACGCGGCGGTGCTCGGCGCCGACCGGAGGCTGCTGGCCCTGCACCATTCCGCCGACGGCGGACGGACGTTCACCCGGAGCCTGGCGGGGTCCGCCGGCTCGGGGCTGCCGGACGGGCTCTCCGGTGCGCTGGTGCCACTGCTCGACGGCCGGCTGTTGGTGCCCGGCACCGACCGGCAGCTCTACCTGAGCGTCGACGACGGGGTGACCTTCCAGCGGGCCGGTGGAAACCTGCCGCCGCTCGCCCGGCTGGAGCGGACCGTCGCCGGCTATGTCGGCTACGACCTGTTCGGTTCGGGCTGGGCGGCGTACTCGGCCGACGGCGCGACCTGGCGCAAGCTCCAGATCATCTGAGCGACCCCTGCTGCTGTTGCGGCAGCCGGGCCGCCGAGACGCCGAGCCGGGCCACTCGGCGGCCCTCGACCGCCAGCACCCGCAGCAGCCAGCCCTCCGCACCGGAGCCGCCGTCCGGGGCGTCGCCGGTGCGGGGCCCGCCCGCCGACCGGCCGTTACCGCCGCTGCCGGAAGCACCGGTCTGCCCGCCGACCGGCACCGGCACCTCGTCACCGCAGACCGGCAGCCGGCCGAGCGAGGCCATCACGAATCCGCCGACCGTCTCGTACGGGCCGGGGGGCAGGGCGAAGCCGACCCGTTCGGCGAAGTCGGCGAGGTTGAGCCGGCCGTCCACCTCGGCCGGGCCGCCGGTCGGCACCGGGTCGGGGGCGTTGTCGTACTCGTCGTGGATCTCGCCGACCAGTTCCTCGATCAGGTCCTCCAGGGTGACGATCCCGGCCGTGCCGCCGTACTCGTCGATCACGACCGCGAGGTGGTGCCGCTCCCGGCGCATTTCGGTGAGCGCCGCCAGCACCCGCTTGCTGCCCGGGATCTTCTTCACCTCCCGGGTCAGGTCCCCGATCGTGGTGCAGTCGTCCTCGTCCGGCCGGAGCAGTACGTCGCGCAGGTGCACGAAGCCGACCACGTCGTCGGAGGTGCCGTCGACCACCGGGTACCGGGTGTGTGTCTCGACCCGGACGAGTTGGGCCGCCTCGGCCAGCGGCAGTCCGGCGGCCAGGAAGACCACCTCGGTACGGGGCATCATCACCTCCCGGACCAGGCTGGCGCCGGCCACGAGTACCTCGTCGATGATCCGCCGTTCGACCGGGTCGAGCCGGGTGTTGGCGGCGACCAGGTCCCGCAGTTCCGCCTCGCTGATCTGCTCCCGGCCGGCTGTCGGGCTCGCCCCGAGCAGGGCGGTGACCAGTCGGGTCGAGCCGTCCGCCGCCCGTACGATGATCCGGGCCAGGGCCCGCGCGAGTGGACCCGGTTGCCGCCGTGGGCGCCCCGGCGATCGGCGCCGGGGCCCGGTACTGCCGCCGTCCCGCATGCCAAGGATGGTAGACACCTGAGGTGCCCGGTGTGGGCATCTGTCGAAGCAAGCAGAAAGGGCACAGGCGTGAAACTGCTCGTCACCGGAGGTGCCGGTTACGTCGGCAGCGTCGTGACCAGGCTGCTGCTCGACGCCGGACACGAGGTGGTGGTCCTGGACGACCTGCGTACCGGGCACGCCGAGGCGCTGGCCCCGGACGCCACCTTCGTCCGGGCCGACGTCGCCGAGGCCGCCCGGGTGCTCACCCCCGGCTCCGGCTTCGACGGCGTACTGCACTTCGCCGCGCTGATCGCGGCCGGCGAGTCGATGGTCAAGCCCGAGTTGTACTGGCAGGTCAACACCGTCGGCTCGCTGGCGTTGCTGGACGCCGCCCGGCTGGCCGGAGTGCCGAGGTTCGTCTTCTCCTCCACCGCCGCCGTCTACGGCAACCCGACCGAGACGCCGATCGAGGAGACCAGCACCCCGCTGCCGACCAGCACGTACGGCGCCACCAAGCTCGCCGTCGACCTGGCGCTGACCTCGATGGCCACCGCGCACGGGCTGGCGGCGGTGTCGCTGCGCTACTTCAACGTCGCCGGTGCCTACCGGCGGGCCGGGGTGGCGCTCGGCGAGCGGCACGAGCCGGAGACACACCTGATCCCGATCGCCCTCCAGGTCGCCGCCGGCCGCCGGGACAAGCTGCAACTATTCGGCGACGACTACCCGACCGAGGACGGCACCTGCGTCCGGGACTACATCCACGTCGAGGACCTGGCCCGGGCCCACCTGCTCGCCCTGACGGCCGCCCAGCCCGGCGCGCACCGGGTCTTCAACCTCGGCAACGGCTGCGGCTTCTCCAACCGGCAGGTGGTGGCGGCGGTCCGGGAGGTGACCGGGCATCCGGTACCGGTCGAGACGGCGCCGCGCCGTGCCGGTGACCCGGCCTCGCTCGTCGCCTCCGCCGAGCGGGCCCGGACCGACCTCGGCTGGATTCCGGCGAAGCCGGCCCTGCCGGAGATCGTCGCCGACGCCTGGGCGTTCTACCAGGAGCAGATCCTGCCGGCGACAGGCGGGGCCGGCGAGCAGGCGACAGGCGGGGGTGCGTCGTGACCGGCGGCTCCGACACCACGCACCGGCCGGCCGCCAAGGACCACCCGGACCAGCCCGTCGGGCCGGTCGACGAACGCGCCACCGCCGCCTTCACAAGCGAGTACGCCGACCGCCCCGCCGGTGTCTGGGCGGCGCCCGGCCGGGTGAACCTGATCGGCGAGCACACCGACTACAACGACGGCTTCGTGCTGCCGTTCGCGTTGCCGCAGCGCACCGTGGTCGCGGCCGCACCGGAGCGGGGGCGACGCTGGACGGTCTGGTCCGAACAGGCCGGTGCACGGATCTCGTTCGGCCGGGCCGACGCCGCCGAACCGGGTCGGGTGGGCGGCTGGGCGGCGTACGTCGCCGGAGTCGTCTGGGCACTGCGCGAGGCCGGGCACGACGTACCGGTGGCCCGGCTGGCGATCGCCTCCGACGTACCGCTCGGGGCCGGGCTCTCCTCCTCGGCGGCGCTGGAGTCGGCCGTCCTCACCGCGCTGGCCGACCTCGGCGAACTGAACCTGCCACTCGCCGACCGGCCGGCGCTGGCGCAGCGGGCCGAGAACCACTACGCCGGGATGCCCTGCGGGATCATGGACCAGTCGGCGTCGCTGCGCTGTCAGCCGGGCCACGCGCTCTTCCTGGACTGCCGGAGCCTCGCCGTCGAGCAGGTGCCGTTCGACCTCGACGCCGCCGGTCTGGCCGTCCTGGTGATCGACTCGAACGCGCCGCACCGGCACGTCGGCGGCGAGTACGCCGCCCGCCGTGCCGCCTGCGAGTCCGCCGCCGCCGCGCTCGGGGTTCCGGCGCTGCGGGACGTGACCGTCGACCGGCTCGACACCGCGCTGGCCCGGCTCGACGACGAGACGGTACGCCGCCGGGTCCGGCACGTGGTGACCGAGAACCAGCGGGTACTGGAGACCGTCGAACTGCTCCGCGCCGGCCGGCTCGCCGAGATCGGGCCGCTACTGACCGCCTCACACGCCTCGATGCGGGACGATTTCGAGATCACCGTCCCGGAGGTGGACACCGCGGTCGAGGCTGCGCTGGCCGCCGGGGCGTACGGGGCCCGGATGACCGGGGGCGGGTTCGGCGGCTGTGTACTCGCCCTGGTCGACGCGGCAGCCGCCGAGTCGGTGGCCTCGGCGGTGACCGACGCGTACGCCGAACGCGGTTTCCGCGCCCCGACCCCCTTCACCGTGACCCCCGGCGCAGGAGCCCGGCGGCTGCGCTGACCGCGCCCCGAAGAGCTCGGCGAGCAGCTCGACGGTAGTTCGACGGATAGCGGGCGCACCGTCACGGCGCCGGAAGGCGGCCTGTCTCCGCAGAGACTGTCGAGCTGCCCCGCCTGCGTTTCCGGCGCCCCTGCCACCGCACGTGGAGCACGGTATAGACCGTCACCTGGACACCAGAGGCGTTATGCGGCATCGATAACGCCTCTGGTGTCCAGGTGACCGATTCTGTTGGCCCCACCCGCCACGGTCGGACAGCCCGACGGCGCCGAGTGTGCGCCTTCGCCGGTCGGCATGGGCGCCCTGGCGGTCGTAGCCTTGGGCCATGGGCCGTACCGCGACCAAACTGATCGCCGCGGCGGCGGGCGCACTGGTGGGCGCCGCGGTCGCCAAGGAACTGGAGAAGCCGCCGGAGCAACGCACCTGGCACGGCGACGTCGTCGGCGTACCCTACGACTTCCGCCCGCCCACTGCGGAGAAGCTGCGGCGGTCGATGTGGAACCCCGACGACTCGCGACTGCTGGCGCCGCACGCCTTCGGCATGGGCTGGAGCGTCAACTTCGCCGTCGTCACCGCCCTGGCCACGCAGGCGCGTCAGGAGGTCGACACGGCCGACGACCGTCGCCGACAGTGATCTGACAGCGATCTCGCCGCACCGCAGATCTCGCCGCACCGCCGTTGCCGTCACCCGGCGAAGGCGAGGCCCTGCTCCGCGAGCGCGGCGTCCAGGATGCGGATCGCCTTCGGTCCGACTCCGTGCAGGGCCAGCAGATCCCGGCGGCTGTGCGTGGCCACCTGCGCGAGCGTCGTGATGCCTGCGTCGAGCAGGGCGCTGTTGGCCGGTCGACCGATCGGCGGCAGGTCACCGATCTGGGCGGGCACGTCGCGGGTGGTCATATGGTCACGTTAGCCCGACCAGGTGACCGCAGGCCCGCCAGGCCACCGCACAGGTAGGGGGCGCCCCGCCGTCAGGTGACGACGAATCGGCTGGGCTCGCGTAGTACCTCGAGCGCGGCCGGCAGGTCGGCCAGCCGGGTGGCCAGGGTGGCGAGCGCGACCCGCTGAGGTAGCGCGCTGTTGAACTTGAGCCCGGTCAGCGCCTTCTCGTCGACCTCCGGCAGGCAGAGCCGGTCGGCGGAGTCCGCGATCCCGCTCCGCCACTGCGCGGGGGTCAGGTCCCGGCGCAGCCGGAGGTAGAGGTCGGTCTGGTCCTGCACCGGATCGGTGAGGCCGGCCAGCGTGCTGGTCAGGGTGGCGTTGGCACGGAAGCCGGCCCAGGTCCACCAGCGCACGTCACCCGAGGCGAGCCGCGTGACCACCGTCCCGCCCGGATGCGCGGCCGGCAGGTGCTGCTCCCGGAGTTCCCCAAGCTGGTCGGTGGCCCGCCGGGTGATCGCCACCGGTGGTTCCGCTCCGAGCACCACCGCACGCATCGCGCGGCTCAGCTCGTACGAGAGCCCGGCCACGCCGGCGCTGGTCCAGCGAGCCTTTCCACCGCTGTCGACAGGTTCGACGAAACACCGGCGACGGTGCCAGTCGACGTAGCTGACCTGCCAGCTCCGGCCGCCGAGGAGAAGCCGGCGTGGCCCCGGCACCTGTTCGGTCAGCAGACTCGGATCGATCCGGCCGAGTTCGGTACGCCCGGCCAGCACCGTGAATTCGGGCGGCGCGGTGAAGACGGCCGTCATCCCAGTGAAGTGGCGGTGCCCGAACCGCAGCTCCGCCTCCGGGCCGATGAAGAGCATGTCGCCGTCCCGCTGCAGGTAGCCCTCGTCCACGAGGTACCGCAGGATCACGTCGGCGGCGTTCCCGGTGAAGGGTTCGAGACCGTTCCACCACTCGGGCCAGACCTGCCCGCCGACCTGACGCTCCTGCAGGCAGAGCGCCAGGATCTGCTGGGCGACGATGTGCCGTGGCTCGGGCGGCGGGATCACCGGTTCCACCCAGCCGCGCCCCCAGAGCAGCAGCAGGCCGGCGGCGCGGAGCAGGCTCGGCCGGTCGGGTGCCAGGAAGAGGCAGTTGCGGGTGGTGCCGGGTCGCCGCCCGGTGCGGCCGAGCCGTTGCAGCAACGAGGCGACGGATCGCGGCGCCCCGATCTGGACGACCCGGTCCAGGTCGCCGACGTCGACGCCGAGTTCCAGGGTGCTGGTGGAGACGATGACACAGTCCCGGGCCTCGGCGAACGCCTGTTCCGCCCGCCGCCGCTCGTCGAGCGAGAGGGAGGCGTGCGAGAGGAACGTGCTGACACCCTTCACCCGGAGCAGTTGCCCGAGCTGTTCCACGTCCTGGCGAGACTCGCAGAAGACCAGCCGCTTCTCGCCGCTGTGCAGGGCCGCGATCACCGTCGCGGCGTTCGTGAGCGAACCGACGTAGTCCAACTCGATCTCTCCCGGCGGAACCGCGGTGCCGGGCGTGGTGGCGGCCGGCACCGCCGACCCGGGCGCGGGCGGGTCGAGGTGCGGCGCCACGACCCGGCCCGGCCGGCGGCCCGCCGCCGCCCCCTGCAACCAGTCGAGCAGCTGCGCCGGGTTTCCGACGGTCGCGGAGAGCCCGATCCGTTGCAGCGGCCGGCCGATCGCGTGGCCGAGCCGTTCGAGTACGGCGAGCAGGTGCCAGCCCCGGTCGTCGCCGGCAAAGGCGTGCACCTCGTCGACGACCACCGCCCGCAGGTCGGCGAAGAACCGGTCATGGTCGACGTTGACGCTGACCAGCATCGCCTCGATGGACTCCGGGGTGGTGAGCAGCAGATCGGGCCGGTCGCGCAGGATCGCCTTCCGGGTCGGGGCGGTCACGTCGCCGTGCCACACCGCGACGCGGCGGCCGAGCCACGAGCCGTAGCTCGCCAGCCTTGGTTCGAGGTTGTTCAGCAGCGCTTTCAGCGGGCAGATGTAGAGCACGGAGAGGCCGGCCCACTGCTCGCTGGCCATCCGGGACAGCAGGGGAAAGACCGCCGCCTCGGTCTTGCCACTGGCGGTGGCGGCGAGCAGGACAGCGTCGTCCCCGGCGAGCAGCGGCTCGACGGCAGCCTCCTGCAACTCGCGGAGCTGCCGCCAGCCGAGCGTGTTGACGATGTGGTGCAGCAGCACCGGATGGAGCCGCTCGGCCGCCTGGCCGTCGGCAGGCGCGGCGGTCACGGCAGATCCAGGGCGATCTCGTCGGCCCGGGTGGCGTTCCGTTCCACCTCGGTCAGCTCGGCGTCGGCCACCGTCAGGGCGTAGTCGCGGCGCGGGTCGAAGTCCGGGTGCAGCTCGATCGGGTCCAGCACCCCTGCCACCAGCTTCTTCAGGAACAGCCGGGGGGCGATCCCGACCCTGCCACCGAGCCGGCCGGCGAGCGCGGTCGCCAGGTCGGCCAGGTATGCGTCGTCGGCGAGCCGGAGCAGTCGGTCCCGGGCGGGGTTGTCGGCGGCGAAGAGGTCGCGTACCCGGGCGCCGAGTTCGACGAGCGCGTCGACGGTGAACCCGGGCAGCCGCAGCTGCACGGCCCGAGGGTTGTCGAAGCGCGGGTCGGCCGGGAAGTCTGTGGCGAGTCGACCGGCGAGCGGCGCCAGCCGGGCGACGCCCTGCGGCCCGTCGTAGAAGGCCGGGGTACCGGTGATCACCAGATATAGCCCCGGGAAGCGGCCGGAGTGCACCTCGTCGACGAGTTGCCGGAGTGCGTTGAGTGCCTTGTCCCGGGCGTCGGAGCGGACCCGTTGCAGCGTCTCCACCTCGTCCAGCACCAGCAGCAGGCCCGGATAGCCGCAGTCGCGGAGCACCGCCAGCAGCCCCTGCAGGAAGCCCAGCGCGCCGAAGTGGTCGAGGTCGCCCCGGATTCCGGCGTGCCGGCGGGCCGCCGCCGAGACGTGTGGCTGCCCGCCCAGCCAGGCGAGTACGGCGTCCGCACCGGCCGGGTCACCGGCGGCGACGGCGGCCCGGTAGCCCCGGAGCGCGTTGGCGAAGGTCGGTGCGGTCCGGCCCACCACGCCGAGCCGCTGGCCGAGCAGCTCCTCGACGGCCCGGTCCACCGCCGGCTGGTCGGCCGGGTCCACCGTCCCGGCGCCGAGGACGTCGTCCTCCAGGGCGTAGAACCAGGCGTCGACGACGGGCCGCAGCGCGCTGGGTGGGAAGGTGGCGGTGCTGAGCCGCTCGGTGAGGCGCCGATAGACGGTCTCCAGCCGGTGCAGCGGGGTCTCGTTCTCCGAGATCTGCACCTCGGCGGTGGCCAGGTTGGCCCGCTTGGCCTGTTCGGCGAGCCAGCGGGCGAAGAAGGTCTTGCCGGAGCCGTACTCGCCGCGGATGGCTTTGAAGACCGCGCCGCCGGTGCGCACGGTGTCGATCTCCTCGGTGACGGCGGCGGCGAACCGGTCCAGGCCGACGGCGAGCAGGTCCAGACCGGTTTCGGGTACGGCACCGCGGCGCAACGCGTCCAGCACCTGGCGGCGCCGGGCGCTGCTCACCCCGGTAGTGCTGCTCACGACCGCCTCCCGGCGGAGCCGGGCAGTTGGAACTGCTCGCGCAGCAGGGCCAGGTCGAGCCGGACGGTACGCCCGTCGTCGACCAGGGAGAGCACGGGAAAGTTGTCCACGTTGAAGATCCGCTGGAGGGTGGTGACGAATCCGGTGGCCCGGACGGGCTGTTCGCCGGCCTGCTCGGCGACGAGTACGGCCGGCAGCACGCCGTTGGCGTCGAGCAGCGCGATGAGCGCTCCTCTGATCTTGCCGATCGGCACCTTCCGGGGGGTCAGCGAGTGCTGTGCCGTGAACATCTCCGATCCGAGCAGTGCGTCGACCAGGGCAGCCGGCCCGTCCGGCCGCGCTGCCGGCCCGTCCGGCGGGGCCGCTTCGGCAGCCGACTCGACGACGGCCGGCAGTTCGAAGAGGGTGCCGCCCTGCTCGGGCGTCGGGGTGTGTCGCCGCGCCCCGGACCGCTCCCGCCGGCTCGGTTGCGCGCCCCGCCCAGATGCGGACGTCGCCCGCCCAGGTGCCGACGTTGCCCGCCCGGCTGGCTGGGTCGGGGGCGCCGACGACAGCGGACCGGTCGCGTCCGTGGCCGCCGTCCACCAGGCCGGCCGCTGTGGGCTGAGCAGGCGCCAGCCGGGTGGGGCCGCCGCGCCGAGCGGCAGCAGGGCGAGCAGCGGCACGGTCACCTCGGCCAGCGAGGCTCCGCCGTGATAGCCGGCCTGGCGGGGCAGGTAGCGCAGTTGCGGGTCCCAGAGTGCGACCACCCGGTTGCCGTCGGCGACGACCCGGGATCCGACCAGTTCGACCTCGCCGTCGGTGGCCGGGGCCGGATCGGCACGGTGTCGGGCCGATGCCGGGTCGGCGACCGGCCGAGGGCTGGGGTCAGGATCACGCCCGGACCTGGTGTCAGGATCACACCCCGACCTGGTGTCAGCACCATGCCAGGCGCTGGTGTCGCGGTCCAGCACGTGCCCGTGGTCGCTGCTGACGACAACGGCCCGGCCCTGGTAGCGGGCGTAGTCGAGCAGTGCGCGCAGCGCGCCGAGGTTGTCGATCCGCCAGCCGGCGTCGGCACTTTCCCGACCGTACCGGAGTGCGTCGTCGACGGTGTTGACGACGACGCCGACGACGGTGCCCGGGTCGCCGAGTGCCTGGATCAGTTTGTCGCTGAGCACCTCGCCCGCGTCGCCCTGCAGGGTTCCCTTGTGGAACAGCTTCGCTGGCCGCCCCTGCCACAGCGGATTGCGTTCGAAACCGGCCCGCTCCTCGGACTGTCCGCCCGCCCGCAGCTCACCACTGAGCAGGGAGGTACGCGACACCGTTGTCACCGTCGGCAGGGCCGCGACGACGCCCCGGCGCCGGGGTTCGGTCTTCCGGCCGGGCCGGACGGCCAGCGGGTCGTACTCCAGCCAGCCCTGCCGGGTGAGCTGCTCGGCGAGGTCGGCGGCGATGGCGGCGGTCATCCCGTCGACCACGACGACGAGTACCGGCCGGTTGTCCTCCCGGACGACTGGCGCGACGACCCGGGACAGCACGGTCTCGACGGTGAGCAGGTCGCCCGCTCCCCCGGCTCCGGCGGCGGTCCAGTCGGCGAGGTGGGCGGCGAAGGCCCGGTCAAGTTCCCGGCGGCGCTGCCGCACCTGGTCGTGGACCAGCCGGTAGGTGGCGGCCAGTTCGGCGTGGGCGTCCTCGCCGGTCCAGACGTGTTCCAGGGCGAGGTCGACCCAGGACCACTGCTCGATCTGCCGGCCGATGCCCTCGGCGACGCCGGCCGGCGGTGCGGCGGGCTCGGTCAGCCAGCGGGCCAGCCGCAGTGCCATCTCGGCCCGTTCGACCCGGTGTGGGTAGTGCGCGGCGAGGCGGTGTGCGGCCAGCCGAGCGACCGCGGTGGCGGCGGCCGGTAGCGCGTCGGGCAGCACCTGCCGTCGGGTGACCGTGCGGCCGAGTGCCTCGGCGACCTCGCCGAGCCGGTGGGTGAAGCTGGATCGGAGGATGTCGCTGTGCCGGGCGGCGCCGGTCGCGGCGAAGCCGAGCAGCAGTTCCTCGGCCCGGTCGAGCACGGTGTGGCCGAGCTGGCGCGGGTCGAGCGCGCCGGGCCCGAGCTGTCGTGCGTCGGGCCCGCCGTGCCCGAGCTGACGCGGGTCGAGCCCGTCGCGGCCGGCGGCGTCGGTGAGCAGGCCGAGCATGGTTTCGTGCGCGGCGGCGGCGAAAGCGGCGACGCCGTCCCGGTCGAGCTGGATCCCGCCCAGGTACTGCTCGACCCGGCCCTGGGCGCGCAGGCTGTCCGGGTCGTCGGCGGCCCAGAGTGCCCCGCAGACCAGCCCGAGCGGCAGGGTGTCGGTGACGTGCCCGACGTCGTGGAGTACGGCGAGCATCCGCAGCGCCGGCCCGAACTCGTCGCCGAGCCAGCCGAGCAGTCCGGCCCGTTCCGCCTCGGGCAGCGCGGTCAGGGCCTGCGGTGCGACCGGCAGGGCGCTCCAGCGCAGCAGTGTCGCCGGGTCGATGTCCTCGGCGGCGGTGCCGAGCCGGCCGAGGTGGAGGCGTTCCACGGTCAGGTGCCGCAGCGCGGTGTCGCGGTGCAGGACGATCCCGGGGAGCTGCGGCCAGCCGCCGGGTGGGGTGGCCTCCAGCAGGGCCCGCCCGGCCCAGGGAAGTTCCGCCAGCCGGGGGTCCAGCTGCCGGGCGCCGAACGCCTCCTTGATCAGCGTCCACGGTTCCATGCTGAGGATCCGTTGCTGGTGCACCCGGCTGAGGATGCCGAGGCCGAGGTCCTGTTCGGCGAGGTCGGTCAGCAGCACGGTGGGCAGGTCGTGTGGTTCGGCGAGCTGTTCCCAGATCGCCAGGGTGGAGCGGCAGGCGACGACGCGTACCTGGAGTTTGTCGTCGACGGTCAGGATCGCGTCGTACGGCCAGTCCGGCACGGCGTCGACGAGCAGCACCGGGGCGGGGCCGTTGCCGGGGCGGGTGTTGCGCAGCCGGCGTCTGATCCGTTGGGCGAGGGTGTGCGGGTTGACCGGCAGCGCCCGGCGGGACGATGCGCTGACGGTCACCGGCGTACCCGCCAGACGACTTCTATCCGGCTGCCCGGGTTGCGGCCGGCGACCTTGCGCAGCGTCTCGACCAGGTCGGTGAGGTCGTCACCGTCGACGAGCACGCTGCCCTGTTCGGTCGGGCCGCGATCGAGCGTCGGTCGGCCGGTCGGCACGCCGGCCAACGTGCCGGGCTCCGGCTCGCGGGCCGGGTCGGTGGTGTCGTCGGGGCGCTGCGGTCGGGGCTGGCTGCGGGTGACCCGGCGGAGCAGGTCGGTGCTGCGGCTGCGGGCCCGGGTCAGGGCCGGCGCCAGCGGAGTGGTCAGCTCGTCGTCGTTGGCGGCCTGCCGCAGCGCGGAGAGGATGTCGGCCGCCTCGGCGGACCACGGTTCGGCCAGCTCGTCGAGCAGGTCGAAGCTGTCCCAGGAGGTGTTCCGGAGGGCCTGGACGACGTCCTCGGCGCTGCGGATGCTCCGGCCGGCGCGCTGGGCCGGGCCGCCCAGGTCGGTCTGGGCGAGCTGTTTGATGATGTCGATGTCGCGGTGCCGGCTGTCCAGGCCGTCAAGCAGGTCCCGGGCGGCGTAGGCGGTGTGCAGCCGGCCGGCGGTGGCGGCCGGGTCGAGGCCGAGCCGGTCGGCGTGCCGTTCCAGCTCGTCGACCAGGCGGTGGGCGGCTTCCCGGTGCTGCCGGGCCTGCCGGGACAGGTCCTGGACGAACATCGCGACGAGCCGGCCCCGGGCCAGGGTGGGTCCCATGAAGCCGAACAGGTGCATGGACCGCAGCCGGGCCTCGGTCCAGTCGTCGTCGTCCGGCCGTTCCGGGGTACGCAGGGCCAGCTCGCCGCTTATCGCGGTGAGTTCGGGTTGCGGGGTCAGGATCGCGCCGTGCCGCACCCAGGTCCGGTCGGTCTGCTCGGCGAAGGCGGCCAGCACGAGCTGGGCGACCGCCGGTTCGAGGCCGCGCGGCTGCGGTTCGTCGAGCCACCGTTGCAGGTCGGCGACGCGCAGGTCCCCAGTGATCCCCTCCTGGTTGGCCCGGCGCTGGAAGTGCTCGACCCAGTCCCGGCCGAGCACGTACGCCGCCTCGTGCATGACGCCGAGCCCGAGCGGGTTGACGATGCGGCGTACGACGGCCCGGTCCTTCTTGTCGACCTCGGTGCGGTCCTCGCCGGACTCGACGGCCCGGCGGACGTATTCGAGGGTGGTCTTGAGGTCGGTGATCCGCAGCGGTTCGCCCCGTCGGTCGGGGTCGAAGTCGGGGTGGGCCGGATACTGCGCGGAGAGCATCTGGTCGGCGAGCCAGGGCAGCACCGCACTCAGTTTCGCGCCGACCGGCAGGGTCAACTCGCGCGGGTCGCTGAGGCTGAGCAGGTGGTCGGCATAGGTGGTGAGCACGTCCGCGGCCTGCTTGTTCGCCACCCCGTACGCCTGGCGCAGCACACCTTTCATCGCGACAAGCAGTGCGTCGCGCTGGTTGGTGAGGGTGGCGTGGGCCCGGCGCCGGTCGTCTTCGCTGAGGTGCCGGGCGGCGGTCTCGAACCGCTGCGCCGCCTGCGATCCGCTGAGCAGGGCGTCGAGCAGCACGAGCCGGCCGAGGTCGTTCTGCCTGCTGGTGGTGAGGGTGGCCGGGATCCAGCAGACGGTACGCGCGGTGAAGCTGAACCCGAGCACCCGGTTGCGGTCCTCGGCCGGGCTGTGCGTGCCCTCGTCGAACGGATAGTCGACGATCAGACGCCAGGTGTTCGGGGTGAACGGGTGGAAGGCGTCCTCGCGCAGCTCGTCGGGGTCGCGGATGTTGCCGTAGACGACCTCGACGCTGCGCTTGCTGCCCCGCCAGACCAGGTGCGCCTGGTCGAAGTAGCCGTCGGTGGCGGTGATGCCGAGTTCTTCCCAGAGCAGCCGTTTGACCATGTTCTGCCGGCCGCCGTCGGAGTCGAGGTGCCGGGCGTTGTTGAGCACGCTGCCGACGTCGACGCCGACGAGTTCGAGGCGTACCCCGTCGCCGTCCAGCATCTTGATCTCGCCGAACCGGGCGGCCAGTTGTTCGATTTTGCGGCCGATCAGTCCGACCTCGCCGCCGGGGATCGGGCTGGTGATGCTGCCGTGGTTGAGTGCGGAGAGCTTGCGCGGGGTGAGGTTGTGCAGGGCTGGCACCGAGGGGGCGAGGGCGGCGAGCAGCAGGGTCTTGACGATCCGGTCGTCGCCGGTGAAGGCACGGACCCGGCCGGCGAGGGCCCGGTCGAGCTGCTCGCCGCGCCGGGCGCGTTCGAGGTCGTCGTCGGTGACGCGGTGCTCGTCCATCAGGTGTGGCCGCAGCCGGGTCTGGTAGAGCTTCTGCGCGGTCTCGAACTCGACCTTGAGCCGTTCGGTGAACGGCTGGTCGCCGCCCCGGCTGAGTACGTCGTAGAGGTCGCCGAGCGGGACGAGCTGGCCGAGCCGCAGCTCGTCGCGGCGGTCGACGAGCATCTGCCGCATCAGTTTGAGGCCGGTGCGGGAGCGTTGCAGGGCGCTGGAGACGTAGACCAGGGTGGAGAGGAAGGCGGGGCTGAACGGGTAGGTGAGCCGGAAGGAGTCGAGGTCGGCGCCGCTGCCGGTGTCGGTACCGAGCAGCACGTCCCAGACGTCGGAGCGGACCCGGGTGATCCGCTGGAACGCCTCGTTTATCGCCGCTTCGGCGGGGGCGTGCTTCTGCTCGTCCTCGCCGACCCGTTTGAGCACCCGGGCCCGGGTGATCGCCGGCAGGTTCCGGTCCTCCAGGTTGATCACGTCGAACCGGCCGCTGGCCAGGTTGAGGGTGTCGTGGAAGGCCAGGTCGTGCGCGCCGGTGACGTCTTCGCCGACGAGTTCCCGCAGGTCACGCTGCCGGGCGATGAAGGTGACGATGGGGATCGGGCGGCTGGCCTCGGAGCCCTCCACGAAGTTGGTGATCTTCTGGATCTCGCGGGCGACGAAGCGCTGGTCGCCGATGCTGTTGGCGAGCCAGAGGATCAGCTCGTCGAGGAAGAGGACCAGGCCGTCGTAGCCCAGCTCCTTGGCGTGCGCGGCGATCTCGGTGAGCCCCCGGTCGAGGGAGACGAAGCCTTCCTTGTCTTCGAGGGCGTTCCGGAAGAACCCTTGCTGCCAGGTGCTGAGCAGGTCGTTGACCAGGTCGCGGCGCAGCTCGTCCTGGGGGGTGGCAGTTTTCGGGTCGTGCAGCGGGGCGGCGGCGAAGGCGGCGTCCAGCTTTTCGCTGGTCCAGCCGTCGGAGTCGCCCCAGTCGTCCTCCTCGCCGCCGGGCAGGCCGGCGATGAACGCCTCGTCGCCGATCTGGGCGCGCAGGTGCTGGCTCTGGTCGAGCAGCGCGTCGGTGCGGTGCACCGCCGGGATCCGGGCCTCCGGGTGCAGCTTGCGGACATACTCGACATAGCCGCCGAGGACCCGCTGCTCAAGCGACTTCGCCCCCATCATGTGGAAGGGCACCAGCAGGAAGCGCCGGCCGTCGAGCCAGCCGTCGTGCCGGGCCAGCAGCGGGGCGAACTCCTCCCGGCGGCGGGCGGCGTGCTCACCGCGCAGCAGGGCGTGCAACGCTGCCATGAAGTGCGACTTGCCGGAGCCGAACGAGCCGTGCAGATAGGCGGCCCGGGAAACTCCGGTGGTGAGCGCGTTCTGGATCAGCCGGAGCGCCTGGTCGAAGTTGTCGACCAGGCGGGGCGGGATGACGTACTCCTTGAAAGTCGCCTCGGCGTCGGTGATGCCGTCGGCGAGCCGGAGCACCAGGTCACTCGCGGACGGGGACTCCGGGATGACGATGACGTCGCGCAGCAGCGGTAAGGGGGTCTGCTCCGGCATGGCTACACCGTAGCGGAACCGTCACCCCAGGCCAGTGACCCGGAGTCCGGTCCGGGACGCCCGGTCGCGGCGGTCCGGACCAGGGCCGGCGAGGTCGGTTCGGCGGTGGTGCCGTAGGCGCGGCCCCAGCGGTCCCGGCAGGCGTAGGAGAGGCTGGCGTGGATCCAGTTGTCGTCGTTGTCGCGCAGCACGGCCAGGCCGCAGTGCCGGCAGGGACAGACCCGGGGGTACGGCGGCAGCGGCCCGCCCCGGGTCGGCCGACTCACCGATCCTCCGTCCGGTCGCAGTAGCTGGCCGAACCGGTCGGCTTTTCGGTGCTCCAGTTTTCGATGCTCCAGCAGGAGCCGCCGAGGACGCTGTCCCAGTGGCAGCCGGGATGGTCGGCGCCCCGGACGCAGACCTCGCCGTCGGGTCCGGGTCGGCCACAGGTGACCGGCTCGTTGTGGTTCCACTGGTCGGCGCGGGACAGCAGGGCCGGGTGTGCGGTCAGCTCGGGGCGGAGCAGGAGGAGCGCCTCGGTGTAGGCGGCGGCTTTGCTGCGGGCGGCGAGCAGGTCGT
Source organism: Micromonospora sp. WMMD1102 (assembly GCF_029626265.1). Lineage (NCBI taxonomy): Bacteria > Bacillati > Actinomycetota > Actinomycetes > Micromonosporales > Micromonosporaceae > Micromonospora > Micromonospora sp. WMMD1102. Next base: position 8,620,510 of record NZ_JARUBN010000001.1, on the reverse strand, counting down.
GGGCCGGGAAGGTGACGTGCAGGGTGTAGCGGCGGCGGGGCTCGGGGGTGCGGCCGAGGGAGCGGAGTCGCAGGTTGGGGCTGGTCTCGCGGGCGGCGTGGAGTTGGCGGTGGGCGTCGGGGTCGGTTGGTAGGTCGGGCGGGGTGGGTGGGTTGAGGGCGTGGGCGAGCGCGGCGCGGACGGCCTCGGAGACGTCGGCCCGGTCGAGGACGGCGAAGAGATCGGCGTACTGGTCGGGCTTTGCACTGTGGGCGGCTGGGTCGGGGTGGGGGTCCTCGGGAGGGGTCCGATCGCGGCGCGGCTGCTCCCAGTGCGGCGAGTTGTTCTGAGTCACGCGTACCTCCAGGCGTTGATCGTCATGGGTGAACGGCGCGCTACAGAGAGCATGGACGAACCGGCTTAGTTATGCAACGTCACATGTGAGATCTGATGGAGGAGCTTGAACCGGATGATTGACGCTGCATGGTGATGAGGCAAGAATCGACGGAACTCACAGAAGGGCGAGGTAGTGGCGCAGATCCCCAGTCCGACCATCAGAGCTCGCCGGCTGAGGCGCGAGTTGCGGCGGCTCCGCGACCAAGCCGGCCTGATCGCGGAGGAGGTAGCAAACGACCTGGGCTGGCATCGCACCAAGGTCATCCGCATCGAGCTTGGCCACTCACGGGTCACCCAAAATGATGTCCGAGACCTGCTGACGCTCTACAAAGCCTCGGAGGAAGACCAGGAGAAGCTGACGACCCTGGTTCGACAGGCCAGGCAGAAGGGCTGGTGGAACGCGTACGGCGACGTGCTGCCGGACGCCTACGTGGGCTTCGAGGCGGAAGCTTCCTCGATCAGCTCCTACGAGAGCAGCTACGTGCCGGGCCTGCTACAGACCGAGGAGTACGTCCGAGCGATCATCCACGCCGGTCGAGTCTCGGCCGACCCAGAAGAGGTCGACCGCATCGTCGCCGCCCGCCTGGCGCGGAAGGCGTTGCTCTCCCGCGACGTTCCGCCAAAGCTCTGGATCGTGCTGGACGAAGCTGCACTCCGCCGGATCGTGGGAGGCACCGAGGTGATGCGGGCCCAGGTGGGACGCTTGATCGAGGCGTGTGCCAACCCGTCGATCGTGTTGCAGATACTGCCGTTCGACGCCGGAGCCCACGCTGCCATGGGCGGTGCGTTCACCATCCTGGACTACGACGACCCGGTGCTTGACCCGACGGTCGTCTACATCGGCAATGACACGAGCACCCTGCTCATGGAGAAGGAGGCGCAGGTCGCGCGCTATAGACTCACGTTCGACCATCTGCGCGCGAAGGCACTCGACCCCGATCAGTCGGGCGAGTTCTTGGCTCGGGTGGCAGACAGCTACCCCGGGTGATCCGTACGAGGAGACGACCATGACCGCCCCCGACCTGAGTCAGGCCGCCTGGCGCAAGAGCAGCCGCAGTGGTGCCAACGACTCGAACTGCGTCGAGGTCACCGGACTAGCAGCGGCGGTCGGGGTACGGGATTCGAAGGATCCGACGGGGCCAGTGCTTCGGTTCACCCCGCACGCCTGGACCAGCTTCACCAGCGGTCTACAGCGAGACCCCGGACTCACAAGCGCGCTGAACGGCAGGGCCTGAGCCGAGAAATGCCGCCGGCATCGCCACCTCCAAGTTGGCTCGTTCGGAGGGTGACGTCCGCTCTTGCGCAGAAGCCGGACTACAGCGGGCCGGCTGCGAGGAGCATCCACCCCGTTGGTATCGCCGCGCCGTCAGCGGCATGAGAGCCCGTCACAAGTGTTCCGAAAGCACTGAACGAAAGATCCAACGAGATTCGTGTGCACTGCCGAGTAGAGCCGAGCCGAACACCTGCTTCTGGCCGCCTCTACGGGATTATTTGCCGCGCCGCAACAGCTAAAGACCGATCTCGCGCCTATCGTAAATTTCTTGATTTAGGGCGTAGTCGGCCATCGCACGAAGGAGAGACCCCATCTGAAGAATGGCATAGATGGTTGCGGATGCCATTATGAAAAGACCAAGACTCGATCGGCGGCAGTTCGAGCAATCAACCATATTTAGGTCACCCGCTATCGCGAAGTATAAAAGACTAACCACTCCGAGGCCAAGCTGAGCGCCTAGCGTCCACACGAAGGTGAAGATTAGATCGCCGTAAAACGATCGGAACCTTTGACCATAAAGTTTCGATTCAAGAAGCGGCTCCTCGTCCGGGTCGACAGCCTCTGCTTGCCAGCCGGTGTCAGTCTTGGTGATTCGAGCACGTGGCGCACCAGGGCCGTTGGTGATCATGGTGTAATAAAGCTGACCGCGGGGAATACCTAACGCAAGCACAGTAGCAGCTGTGGCGGCGCCGAAACCCAAGGCGGAGAAGGCCAGCATCCCTGCGACAAGGTCCTTGACTGCCACCTTTTGCAAGGCAGGAACCCAAGCAAAACGGAACGCTAAAAAAGTCAGAGCTCCGGAGAACAGCACACTCAAGGCAGCATTCTTATGGAGGATGGTTTCCCAAAGCCTCGGAAGTAGATAACGCCGCGTAAATCTGAAGGTTCGTTGTCTTGGCATCGCACGGCTTTCCTTCATGGTGCCGCCTGGGGCCTCCGAGGTGCCGCTCATAGCAAGAGCATATGGCTGGGGTATGACAACTTTGACCTACGGGCCCTCTAGCTGCCGGGACTGTCGTTGTCGCCCGCGTCCTGAAGCGTTCGCGGCTCGCTCACTGGAAGAAGCGATATGTCGGGCTCAGGAGCTGGAGCCTCGCCCCGGACGATCAAGCGGGCTTCTGCGGCAAGGCGCCTCACTGCTACCCAGACGCTCTCATCTTGTTCCTCTGCGGGAGCTCCATCGTCGACCTGCGCTTTCACGCGCAACTGATGCCGTTGAAGCGAGACTGTGTGGTCGGTCGTTTCGCCCTCACGGCGACCCACCACACGCATGTCGCGCACGTTAGGAAGCCGTCGCCGGATATTCCCGATAATAACGCTAATGATACCCTCTTCTTTGCTCAGGGATTCCCCTCGGGGAGCATGAATAACAACCGCAGCATCCTTGCCCTTCGAATCACCTGCAAGCTCGGAAAGAACATCACTCGCATCGTTCCAATCGACATTTGGACGGTTAACTACAATCGATGCCTCTTTGATCCGACTCAGGTCCAGGATCTCGCGCTCTAGGGAGAGTGCCGGCAATGGGTCTAGATCTAGGTCAACCGGACCGTACCCGCGATTAGCGCTAATTCGGAAGAAGTAGCGCTCAAGACTCGTGGCACTGACACCGCGACGGCGGTTTTCAATGAATATGAGGCGATCCTGCGCATAACCGAGACGCGCGTCGCCTCGGCGAGCCAAGTATTGTCGGGCGTCCTTGCTTCCATCGTTGCACCGGTCTGGCGATCAAACAGAAGGGGAATTTCCCTCGGATTTCCACTCACGAAACGGAAATGGATAAGGTCGTCTTCGATCGTGGCCGCAGTTACGGCGATAACCTGATCTTGAGCTACTGCCGCCTCGGTATCGGCATACGGGAGGTTGGCCAACCACCGAAAGAAGCCATCGTAGTTAAGGAGGCTGCGCAGCGTACGACCGTGCATTACGAATGCCTTGACCTGCCGCGCTCGCTTCACTGCCACGGTTACCCCCAAGTGACCAGTCGCGCCATCCTACTAGATGCTGTGCAACTTCCGTCGAAGAGTCGCCTGGTTGAGAGAGCGGTTGATCAATTCGGGATCCTAGGGTGTGGGGTCCTCGGTCGGGTTAGGCGGATTCAGAAGTTTCGCCCGTATATGTACTCTTCTTCTGGAAACGAACGCACTCTTCTCGGCATGAGAGAAAGCCAATCGATAGACGCACCCAGGCCATTCGTCACGGAGGGTCACTGAAGTTACCGCCAGTAGCGCACCCGGTAGTGCTGGTGGTACCGCTTGGCGTAGCGAAGTCGACATTGCAGCGTAAGGTTCGACGTTAGGCTGCGGTGCTGGTTATCCCCGCACGGCGAGGCAGGTCCGGAAGGTACTCGTGTCGGGAGCGTGTCCAGTGAGACTCAGTCAGATCCGCACCTACACAGTGCGGCCGGAGCGGCTGGACGAGTGGGTGGCCAAGTGGCGCACGTTGGTGGTTCCGCTGCGCCAGCAGTTCGGCTTCGAGATCTCCGGCTCCTGGGTGGACCGGGAGCGCAGCGAGCACATCTGGGTGATCTCCTACGACGGGGACGACTCGTTCGAGGAGGCCAACGCCCGCTACTGGGCGTCTCCGCAGCGAGAAGCGGTGAACCTCGATCCGTCGCAGTTCCTACTCGATGAGCAGGTCCGCCAGGTGGAGACAGTGCTGTAGATCCCTACTCGTGCTGAACGGGCAGCAGATGCGCACGCCGCTCGTCGGCCGTCAATCCCCGGAACACCCGGGAACGCGCGGCAGCCGCAAGTTCCTGCGGATCGACCTCGATGGCCCAGACACGAGCGGTTGCGTCCACTGACCCGGTGACCACCTGCTCACCGTCCGGCATCCAGGCGATGCTGGTGACGGCGTCGCGGTGTACGCCGATAATCTCAGACCGGAACTCGTGATCGTGCGACCAGAGGCGGACGGTGCGGTCGTCGGACCCGGAGGCCAGCCAGCGGCCATCGGGGGACCATGCGACAGCCCGCACCCGGCGTTCGTGTCCGGTGAGCACCTGGGCGCAGGTGCCTGCGGGCAGATCCCAGACGCGAGTGGTCCAGTCGGCCGAGCAACTGGCGAGGGATCGTTCGTCGGGAGCCCAGCACACCCCGTCGACATAGTTTTGGTGCCCGGCCAAGACGATCACGTTGCTCGGGTTCTCCATGTCCCACACACGTACGACTCGGTCATCGGAGCCTGACGCCAGATAGCGTCCGCTGGGCGAGAAGGCCAACGCTCCGACCCAGTCAGTGTGGCCCCGAAGTGTGCCGGCAGCCGCTCGCGTACGTGCGTCGAAGAGATGGATGGTGTTGTCCTTGCCACCGGCGGCAAGCCTCGTCCCGTCCGGTGACCAGGCGATCGACTCGTACTCCAAGCCGTCGGCGAGCAGCACGTCTTCCCCGTCGGAGTGGATGAGGCGCACTGAGCCGTCCTGCAACGCGACGGCCGCAGGGTCGGCAGCTCGGGGCAGCGCCAGCGCGATGACGGGCGCGCCGACCGCGACGGTTGAACGGCTGGACGCGAAAGGACGCCATCGGCGAACGCTGGCGTCAGACGAACCGGTCACCACCACGCCGGCACTCGACACGGCGACCGCGGTGACACGATCCCGATGGTCAGCCAGGCTCGCCCGCTCCGCCCCTGGTGGGTGCAAGGACCAGAGCCGAGCGGTGTTGTCTCCGGAGCCGGTGATGACGCGATGGCCGTCCGGAGAAACCGCCACACACCAGAGGGTCTGCGAGTGCCCGCGCAGCCCCGCGACTTCTCGCGACCGGTGTACGTCCCACACCTGGGCCGTACCGTCGCCGCTGGCGGACACGATCCGTTCCCCATCAGGTGTCCACGCGATCGACCAGATGGGATCGCGGTAACCACCGAGAGACGTCTGCTGGTCACCTGTGCGTGGATTCCAGAACCGGATGGTGTGATCTCCCGAGCCGGTCGCGATCGACTGCCCGTCCGGCGACCACGCCACCGCTTCGACGAAGTCCTGGTGCCCGCGCAACGTGACAGTCGGGCGACCAGTGGCCACGTCCCACACGATTACGGTGCGGTCGTGCGAGGCAGTAGCGAGGCGGGTGGAGTCGGGCGCCCAGTGGACACCCCAGACATCACCGCTATGTTCGGTGAGGGTGTTCCGGAGCTGCCAGGTGGCGGTGTCCCAGAGTCGCACAGCCTGATCACGGCTTGTGCCGGCAAGCAGTGTGCCGTCCGGCGACCATGCCACCCCTCGCGCGGAGTCGCCGCACTCCAACACCTGGATCGTGGCCCCGGTTTCCGCGTTCCAGACCCTGACCGTGGCATCCCGAGACGCCGTCGCGACCGTCGTCGCATCCGGTGACCAGGCGATGGCCTCGACCATTCCGGTATGCCCGCGCAGCACCCGCAGCACCGTTTCGCCGTCGGTGTGCCAGATCCGCGCCGTGCCATCTCGTGAGGCGCTCGCCAGGTGCCGCCCGTCGGGTGACCAGGCGACCCCGCGTACCGCGTCGGTGTGGCCGGCGAGCACGGCCTCACCATGGCTGAACGCCAGAGCCGCCATCAGCGCGTGCCGAGCGATCGGCGTGGGCGGGCATTCGACGAGCGCCGCCGAGGTGAGCAGGATCGCCAGCTCCGGATATCGGTCGATGTTGGTCATCGCGTACCTGCCGACCGACTCCGACACCCGGCGCAGGAACGCGGTGTCCCGGGCCTGCGACGCCTCCACCAGCGCGCGGGCGCTCGGCGAGTCCTGGCCGGCTGAGGTCATCGCCTCCAGCCACTGCCCTGCCAGCTCAAGCCGAGCGCCGGTGAGCAGATAGTCCGGGCTGCGCCCGGACCGCAGCCAGTCGCCCGCCCAGCGGTCCAGTTCTGTCCGTCGCTTCAACGCCTCCGCCCGTGCGGCGACCTGCTGCCGCAACGGCGGCCACTGCCGGAACAGCGCCTCGTGGGCAACCTGCACGATCGGTACGCCGTCGGAGACATCGGTGGTCAACAGCCGTGCATCGGTGAACACCTGCACTATCCGTCGCTCGTCGGCGGCCAACTCGGTGGTCGGCACCCTCCGCCGGGTCGGCTCCGGACCCTCCATCGCCACCAGGCGCAGCAGGGTGGCCAGGATCGTCTCCGGTTCGTGGTAGTTGCGCAGCTCGGCGAGGACCGTGTCCGCCTGCCGCGCCAGGGCACCGGCGACCCCACCCAACTCCTGGTACACCCGCCGGGTCGCCACCCGATCCGGACCGGTTGCCAGATACAACTCCTGCAACAGGTACGCCAGCAGCGGCAGCGCGTCCGCCGTGCCGGTGTCTTCGACGATCTCGTCGACCAGTCCGGGCTCGAAGCTCATCCCCGCGAGCCGGGCCGGCTGCTCGATGACTGCCACCAGGTCGGCGGGGCGGACGGTGCCCAACGCCACTGGCGCGGCGAACAGCGACGCGTGTGCACCGGCGAGGACATCCGCCAGAAACTCGACCCGCAGGGTGGCCAGCACCCACAGCCGCCGGTCCGCGGCCAGTGCGGACGCGATCCGGTCGAGGAACAGTTCCCGCTCGGTTGGTCCAGACAGGGTGAACAGTTCCTCGATCTGATCGATGACCAGCAGCACCCGCCCGTATCGGTTGCCGCTACCGGCCCGCCACCTGGCCAGAACCTGCGTGAGACTGTCTGGCCGGGAACGCAGCTCCCGCAGCAGTGCCACGCGGTCACCACCGGACAGGTCTGCTGCCATCGACGCCATCCGGGTCAGCGGCTCCCCGGCCGGAGCGACTGCCGGCAAGACGTGCCACCGATGGCGCCGCAGACGCGGCACTACTCCGGCATGTACCAGGGAGGACTTCCCGCTACCCGAGGCACCGGTGACGCAAACGAACCGGGAGGAGCCTTCGGCGCCAAGGGCGTGTAGCCGAGTTACGAGATCCGAGACCTGCGCCCCTCGGCCGAAGAAGACGGCCGCGTCCTCCTCCTGGAAGGCCGCAAGGCCCGGGTACGGCGAACGGTCCGCGTTCCAGGTCAGCCGTCTACTGCGTGGGTTCTCCCACCAGTACACGACCGCGTTTCCCACGAGCAGCCCGGCCAGCAAAATGATCAGCGCCGGCCCCGCGACCGTCTTCATCAGGCCAACGAACCAGGAGCTGTCGTCGTTGGCGAGGACGTTTGTCGCGAGTTCGAGGAGCACAGCCACGACCAGGAGAGACAGTTGCAGAGCCTTCGACGCACGCCGCTGCCCCAAGACCCGCCTCCCCGTCGTCAGCCCGCGTCTACAGTAGTCGCTCGTGAGCGATCAGTAACAGGGTGGATCGAAGGGTGCCACGGCTGCACAGGCACCGCGAGGTTCGACGTCTACCCGCTCGTCCTGTTCCCAGTAAGTCGTTGCTTGTCCTCGTCATGCACCGCGCTGGCCAGACTCTGATCGGTCCTGTGATTATCAGATGCAGACGCAGTCCTCCCCGACCACGGAGTTATCTTGGCGACGGGTCAGAGACTGACAACAGCATCCTCCGCCAGCGTGAACAGACCGGCACTAAAAGTTACGGACTTCAGTTTCGTGCCATTGGGGACATCGAAATAGACATTCGCACGCACCGAGTTTCCCGGGTTGATCTCGTCGAGGAAGCCCTGCGCATCCTGGTTGCCGTAAATACCAGCCTGTCCATCTGGGCTGTACTCCCGACCGGCCCTGTCCTGGGCAGTAAGAGTGCTGTCGGCGTGGAACAGGTGAGCTTTTTTGGTGACGTTCTTCGCGGTCACGGTAATCTGACAGTAGCTGCCCTGCGCCTTGACATTGAGGAAGTCGTTACCGACACGGGAAATCCCGCACTTCACTTTGTGCACCGTGAACTCGAAGTCCCCACCCCGTACCTTGTCACCGATTCCAAAGGTCTTTGCTTTGGTCGGAAGCGGCAGGTCAGGGGTCTTGGAGGGTTTCGGGTTGACCTGTGCCGGGCTTGACGGGGTCGGGACTTCCGCCTCCGAAGCCGACGCAGTGGGAGTGACTACTGAAACACCGCTGGCGGACTCCGTATTTTTGCCAGTATCACCGGCTAATCCCAAGGCGATAGTGCCACCACAACACAGCACGACAAACGCGGCCGCACCAATAAGAGTGGGCATGAGCCAGGACGGACGCCCACGGGTATTGGGTCCTTGTGACGGAACGGATGACTGCCAGCCTGCAGGAGGCAGCGGATGCGGTCCAGGAACCTGCTGAAATTGAGCAGTAGGGGGCAACTGTTGGCCCACCGGAGGCTGGTTCTGGGCCGAATTATCGGGCATGTTCATACTGTGGCCGCCTTCAAGCTAACGCTCATTCACCCCGCACGGTAAAGAGCCCTCACGACCGTGCCACAGGGCTTCCAGAAGCGCATTCCCACAACCGTCTTCTGGCAGCATCTAATCAGGTGGCAACCAATCGAGGCGCGTACTGCGCCAGGGCTATTGCGTGTTTGGTCGAGTGGCCGTTGAACTGGGGATTCCCGGGGTGGGCGGACCCTTGCGGGGTTGAGGAAGGCGGGTGAGGCCTGTAGGTGATCATGGAGTTCTCGACGCTCCCGGACACCTTGAGGACCTCACCCGCGATGTCAGCATGCCCGATTCAGGTACTGTCCGCAGTTCGCACCCCCACCGACTCGCCACCGCGCCTTGTCACCGAGGGTGAAGAAGCTGGGCTCCAGCACTCGTTGGCCACCATCGCGGACCCCCGGTCCCCGCGTGGGGCGCGTTACCCGCTCGTCGGGCTACTGACCGTCGCGGTGTGCGCCGTGACCGCCGGCGCATCATCGTTCGCGGCCATCGCGGACTGGCTGCACGACCTCGATGACCTCGCCAGGGCCCGGCTCGGGTTCATCCGCGCCGTCCCGGCCGCGACCACGATCTGGCGGCTGCTGACCAGGTTGGACGCTGACCTGCTGGCCACCGTGCTCGCCGACTGGCTGCGTACCCGCGTCCCGCCTCCGGTCACGCCCCGACCTCGGCGGTACCGGATCGTCATCGCCATCGACGGCAAGACCATGCGCGGCGCCCGCCGCGCCGATGGCAGCCGGGTCCACCTGCTGTCCGCGCTGGACACCAGCACCGGCATCGTGCTCGCTCAGGTCACCGTGGCCGCGAAAAGCAACGAAATCCCCGCGTTCACCCCACTGCTGGACGCGGTCGAACAGGTTCTGGGTAGCCTGGACGGCCTCATCTTCGTGGCCGACGCCCTCCATACACAGACCAGCCACGCGACCGAGGTCGCCGCTCGCGGCGCCGACCTGCTCATCCCGGTCAAAGGTAACCAGCCGACCGTGTTTGCCCAGCTCAAGGCCTTGCCCTGGGCCCAGGTCCCGGTGGGTGACCGACGCCGCGAAACCGGTCACGGCCGGCGGGAGACCCGCACGGTCAAGGCGCTCACCGTAGCCACCCCCGGCGGTCTGCTGTTCCCTCACGCCGAGCAGGCCGTCCGGATCACCCGCACCCGCACCCTCAAGGGCAAGACCACCAGGGAAACCGCCTACTACACCATCTCCCTCCCCGCCGAGCACGCCCAACCCGCGGACCTGCAGTCCTGGGCCCGAAACGAGTGGCTGATCGAGAATCAGGTCCATCATGTCCGCGACGTCACGTTCCGTGAAGACCTCCACCAAGCCAGAACCGGCACCGGCCCCGCAATCATGGCGACGCTACGTAACACCGCGGCCAGTTACCACCGCACCAACGGCGATACCAACATCGCCCGCGCCACCAGACGCGCCGACCGTCGCCCGCACGACCTCATCACTGCAATGACCAGCAGCTACCCCAGAACGCAATGACCCTGCGTACTGCGCAGCACAACCTTTAGTTGCGGTATGGCCACCGGTCGCCGAGACAGCGCGGCCAGTGAGGCATTTTTCTTGTCGGGTTTGCGACCTTGGTTCCCGGACGAGCCAGGGTTTGCACCGGAAGCAACCCGTAGCTGAGAAGACTTCCCAGTGCAGTAACTCTGAGCGAGGGATCAGCCCCGTCGTCGGCCCCGTGCTGCGGCAGGAGGGCCCCACGCCGTTAGATCACTGCCGGTGAGGCCGTGAACATTAAGCCGGTCGGCGAGGAAGCCGTCATATATAGCGTCGGGCGAGTCACCGATCTCCGGGTCGAACTCGCCGTGCCACTGCTTCACCCAGGGCATTACCTCCCGCAACCCAGCCAGCAGGGGTGTCAACTTCTCCCCCGACCAGCCTGCCTGCTCATCACGCTGCACGATGAGTACGGCCAGCGCCTGCGCCTGCTCCCGATGGTCCCAGCCAGCCCAGCCGATCAGCAGCGACGGATCGTTGTCCCGGCCCGCCTGCGGGTAAGAGATGAACCGCTCCTTCGGCACGTCGAGCTTGCCCCGGTTGCTCCAGTAGCTGTTCTTGCGGAAGTCGGCCGGCTTGTACTTCTCCGGCACCGGGATCTGGTCACGAATCTTCCGCTTGGCCGGCTCGTCGGGCGCCGAGTCCTCCTGCCGTTGCAGGTCCCACACGTGCTCCCAGCCGGCCCGCTTCTCCAGCCCAGTGGCGGTGTAGCGCAACGCCGCCAGGTACGGCACGTGCTCGGGTTCAATCAGCTCGGTGAGCAGGACCGACAGCTCCTTGCCCGGGTCGTAGAGGTCCGCCACGGCGAGGAAGTCCGGATCCCGATGCAGCTCGTCCCCAAGCTGCGCGACCGACAGCGGACGAGGCTGCGGAACGCCATTCTCGTCCGGGGCGTACCACAGTTCACGCGCCTCGCACCGGTCCAACAGCCAGTCCCGTAGCGCCTTGTCGAGCATCCGGTCCCAGCCCTCGGTGGCCCACCGCCGCTTGCACTCGGGCCGCTCGATCAGCGCCAGGTAGCGGTTCTGCTGGATGACCGCGATCCGGTTCTCCACCACCGCCCGATACTCGGGCGACCAGTGCTGCGGCAGCTCGGTGATCGGCGTCGACCCATGCCGAGCGAACCACTGCGTCTCAGCCTTACCCTCCGCCATCTTGCGAGCGAGCACGATCTCGAAGGCACGCTCGCCAAGCCGCAACGCCGGCACAGACTCGGCTGGCGCGGTCAGCTCGTCCGGCAACAACCCATACTGGTGGTAGACCTGCCAGTCCAGCTCCTCTTGGAGCGCGATCATCCGTCCCCGCGTCGACTGCCACTCAGCCTCCGCAGCGGACAACCGCTCCCGCGTCGGCACGCCCTCCTCCGCGACCGCCGCCGGGCTCACCGCCGTCAAGCGCTGCGCCGCCGCATCCAACTCCCGCGCCAACTCCAACGGGTACGCCTTCGGCAGCGGAAACTCCTGCAACTTTGTAGCAGTAAACTCGTAAAACCGTTCCCACTCGTCGTGCATAAAGCCGCCAGTGCCAGATTGGCTCCCCTTATCGTGACTGACCTGCTTTAACCAGAAACATCCACTGGAACTATTCAGCAGACCCACCAGACCTAGGTGGTCACTTTGTGACTACTCAGGTCATCAGTTGATTGCGGGGATCCAGGGTCGGCCCGATGTTAGCTGGACGAGGGCGTCGTAGAGATTGATGCCGTGTTTGGCGGCGGTGGCGAGATATGAGCGCAGGTGGCAGAACTGCTCCGCGCCGGTCAGGGTGCGCATCGCGCCGGAGATTTTCTGCCGGATTTTGACCATGCGGACTTCCCGTTCGGCGGCGTTGTTGTCGAACGGGCAGTGTCCTGGCTGGTGCGCGAATCGGAGGTAGTCGTCGATGCGTTCGGTCATCCGGCGGGCCAGCGCGGCCAGTTTCTTGCCGATCGCTGTGGTTTGGCCGGTGTGGTCCTTGACCCCGACCAGAGCGGCGTGGCGGAACGAGGCGACCCCCGCGGCCAGAATCTCGGGATCGATGCGATCGTGGCCGGCTGCCACAGCATCGTCCGTGGCCTTCTTGAGGGCCAGCAGGGCGTCGATGCCTTGCGCGGCCCAGGTTGCCGACGGGTCGAGCTCGGCGGCGGCTACCAGTTCCCGCAGCAGATGGGCGCAGCACAGGGCGTGGGTGGCCTGTGGGTAGCAGTCATAAGGTGCCCAGGCGTCGTGCACGGCGATCCCGGTGAAAGCGGGCAGGACCCCGCCGGCGTCGATGGCGTCCCGGCCGCGTTTCGGGTGCACGTAGAGCAGGCTGTACTTACCTGTCGATGCGGAGTGAACCCAGTGCAGTTTGCCTGCGACCCGGAACCCGGTCTCGTCGAAATGCACCAGCGGTGCCGCCGTCAGCGCGGTGCGGATCGCGGCCAGAAAGTCACCCTCGAGCCGGCGGGCGGCGCGGGCGGTCAACGCCGCGACGCTGCCCTGCGAGATCGGCACCCCGAACAGATCCCCGACGGCCTGGGCGACGCGTTTCTGCGCCCCGAACTGCGCGACCAGCAGATACACCACGATCGCGGCCAGCCTCGGCCCGTACTGCACCGGCGCGTCCACCCCGGCCGGGCCGTCCGCGCAGGTCACCGCACCACACCCGCACCGGCGAATGTTCAGCCGGTGCTCGGTGACCCGGGCTACGACCGAGGGAATCTCGAACACCTGACGGCGGGTCACCGCGGCCAGCGGCGCGCCGGCCAGCCCGCCGCCGCACCCGCCACACGCGACCGGCTCATGAACAACGGTCTCGTCCGGGCTCTCGACCTGCCGCAACGTACGACCCGGATGGCCGTCCTGGCCACCCGAGCGGCGCCCGGACCGGCCCCGCAACGACTTCGGCGCGGGCTTGTCCAACCCCTGCGCCGAGGGCGGCATGTTCGAGTTCCGCGGAGACTGACCCAGACGACGCCGCAACTCGGCATTCTCCGCTTCCAGGACCGCGATCCGGGCATCCCGCTCCGCGACGGCCTTCTCCAACGCGACGAGCCGCTCCAGCAACTCCACGATGGACGGCATCTCCGGCACCCGGACATCCTGCCCAACAACCCCGCCAAGATCAAACCGGCCCGAACCGACCGACCTGATTAGTTACGTCACTTTCAGGCATCCCATCCGTCAACTTAAGGACAGGGGCCGACCGGTTGAACACCTTTCCACCTCGGTCAAGCACAAATTGATTATGGGTTGCAACGAATGCGAAGGCAATCGAAAGGCGCGTCGACAGCTTGTCGCGATAGAGTTCACCGAACTCATACCACCTCAGCGAAGGAATCGCCTCGATTACGACGCCAAAGCGCTTGCGGCGTTGGAGCATCCGCCTGTTGGGCCACAGTAGCTTGATGGATTGCGAGATATTACCGAGCTTCTCGGGGCGAAGATCGGCATCATAAGGGAAGATGCAGTGCAAGTGCGAAGATATTGCATAATCCCGGACAACTTCCCCGGTAGCCACTGGCCTGATCGATTCGATCCGCTTACGTTGCAGATGCCGCAATCCCGAGAAGAAGGCATCATCTTCAGCCGTAATGGCCACGAATCCAGCAAGCTCTGTGAACTGGGAGAGTTTTGCCAACGAACCGTTCTCGAGTGCCGCCATTAGCTCCCCGGCGCCGCCTCCAGCGAGGCTCCAGGGGTAAATTGAAAGCTGAGTTCGAGGCAAATCTGCGACAGAGATCCACTCACTCTCCGAGCCAGGCTGGTTATACTGGGCTTTAATCGCGCGCCAGACCTTGCCATTATCTGGCTCGAAAGGTTCCTCTGGTTCTCCGCGGTTGCTCATTACTGTACGGATCGTGTCGGCACGCTGTATTGCCGATGTGCGCCGACCAGCAAGGATTACAGTTGGTGTACTGTGGCCAGGTATATGTGCACCTGACGTATCGATGACGTAAGCGAGGTCAACCTTCTCGGCTAAGTAGTGCTCAATAAGCTTCCGACCGAACTCGCGCTTCATAAATGAATTCGCTGTGATTTGGCCCACGTAGCCCGATCCACGTCCATCGGACTCAGGTCGCTTAGCCAGGCCAAAGAACCGCTTCACAAAGGGAACTGATAGCGCATACTTTCCGGTGCATACGTCCTTGTAGAGCCTTCGGTACAGCTCATTCAACTCCTTGTCCTTCGGCGTAATGTAAGGTGGATTGCCAACAACGACGTGATACCGGTTCTCTGTCAGGAGTCCCGGGAATTTGTCGATGTCCTCGGTAACGTATCGAAACTGAGCCAACTCATCTACGTCATCGAAGAGGGTTCCCTGACGGTTCTTGATTAGGGAGTCGCCGACCGCAATCCGGATGGGAAACTCATACCTGCGGGCTCGCTTGAAGTCTGCGAAATCGGCAGCGCGCATGGCTTCGAGGAGCAGGCGAAATCGCGCGATAGCCACCGCGAACGGGTTGATGTCGACCCCGTGTACCGACTCCAGCGCCGCCCTGACCATCTCCCAGCGGTCCCGCTCCGGGTCCTGCTCCTCCCACTCCTTCATCAACCTTCGGAAGATGCCAAGCAGGAAGTGCCCCGACCCGCACGTCGGGTCGATCGCCTTGATGGTCTCGTGGCCGAACTCGTTGACCGCCGGGGTCAGCGTCAGGTCGAGGATGAACTCCTCGACGAACTCCGGCGTCTGCAACAGCGCATACCGCTTCCGTGCCGCCTCCGACAGGTCCTGGTAGAGGTCGCCGAGGAACCGGGTCCCCCACTCCGG
This sequence comes from Micromonospora sp. WMMD1102, assembly GCF_029626265.1. Taxonomy (NCBI): domain Bacteria; kingdom Bacillati; phylum Actinomycetota; class Actinomycetes; order Micromonosporales; family Micromonosporaceae; genus Micromonospora; species Micromonospora sp. WMMD1102. The sequence goes on along the minus strand of NZ_JARUBN010000001.1, from coordinate 8,605,354 downwards.
GTCGGTGAAGTCGTGCACAAGCGTCCCGGCCTGGTCCCGCCGCCGCCAGAACCCGATCAGCGCTTTGGCCGCGTCGTGGCTGATCGGGATCCGGTACGCCGGGTTGTGCTCGGGGTCGAAGAGCAGCCGCCCGGCCTGCGTCCCGCCGATGTGCTCGAACGACGCCAGCAGCCAGTCCCGGTCGGTCCGCTCCGGGTGTCGCCGGAAGTAGTCGTCCTGCGACTCCTCGGCCAGCACTGCCCGGTCCTTCTCCGGCCCGGCCAGATAGCAGACGTCACCGAAGAGCCCGTTGTCCTCGCAGAACCTGACGAAGACCGAGCCCAACACCCAGGCCACCGCCGTCTGGGTCACCCGCTCGTCCCGCCACGCCGCCCAGGTCGCCGCCGTGCGCTTCAAAGCAAACGCCCGGTCGTACTCCGACCGCAGCTTGTCGTAGTGCTCGCCGGAGCCGCCGATCTGCTCGGCCAGGTCCTTCTCCAACGCCCTGACCTGGCCCTGAAGGTCCTTCAGCAGCGCCCGACGATCGATCACAGTCCGCCCACCTCACGCTTGCCCCGCACCGAACCGCCCCACCGTACCGGGCTGGCGCCGCCGCTCTCCGCAGCCGTCCGGCCGCAACCGGTGCACCACCCGTCCCCCGGGCAGGCGCCGATTACAGCGTCGCGGGCGGCGAACAGAAGAGATGCTGTGGCCCGTTCAGCGGATACTTCCCGCGCCCTTCGTCGGCCGGTTTCGGCGCGGGAGCCTCGCTCTGCAGCACGACGCCGAGACAGAAGACCACTTCCCGCACCGGCTCCGGGAGCTTGACCTTGCCGACGTAGGGGCGGTTGCCCTCCAGCGGCAGGTAGGTCGTGAGTTCTTCGGTGAACTCCTTGCCGGGTGCGACGACCGTGCCTTCGATGGTGACGATCCCGTCGGCGTTCACTCCGGGCGGGATGTCGAAGGTGCGCTTGGCCAGCTCGACCGTGCCATCCTTCCGCACGCTCACGTAGACATCGTTGGCATGCGACGCGACGCCGTCCTCCACCCCAACGTAGGCGACGATCGGTTCCGTCCCCTGGTTGCGCAGTGTGTAGCGGATGGCCAGCGCGGTTTCCGATCGAGGGGTGACTTCGGCGTCGAAGCTCGCCGTTGGCTTGGTGCCGGTCGGGACCCACTCCGGCTCGAAATCATCGTACGGGTCCGCGCAGCCGGCCAGCATGACGACGGTCATCGCAGCGCAGCCGAAGAGAGGCAACTTCCTGATCATGAATAGGACGTCCTCTTCGGCAGGCCCAGTTCGTCACGCAGAGCATTTTCGGTGTACTGGTAGGGGTGGTCGGGGTCGACCTGGTCGGGCGTGCTCGGGTCTTCGTCCTCGTCGATCGGCAGGCCGACCGCCTGCCGTTCGCTGTTATTGACCCCGACATCGTCCGGCCCCTGATGGGTGCCGGAGGCGGAGGTGTCGTTTCCGAAGTCGTAGACGTGCGCAAGTTCGTGGAAGAGACCCACAACCGGCGGGCGCTCGTTCGACGGCACCGTCGACAGCCGCTCCGGGTTGTAGCTGACCTTGTAGTCCTCGCCCAGGACCCAGTTCGTCCTGTACGAGGCTTTGTTGGCGTCGTCAGCGACGATGACCAGCGGGTTGCCCTGGTACGCGATGTCCCCGAGCACGGGCCAGTCGGCGGCGACGGCGGCCGAGTCGTTGTGGATGTCGTCCAGCTCGGCGAGCATTTGCTGCCCGATCGGGGAGGCGCGCATCATGTCGAGGTCGGCACGGACCCGCTCCTGGAACTCGGCCGGCCCGTCGATCTTGATGTAGTGTGCCGCGTCGCTCACCTCGATCCGGATGTCCTGGCGCACCCCGGCCACCTGGTCCTCGTCCTGCCGGTAGGCGGTGTCGGCCCCACCGCCACCCGAGACCGTGTCGCGGCCATGCCCCGCGTAGACCACGTCGTCGCCCGAGCCGCCGTCGAGCCGGTCGTTGTCCCGGCCACCGGAGACGATGTCCCGGCCGGTCCCGCCGTGCACGGTGTCGTCGCCGGTCGCGCCTTCGAGGTAGTCCCGGCCCTCACCGCCGGCGATGTTGTCGTTCCCGGACAGCCCGTAGACGACGTCGTCGCCCCGCCCACCGGCCAGCAGGTCGTCGCCGCCCTGGCCGTCGGCGTAGTCCCGGCCGGAGCCGGCCGAGGCATAGTCGTTCCCGGCGCCGCCGGAGATGGTGTCGTCGCCGTGCAGGCCGACGATCCGTTCGTCGCCGTCCCCGCCACGCAGTTTGTCGCTGCCGTCGCCGCCGAGCAGGGTGAGACTCAGGTTGGCGCCCGCGGGCACCTCGACCGTGTCGTTGCCCTCCCCGGCGCGAATTGTCACCGGCGTGCCCTCGGGGTAGCGATACGCGACGCCGTTGACCTCGACGACCACCTGCCCGGTCGCCGGGTCCCGGGTCACCCTGACGTTGTCGTTGCCCGGACCCGTGTTGACCACCGCCCGGCCGTCGACCATCAGCACCGAGACGCCGGTCACCTCCGCAGGCAGCATGAACGGATCGGCCGTACCGGAGGAGACGCTGTCCCACTGCGTCGAGACGGCGTCCCACTCCGCGGCGGAGAAGCCGCTCAGCTTGCCCTTCAGGGCATCCGCAAGCTCCTTGCGCAGGTTGCCGGCCCGGTTGGTCGCCTCGCTGACCTGGGTCGCCTGCTCGGGCTGGTTCCACCGGAAGACGATCTGACCACCCGAACGCCAGCTCGGCACAGCGCCCATGATCTGCTCACGCTCGCCATCGAGCGCGTTCTGATACCACCGCAGCAGCTCGGCCACACCCTCCAGCGCCGAGGCGAGCCGGTCGGCCTGGCCGCCCATCGTGTCGAGGCTGCCGAACACCTTTGACTGGTGCTGGCCGAACGAGTCGCGAGCCGCTCCCGACCACTGCGAGCCGAGCAGGTTCCGGCTGTCCGCCTCGATGTCGTCGCCGACCGCGACGGTCGCCCTGCCGAAGCGCCGCCACGCGGACGCCGCACTCTCGATCCGGCCCGGGTTGGCCTGCAGGTCCCAGAACGCGGCGTCGACCCGGATCTCCCGATCCTCCGGCGGGATGCCCATCGGCGAGTCCTCTCCTAGATCGGGATGTTCGGATGGTCGCGACGATGCCGCTCGGCCGCCCGCTCGTCGGCCTGCCGATAGGCGAAGGCGACGTGGAGCAGACTCTCGTTGTCGACCTCCAGCACCCCGATGACCCGCTCGACGGCCGTGCCGGCAGCGGCAGTCACCGTGTTGTAGGCGTCGGTGAGCTGCCCGGCCGGGCTGACCTGCCCGAAGTCGGCCGGCGAGAGCACGGCGTCGGCGCGCACCGCACGCAACGCGGACGCGAGTTCGCTGGAGTTGTCCAGATAGGACTGCGCGACCCTGACGATCTCCACCGGGTCGGCACGAACCTCGTCCCCCATGCTTGTCCACGCTACCGCCGGCCGGCCAGGCCCTCCATCATGGCGGTACGCAACCAACCGATCACCCGACTATGGTGTGGCCCATGTCTCTGGTCCGGATGGCCCTCGGCAACTATCGATGCTTTGCCCAACGGCAGGACATCGAGCTGCGGCCCATCACACTGGTCCTCGGCCGCAACAACTCCGGCAAGAGCGCCCTGGTACGCGCCCCGGTGCTGCTCGACTCCGGCATCCACACCGACGCGCCGACCCCACTCGACCTCGACGCCCTCGGCGAAGGGCTGGTCGGCCTCTTCGTCGACCTGATCCACGGCCGCCGCCCGCACGGCAGCATCAACCTCGACCTGACCGTCGACAGCCCGCTCTCGCCGACCCGACTCAGGGCCACGGTGCAGAACGTCAACCGCGACCGCTACGACACCCAGGTGGTCTCCGAACTGGAGCTGTCCCAGTCCGGGGTGCGCTTGGCCCACCTCGAGTGGGAGCTGAACGACCCTTCCGAGCCATCCCGTTATGCCGTCGAGTTGGGCGACCAGGTGTGGAGCGACCTGCCGGTCCCCTTCCACGGGCTACTGCCCGCCGAGCCACCCCTGCTGCGGCGGGAAGATCCGTCGCTTCCGAACGAGATGGTCAACGAGTTGCTGGCCGCAGTCAGGTTCCGGAACTACTTTCCCTCCGTCCGCTATTTCGGGCCGTTCCGGGAGCAGCCGCAGCGACGCTACCTGCTCCCCGCCCGGATGCCGAAGGAGCTTGGCAGCACCGGACTGCACGCCGCCGGCATCCTCGCCAGCGACACCGCCGGCCGGCAGGGCGAGCTGATCCGGCAGGTGAATACCGGGCTCGCCGAACTCCTGCCCGGCTGGACCCTGGACCTGGTCAGCCGGGGCGAGGTCTGGTCCGTCGTACTCCGCTCCGCGGCCGGCACCGACTTCGCGGTAAACCTGGCCGACGCGGGCACCGGGGTCGCCCAGGCCCTGCCGATCTTCGTCCAGCGGGCACTCGACGTGGTCAGTCCACCGGATCGACCCGTACTCGAAATCATCGAGCAGCCGGAGCTGCACCTGCACCCGGCCGCGCACGCCGACCTCGCCGACCTCTATCTCGCGGCTGTCGACGCCACCCCGGTCCGGTTCCTGATCGAGACGCACAGCGAGACGTTCCTGCTCCGGCTCCGGCGACGCATCGCCGAAGGAAAGGTGGACCCCGACACCGTGGCCGTCTATTTCGTGGAACCGTCCGACGGTGCCGCCCAGGCCCGGCGGATCACGATCGACGCCGAGGGCAACCTCGACTACTGGCCGACCGGCATCTTCTCCGAGGACTACACGGAGACCCGGGCGCTGGCCCGGGCCCAGTGGGCGAAGCGGGACGCCAGTGCGGGTTGAGCTGGCCCCGGAGGTCTTCGCCGACACCGACGACCGCACCGGACCGTACTCCCTGGCGGACCTGCACCGCGTCTACGACCTGCTGCGCTGCTTCGCCGAGGAGCGGCACGAGTGGGTCGTCGCGGACGTGGCCGTCGTCGCCGCGGTACGCGACTTCGTGTCGAGCCACCTGCCGAAGCTCGCCGGCACCTACACCGCGCTCGCCGAGGACGCGGCCGTGGCCGTCAACGCCTGGACCGGCACCACCCAGGCGACCACCGAACCGGTGACCGTGTCCCGGGCCAACCTCGCCGACTACTCCGATGATCTGTGCCAGCGTGCGGTGATCGTGGTGGAGAACCAGGAATCCGACGGCCATTTCCTGGAGACCGTCGCCTACGTACTCAATCATGAGCGGATCCTTACCGCGTTCCGCAACCGCTGGGTCGAGATCGGGCACGGCGGCGGCAGTGACCTGATGAAGGCGGCGCTGGCCGCCGGCAACCGCTTCCGCCGGGTGATCCGGGTCGTCGCGGTCCTCGACAGTGACCGGCTCATCCCGCGCCAGCGGACCGGCAGCCACGACAAGGCCAGAACCCTCAAGGAACTGGACATCGGCGTGCACGTCCTGGTCCGCCGGGAGGCCGAGAACTACGTACCCGACAAGGTGCTCGCCGGGGTCGGCAAACTCGCCGAGGCGTCCGCCCGGCTCGACCGGCTCAAACAATTGACGCCGGAACAGCGCGGTCACTACGACATGAAGCACGGCTTCACCAAGATCCACAAGTCGCCGGACGCGACCCGCGCCCACGCCGAACTCTTCCCCGACCTCGACCACCGGACCCGGTCCGCCCTGCACGACGGCTTCGGTTCCGACCTGCTGAGCCGGATGCACACCTGTCGTGAGGCGCTCACCGAGCACGACTTCGCCCAGCTCGGGCCGGACGTCGTGGCCGAGCTTCGCGCGCTGCTCGCGACCATCGCCGGCAGAATCTGACGGTACGACAACCAGCTGCCACACCAGCGGGACCAGGGGGAACGGATGGCCGTGCGGACCGAGGAGTTCAGCATCAGAGTGGAGGTGCTGCTGCTGGAACAGCTCCTCGACGAGGTCCGCTCCGGCCGGCTCCGGGTCCCCCGGTTCCAGCGCCCCTACGTCTGGCAGCCGCACCAGATGCTCGACCTCTACGACAGCATCGAGCGCGGCTATCCGATCGGCAGCATCCTGGTCTGGGAGACCAGCCGCGCCCTGCCCAGCCTCGACCGGGTCGCCGGCATCGAGGTCCCGCCCGCCCCGGACGGCCCGATCGCCTACCTGCTCGACGGGCACCAGCGACTCTCCACCCTCTTCGGCACCCTCGTGCACCGCCCCGAACCGGCCGGCACCGGCCAGGACCGGCAGTGGTGGATCTATCGCACCCTCGGCGCCCCGGACCAGCGGGACCTGCTGTTCCAGCACTGGGGAAAGCATGCCCCGCCCGCCAACCTGCTCCCGATGCAGGCGGTACTGCGCACCATGGACTTCCTCGCGCACGCCCGCCGACTCGCCCGCGACCCGACCACCGCCGACACCTCCGACGCCCTGGTCGACGAGGCCGAGCAGGTCGCCCAGCGGATCAAGGCGTACAAGATTCCGGTGATCCGGCTCTTCGGCGGCGACCTGGAGCACGCGGTCGAGGCGTTCTCCCGGGTCAACAGCAGCGGCCGGCAGATCAGCCCGGACCAGATGGTCTCCGCGCTGACCTACCAGGCCGAGCACACCGAAACCCTCACCGACCGTATCTCCGGGATCCGGGAGAGCATCGCCGACAGCGGGTTCGGGGACGTCGCGGCCGAACCGGTCTTCCAGACCATCGTCGCGATCACCGGCGAGGACGACGTGCAGGGCGCCCGCTGGACCGCCCTCGCCGACCGGGTCGACAACACTCTCGACGGGATCGTCGGGCAGGCCGAGGTCGCCCTGCACCGGGCGGTGCGGTTCCTCCGGTACGAGGCCGGGGTGCCGGTGGCCTGGCTGGTGCCGTACCCGCAGCAGCTCACGCTGCTCGCGCTCTTCTTCCACCACCGCCCCGACCCGGACGGGGCGCAGAGCCGGGACCTGGTCCGCTGGTTCTGGAACACCTCGTGGTCGACGGTCTTCGTCGGCGGCAACGCCTTCCAACTCCGCCGGGCCCTGCACCACATACGCGCCTACGCCACCGGCCGCGCCCCGCTCCGCCTACCCGGCCAGGCGCCCCAGGCGCTGCCGGAACGCTTCGACACCGAGGACGGCCGGGTACGCGCCTTCCTGCTCTGGGAGCTGAACCACTTCGGCCAGCGCTACGGGCTCGACGGTGAGCCGATCGACCTGGTCGACCTGCTGGCCCGCTCGGGACCTGCCGCCTACCGCCGGATCGTCACCGGAACCCGGGGCGCCGCCAGCATCGCCAACCGCATCGTCCTACCCACCCCGCCCGGCACCCCCGTACGCGACGCTCTGCGCAATCTTCCGTTGAAACTGCTACGGCCCGTGACGGTCAGCCACGGCATCCCGCCGGCAGCGCTGGCCCAACTGCTCGCCGATCACCGCGAAAACTTCATCCGGGAACGCGCCGCTGCCCTCGTCAGCCTGGAGCAGCAGTTCATCCAGCAGATTGGCGGCGAGGAAACTACCTGGAACACCACCCAGGAGGACGGACCCTGATCGGAGGGTCGGGTGGTAGGAGCATCGGCGCTATCCACAGGTTCCCGACCCTGGAGTGACGAGGCAATCGCTCTTCGTGCTATAACCTTCGAGGCAAATTCGCCTCAATCGGGGGAGCCGGATCTTGGAGACCACCGAGCCGGGCTGGCGGTCTGCGTATCGTGGCGACGACGTCCGCGTCCGAGGTCTCGGCTCGGGCAACCTGCTGAGGATGCGGGGAAGCCAGTGACGCGCCGCACGATCGTCATCGCCAGCACGTCCGTAATGGTGCTGCTGTTGACTGCGGCGGGCGTGTGGTGGGCACAGCAGCCGGACGACAAGCCAAAGACCGCGGCCTGCCCGTACCCGAAAGTGCCCGAGACGTTGTCCCTGGCGGTTCCCGATCGTTACGACCGGACGAGGATCGCGGCACCGTCAGGCGGTGCCGTCACAGTGATCGACACCGGCTTCACACAGACCGAGAACGACAGCGCGGTCAGCATCGGTGCCGTTTTGGAGAATACGAGTTCCCGCGTGGCCTACCGGACGCGGGCGTTCTTCCGAGCCCATGCCGCGGACGGTGACTATGCGCTCGACGATCCGGCGCTGTTCCACTACCACTTCGAGATTCCGATCATCCGGCCCGGTGAGCGTGCGGTAGTCGGCACCTATGCGTCGCTCAACTCGACGAACTTCCGCCGGACAGGCATCTGGCTTCAAGTCGCCCGAGCCCACCTCGACCTGTTCCGGACCCAATGGATTCCGGAGACCGACACGGGGACGTTCCCGGCGATCAGCGCACAACCCGACCCCACACAGCCGCCGCTGGCGGAGGACGATCTCGTCACCGTGCGCCTGGCAGCAAACTCCAACGCCTGCCGTGCCCTTGGCGGCCGGGGCATGAGCATGGTGTTCCGCAATGCAGCCGGAGCGGTGGTCGGCGGGGCGTTCGACGGTACCCGAGAAGCTGATTTCTGCGCGGCAGGCGACTTCAGCCCACGGGCGCTGGTTTTCGGCAGCAGGCTGCCCGATGCGGACCTGGCCCGTACCGAGGTCAACGTCTACTGTGATGTGGCTCCGAGCAGTGGCTTACCTCCGGGCCCGTTTCAGCCTGTCAACTGACAGGATCACCGGATAGTTGGGCGACCCCGCCCGCGGTCGGAGGATAGCCAGGATTGCTGGACCCGGCCGGACCATGATGGCGGACCGCCTTACCGTGGCGACGATGCCAGCTCGGGTAGGACAGTCTGTTGACTCGAGGTTATCCACAGGTTTCCGACTGTAGCGTGACGAGATAGTCGCCCATCGTGCTATAACCTCCGAAGCAAATTCACCTGCAACCGGGGGTAATCGGATCATGGAGACAACCGAGCCTGGGTGGCGGCCGGAGTATCGAGGGGCTGACGCCAGCGTCGGCGACGTGGGCTCGGGCAGGGAACTCGGTGCCCACCTCTACTACCTCTACCGGGCCGGCCGCAACGAGTTGCCCCAGATCGCCAAGACCTACGCCGACGTGGCCGTGATCGTCCACCGGACGGCCGGGGCGATGGAAGGGCAGTTCCATCTGCCCGACCGAGGCATCGGTCCGGCCCAGCAGCGTCTGCTGGAGTTGCGCGCCGAGGTGCAGGACGTGCTGCGGTTGACCTCGCTGCGGATGTCGGAGGTCGGCGCCGCGCTGGTCACGATCGCCGACCGGTACGCGGCCACGGACGAGGCGGCTGCCAATGAGTTCAGCCGGCTCCTGGGCAACAACGCCTCGGACTACCAGCGTCCCGCCCTCGCCCCGCCCGATCCCCCGGCCCCTGGGGATCCACCCCTGGCAGATCCCCGCATTCCCCGCAACGTCGTTGACTGACCTGGCCAGACGGGAGACGCCATGGTCGACAACTCGATCCCCTTCGACTATCGCCAGATGCACCAGTACCTCAACGAAATCGGCACCTACCTGGCCGAGTTGCACTACATCGACCAGGTCTTCGCGTACATGCAAGATATCGAGTCCAGTGCGTTCGACATCTTCGCCGAGATAGCCGCTCTCGGGAGCGCCCCCGGTTCCTGGATCAAGGTGGACTTCACCGGGACTGTCTCGTTCAGCCGTATGTGGCGCGTGCCGCCGCCCTTCCCACCACGCCTGATCTGGCAGGATTCGATAGAGGAGGTGATCCAGAAGCAGATTGACGAGTTCAAGACAAAAGCGGCAGGGTGGGCGTCGGACAACATGGACTCGATCAGAACGATGGTCAAGCCGCTGGCGCATCCCACCGGATCCGTCTATCTCAACGACATCGTCCAACCGGTGCGGGACGCACTGGCCCGGTTGGAAGACTTCGTGCCCCACGACTTCGGCAAGCTGCGGCACACCCTGGGTAACTGGTCTGGTGAGGCGGCCGATGATTTTGCCGGCAACTTCTACGACCCGTTCGAGCACACCTTGGCAAGTCATCATCGGATGCTCGCCTCGCTCGTCGCCGGCTTGGAGGCCGCGCACGCGACTGTCGACCTCACCCAGCAGAGCCTGATGAACGTGCTGCACGCCACCCGCGAAGCGCTCCTGGAGCAGCTACGCCGACGCCCCCAGCAGGCGGCAGCGCAGCAGCAGGAACAGTCCACCAAGCACGCCATGATCATCGTCAGCGCCTTCGTACCCATGGCAAAGGGCCGGGATCTCTGGGCCAACAGCCTCGACATGGCCAGCGCCGCCACCTCTGCAGTTACGAGCGGCGCAGCTCCAAACCCCATGGATGAGCATGCCCTGACCGGAGGCACCGCCGAAGAACTACTCCACGCCCTGACCGATGCCATCACTCTGATCGATGGAAACTCGGAGAGGCAGTACTACGCCCTCAACGACGACGTGCAGACCGTGCTCGCCCGGATGGACGTGATTCGGTATGCCCCGGACGGCAAGGACGGACGTTTGGTGCCCCCGCAGCCCCGGCTGCTCGACGGCACCAACAGCAGTGGTTTCTATCTACCGCAGGCCCGATGAACGGAGTTGTCGGCATGCACGTGCGCCGTCGGACCCGCTATCCCATCGCTCGACGCTGGGCAGCACTGGCCGCTGTGAGCGCCCTCGTCATGAGCGGATGCGATTCCGGCCCGGAGCCGACCAAGACCCAAGAACCACGCGTGACGTATGGGCAGCCAACCGCTGACACGTGCGAGGGTATGAAGATGGGGGAGGTCGCGGCAGGGTCCGGTCTGAAACTCAGATCCTCAGACGATCCGACAGTAAAGTTCGACACTCGTGGTAGCTACGTCTACCTGAGCTGTGGCGTCAGTGCCTATGACGAGAGTGATCGCTTCCGCACCGGGATCGGCAAATTCGAGCCGAGGGGCACCGTCAGTCTGAGCACGTACCCGACCCACGAGGATGCCGAACGCGACCACAAGTCGAAGGTGTTCTCGCTGAGAACTCATGAACGGGCCGGCCAGTTCGGTGCGTCATCCCAGCAGATCAGTGGCTGGTGGGACGAAGGAGTCTACGTCCAGTTGATGCTCCCGATGGATCCAAAAGAGTACCCGAGCATTGAGAATCTCGACGCTGCCGCGGTAGAGGTCATCTACGAACTCCGGCACGGGAACCTTCTCATCAGTACGGACCTGCATGCTCGGGCAACTACGCCGCAGGTCGAGCAGGTTCTCGCCTTCCTTCGAGAGTTCGTGGAATCCATCACCGAGGAGGCCGTGGCCCATCTCTCCCGTACCGGCCCGAACTGATCCAGCCCCCACCGCCCTAGGCGGCCGAAGTGACAGACCAGCAGGGCTACAGCGGATCTCGTCGACGAAGCCAATGACCGAGGACAGCGATGAGAATCTTTCGAAACCCCTCACCGGGCCGGGCCCGAAAGCTGGAACCGACGAGTCCGGCGACGAACAGGATGGTCAGGGTAGGTTCATGCTTTCCGAGCCAGCCGGAGAGCACAGCTCGCAGCCGATCCATGTCGATGTCGCCGACAAGGTAGACGGTCAACTTCACCGCGGCGGGCGGCCGTTCCGGTGTTCGTTCGCCACCCAGGCGTCCGGCAGCGTCACCCACTCGTCCTGGGCCACCGGCACCACCGTGGCGTCGAGCCGGGGAAGCTGCCCCGGATCCTCCATCGGGCAGAGCAGCCACACCGCCCCCGCCCCACCCCGGGCCAGGTCCGCCAACTCCTCCAGCAGCTCCATCGCGCCGTACCGGGCCAGCGGCGCGGCGTCGAAGAGCAGCAGCGGCAGCCGCGGGTCCGGCAGGGCCAGCAGCTCCGGCCGGAGCTGCTGCCAGGTCCGGGTGGCGAACTCGGCGAGCTTCAACGCGTCCCGCGAGTTCGGGTCGGCCGCGTCGGCGGCGAGCACCGTCTTCCAGGTCGGCTTCGGCCGGGCTTCGACCAGGGTACGCAGCTGCGCCAGGAACCGTCCCGCCACATTGCACGGACGCGCGTTCAGCCGGTGGACCAGCTCGTGCTGAGCGGCCGGATACCGGTCGGTGCGCACCGTCAACGCCCGGAACCCGCCCTCCTCACCGGTACGGCTGAGCTGCTGCTCGGCCCGGAACGCGGCGGCCAACTCCGGTGAGGCCGCGTTCCACATCGTCATCCTGCTGTCGGTCGACCGCCGCTGCTGCGACGACATCCTGGTCGACGAGCCGGTCCCCGGCCGGGCGTGATAGGCCCCGTTCCGGTAGATCAGCGGAAAGCCCGCCTCGGCGAGCAGGTGCCCCAGCCGGGGATGGCCGGGCAGCGGCGGCATCTCCGGAAACCGTGCGGCGACCCGCTGCTGGATGTCCTTCTCGCGCAGTTCGGCACGCCGCTGGGTGGTCGACGGCGGCACCAGGCCGGCCTGGGTCAGCCGCAGTGCCCGCACCGGATCGAGATCACGCGGATAGATCTCCAGCCGGGGCGAGGCCGCCGCCCGCGCCGAAGCCACCGCCGCCAACTGCACCATCCGCCGGTCGTCGAGCCGGAAGCCCTGCTCGCCCACGGTGACGGCGGCCAGCTCGCGCAGCACCGTCGCCGGGCTCGGCAGCACCTCCAGCTCGGCGAGCCGGTCCGCCGCCTTGCCGAGCGCGTCGGCCAGGTCGAGCAGCGCCGGCGCGGACGGGGTGTCGGGTGACTCGTCGGCCGCCACCTCTAGGGCGATCAGCAGCCGGTCGCGGTTCCGGCTCTCCGGCGACGGATCACCGTGCCGCCGTACGGCGAATCTCGGCTCGTCCGCGAGCGGGTCGATCTCGACGGCCGCCCGGACCACGGCAAGGGCCACCGCCCGGCGTACCGGTTCGAAGTCTTCCCCCGATCCGCGTCGTACCAGCAACGCGGTGGCCAGCTCGGTAGCCTCCATCACCCGACCGCTCTCGGCGAGCAGGGTGATCAGCTCGGCGCGGACGCTGGCCAGCACCGGGTCGGCGTGCCAGCGTTTGCGCTCGGCTATCAGGTACTGCGCCACCCGGCCAGGGGTCACCCCGACCCGCTTCGCCACCTGCGACTGCAGCGGCCAGGGTGGCAGGTCCGGCAGTGCACCCGCCTCGTCCGGCAGACCGAGCAACAGGCGTACCGCCTCCACCTGCTTCTGGTTCGGGTGCTGCGGCACCAGGAAGGCGGTGACGGCGTCCAGCCCGATCCGGGCGAGGTCCGCCGGCGACCTGCCGTCGGCGCCCGACCGCTCGTCCGCGCGTACCGTCTCGGCGGCGATCTCGGCGCGCGCCTCCGCACGGTTCCGCGACGGCGCCGGACCCGACTCCTGCTCGCCGAGGCGGCCCCGCCACTCCCGCAACCGCTGCTGCAACTCGCCCCGGGTCTTGGCGCCCAGACCCGGCAGAGTGAAGAGCTGCTTCGAGCCCAGGCCGAGCAGGTCCCCGACGGTGGTCGCGTCGAGCCGGTGCGCCGCCGACACCGCCCGGGGGGTCAGCCCGGAAGCTTCGAGTACGGTCGCCCGGGTCGCCCTGGCCGCCGCCTCGTCCCGGTCCGCGACCGTCGTCTCGACCTCGACATCCGGATGCTCCGAGCCGGCCGGGTGCTCCGAGCCGACCGGGGCGGTGTGGTCGGACTGCCGGAACACCTGCTGCCAGGCGTCCCGCATCTCCTTCAGCGACGCGTGCCGCTGCCCGGCGTCCCGGTGCAGCGCCCGGTGGAAGAAGCCGACGAGCGCGCTCCGGATCGCCGGGTCGAACGCCTCGACCGCCAGCACCGGCGGCCCCTCGGTGTGCAGCGGGTTGGTGAGGTCGTCACCCCAGACCGGGATCTCACCGGAGGCCATCTCGTGCAGGGTGACCGCGACCGCGTACCGCTCTGCCTGCTCGTCGTAGACGGGCCGGGTGGTGGTGCCGAGGAACGGGTCGAGATAGCGGGGGGTGCCCGCCTCGATCTCGTCGACCGGCAACGCGGCCAGCGAGAAGTCGAAGAGGACGAGCTGGCGGGTGCGGTTCGGCCGGATCCTGATCGCGATGTTGTCCGGCTTGATGTCCCGGTGGAAGACTCCCTCGCCCTGGAGGTGGTCGACCGCCCCGAACAGATAGTCGGAGTACGTCTCCAACTCGTCGACGGTCAGCCGGCCGTCCTCGCGGAGCTTGCGGGCGAGCGTCTTCTCCCCGGCGTGCTCCAGGACGATCATCCAGCGCGGCGGTACCTCGATCGGCTCCTCCCGGGCGAGCCTGATCACCCGGGAGTCCTTGTGCAGCCCGCGCAGCACCTGGGCCTCGTGGCTCAACCGGGCCGCCTTCTCGTCGGAGAGTGCGACCTTCAGCACCTCCAGCGCGCCGGTCCGGGTGTTCTCCGCCAGGAAGGCCCGGGAGGTCGAACCGGTGCCGAGCTTCTTCCTGATCTGCCAGTCGAGCACCGTGTCGCCGAGCTTCGCCTCCAGGACGTCGATCTGCTCCTCGGCAACCGCCGGTGGCGCGGTGAACTCCTCCTCGACCAGTTGCAGCATCTCCAGCAGCTCGGCCACGGAGGCGAGCCGGCGGGCCGGCACCGGCGCGGTGGCCGCCTGCACCAGCTCGTCCATGAACTCGGAGACGGAGTCGACAGTCGACGACGGGCGGAGGCCGTCCTCCTTCGCCAGCCTGGCCAGCAGCTCGGCCCGGCTGGCGGCCGGCGGTTGACCGGAGAGCAGCAGATAGGCGAGGGTGCCCAGCCCGAAGACGTCCAGGGCCACCGGGTCCGGTGCCGGCGCGCTCAACTCCGGCGCCAGGTATGCCTCGGCGGAGCGCTCCAGGTGCGGACCGAGCCGCGACGACGGGGAGATGCGCAGCGCGTCCGCGCTGCCGCCGACCGAGTCGGGCCCGCGGGTGGCCGCCTGCCAGTCACTGATCTGGAGCTGCGGGCGCAGCCAGGCCGCCTCCTCCGGCTCACCCCGCTGCCGGTGGCCCGGCCTGACCAGGACACCCCGGGCCGAAAGGCTGCGGTGGTAGAGCCGGCGGCCGTGGGCGTACCCGATCGCCTCCACCAGCTGCCGGACCATCCCGATCCGGGTGCCGACGTCGAGGCGCTCGCCGTACTGGGCCATGAAGTGGTCGAGCCGGACCGCCCGGGGGTCGTGCCGGAAGATCAACGCCGGGCCGCCCTCGTGCGGCTCCATCGTGTCGACCTGCACGATCCCCGGATGGCTGATCCCGTGCAGGGCGATCATCTCCCGGCGGGCGGCCCGCTCGATGCTGGCCCGTTCCGCCTTGGCGGAGTTGCGCTCCAGGAGATAGATCCGGATCCGGCGCTGCTCGTGCGCGAACTGGGCGTGCTCCGCCAGATGGTCCTGCCAGGTCGGGCCGACGTCGAACGGCTTGGCCTGAAGCTGCCACGAGCCGACCTGCTCGTAGCGGCGGCTCCGCGCGATGCCCACCTCCCGGAGCAACCTGGGCAGCGCCCTCGACACCTCCGGGGTCACCTGGCGGCGCTCGTCGCGGGGCAGCGCACCGAGCAGGTCTGACCAGATGCCCGGCAGCGGCCCGGCCGGCTGCCCCGGGTGCGGCTCCGGACCGTACACCCCGTGCAGTTGGTGCTCGTCGAGCTGGACCTGGAGGTCCGGCGCGGAGAGGAACACCGCCCCCTGGATGAACGGGACCCGCACCTTGAGCTTCTGCTTCGCAGCTTGCCGGTCGAGCAGCGAGCGGAGTCGCTTGGCCTTGAGGTCGGCCAGGTGCAACGGGTTGTCGAAGGTGCGGACCGATCCCCGGTTGTCCCGCTGGTTGTCGGCGATCCAGTTCGGACCGCTGTTGGTCAGCCGGCCGTGCAGACTCTTTATCTCGATCAGGTAGAGGCCGGCCCGAGCTGCCACCAGCAGGTCGATCTCGTAGACGTGGCCGGTGTCGGCGGTGAAGGTGAAGTTCGACCAGGCGCGGTACGGCTCGGCGTCGGGCAGTAGCCGGCGGATGTGCTCCAACGCGGCCCGTTCGTGGTCGAACTGCGACGGCGTGATCGTCGTCCACCGGGCGTCCTGCATCGGTGCACGCCTCCTGTTCCGTCCCGCTGTGTGACGTCGACGCCGCTGTGGCCTCGTCCGGACAAGTCAGCGGCAGGCACCCCAGCGTAGTGACCTCGCGACAACCCGCGCGCTCGGGTTATCGGCGGATGGCACTCGGTAGCCGGCTCGTTCGGTGACCCGTTCGACCCGGTCGAGGGGGTACGACCGTCAGCCGCCGGCTGCGGCCATTCCGCCGAGAGGAGTAACACTTGGTGACCGCCGTACGAAGAAGGGGTGTGAACGGGGACCGGGGTAGCCAGCGAGTCGGGCGGCCCGTCCGCTCGGCGCCCGTGCCCGGTTCCGGCACGGTTGGCGGCTCGCCGGCGCATTCGGCTGGCGGCCGCCCTGACCGTCGGTGTGCTGGCGGTCCAGACGATGGAGGCGGGCGACCAGCCGCCGCCCACGGCGAGCGCGTCGGAGATCTTCCGCCTGGCGGCCTCTGCCGCGCGGCAGCAGCCCGAACTCACCGCCCGCCCCGGCCAGTACGTCTTCACGGAAGTCCTGGCAACGTCGCAGGACAAGCCGGGCACGGGACCGTACGTGACTGGCCGGGTGCAGCTGTGGACATCGGCCGGCGGAGTGGCACACACTCAACGGCGACACCAGTCGGAGACCGAGCCGGACGGGTGGAGCGAACTGGAGGTGCTCCGTCTGGACGACCCCGCGGACCCCGACAAGAAACTCGACGCGTTCCCGCCGCCCGCGTACCACGGCGACCTGCCCATCGACCCGGACGAGCTGCTCCGATACCTCCGTGAGCACCCGGTCGAGCTGCATCTGCCGGAGGGCGCCGACGAGGATGCGTCGTCCGACCACATGCCGTACGTCACCGCGCGGTCGATGCTCGACGGCTATGTGCCGCCCCGAGCGCTGGCCGCGCTCTTCGAACTGCTGGCGGAGGAGCCCGGAGCGGTTGTCGTCTCGGATGACGTGGTGGACGCGGCCGGCCGGCACGGGGTGGCGATTCGGATGCCTGGTGTGATCGGCGCTCACTACGACCTCATCTTCGACCGGGACACCCACGCCTACCTCGGTACCCGGTTGTCGCACCTGCCTGACGGCAAGGAGTCGCTGCACTCCGCGTCGGCGCTGCTCCGGGTCGCGATCGTCGACCGGCCGGGCCAACTGCCCTGACCGACCTCGACCACGGCGTGGCCGGGGACCTTCCCGAGCGGGAGGGGCCCCGGCCAGGTCAGTGGCGGCGCCAGGTCAGCAAGGGGCCGGAGGCGACCGGAGTCAGCCGGTCTCGACGATCATGCCGGCGCCGACCGTACGGTTCGTCGACTCGTCGATCACGATGAAGCCGCCGGTGGTCCGGTTTCGCCGGTACTCGTCGGCGAGCAGCGGCACCGTCGTCCGCAGCCGTACCCGGCCGATCTCGTTGAGTTTCAGCTCGGCGGCGGACTCGTCCCGGTGCAGCGAGTTGACGTCGAGCCGGTACTGCAGGCCGCGCACCACCGCCCGAGCGGACCGGGTGGTGTGCTTGATGGCGTACTTGCCGCCGACCCGCAACGGCTTCGTCTCGTCCATCCAGCAGAGCATCGCCTCGATGTCCTGGGCGACCGCCGGGGCGTTGTGCGGCCGGCAGATCAGGTCGCCCCGGGAGATGTCGATCTCGTCGGTGAGGCGTACCGTCACCGACATCGGCGGGAACGCCTGCTCGACCGGTCCGTCGGCGGTCTCGATCGCGGCGATCCGGCTGGTGAACCCGGACGGCAGCACCATCACCTCGTCGCCCGGCTTCAGCACCCCCGAGGCGACCTGCCCGGCATAGCCCCGGTAGTCGGTGACCGTCGTCGACTGTGGACGGACCACGTACTGCACCGGGAACCGTACGTCGACCAGGTTGCGGTCGCTGGCGATGTGCACGTGCTCCAGGTGATGCAGCAGGGACGGGCCCTCGTACCAGGGCGAGTTGTCGGAGCGGCTGACGATGTTGTCGCCGTGCAGGGCCGAGATCGGCACCACGGTCAGGTCCGGCACGTCGAGCTTGGCCGCGAACGCGGTGAACTCGTCCGCGATCCGCTCGAAGACCTCCTGGGACCAGTCGACCAGGTCCATCTTGTTGACGCAGAACACGAGGTGCGGCACCCGGAGCAGCGAGCAGAGGAAGGCGTGCCGGCGGGACTGCTCGACCAGCCCCTTCCGGGCGTCGACCAGGATCAGCGCCAGGTCGGCGGTGGACGCCCCGGTCACCATGTTCCGGGTGTACTGGATGTGCCCGGGGGTGTCGGCGATGATGAACTTCCGCCGGGGGGTGGCGAAGTACCGGTACGCCACGTCGATGGTGATGCCCTGCTCCCGCTCGGCCCGCAGCCCGTCGGTGAGCAACGCCAGGTTGGTGTACTCGTCGCCCCGCGCCGCGCTCACCGCCTCGACCGCTTCGAGCTGGTCGGTGAAGAGCGACTTGGTGTCGTAGAGCAGCCGGCCGATCAGGGTCGACTTGCCGTCGTCGACGCTGCCGGCGGTGGCGAACCGGAGCAGGTCCATCGCGCGGGCCTCGGCCGGTGGGACCACGGTCGCGGTCATCTCAGAAGTACCCTTCCCGCTTGCGATCTTCCATCGCCGCCTCGCTGACCCGGTCGTCGCCCCGGGTGGCACCGCGTTCGGTGATCCGGGTCGCCGCCACCTCGTCGATCACCAACTCGACGGTGTCCGCCACCGAGCGGACCGCCGCCGTGCACGACGCGTCGCCGACGGTGCGGTAGCGCACCTGCTCGACGAAGGGCGTTTCGCCGGCCCGGGGCCGGATGAACTCGTTCACCGCGTAGAGCATGCCGTCCCGCTCGACGACCTCCCGCTCGTGCGCGAAGTAGATCGACGGCAGGGCGAGCCCCTCCCGGGCGATGTAGTGCCAGATGTCCAGCTCGGTCCAGTTCGACAGCGGGAAGACCCGGATCGACTCGCCGGGGTGGTGCCGACCGTTGTAGAGCGACCAGAGTTCGGGGCGCTGGTTCTTCGGGTCCCACTGGCCGAAGTCGTCGCGGAAGCTGAACACCCGCTCCTTGGCCCGGGCCTTCTCCTCGTCCCGTCGGGCGCCGCCGAAGAGCGCGTCGAAACGGTACTTCTCCACGGCGTCGAGCAGCACCGGCGTCTGGATCCGGTTGCGCATCCCGTCGGCCGGCTCCTGCACCAGCCCGGACTCCAACGCCTCCGGCACGCTGGCCACCACCAGTTGCAGCCCCAGCTCGGCCACCCGGCGGTCGCGGTATTCGAGCACCTCGGGGAAGTTGTGCCCGGTGTCGACGTGCATCACCGGGAACGGGATCCGGGCCGGCGCGAACGCCTTCTCGGCCAGCCGGAGCATGACGATCGAGTCCTTGCCGCCGGAGAAGAGCAGCACCGGCCGCTCCAGCTCGGCGACCACCTCGCGGATGACGAAGACGCTCTCGGATTCCAGCGCGTCGAGATGCGAGACCCGGTAGGCAGCGGGTGACGTCATGCCGTCACCCCGCCCGTTCCGGCGCATGCCGACCCTCGCCCGTGCTGCTCGCCCATGGGAATTCCAGATCCTCCCGGTCGGTTAAGTCGCCATCGCCCGGCCTAGGCTACCCGGAGGTGCTGCTGCAACGCTGCGAGCAACCGGGGAGCGAGATCCTTGCGGCACACCACGAGATCCGGCAATCGGGGATCGGGCTGGTTGTATTTCAGCGCGGATCCGTCGATACGGGAAGCGAAAAGCCCGGTGGCCGTCGCCACAGCGACCGGCGCCGCCGAATCCCACTCGTACTGGCCGCCCGCGTGCACGTACCCGTCGACCTCGCCGCTGATCACGGCGGCGATCTTCGCGCCGGCCGAGCCCATCGGCACCAGCTCGGCGCCGATCTCGGCGGCCAGGTCGGTGAGGAAGACCGGCGGCCGGCTCCGGCTCGCCGCCAGCCTGACCCGCCGGCCGGCGCCGTCCGACTCGGTCGACCCGGTCTGCCCGGCCGCCGTCGGCAGCGTCATCGGCGGGTACGCCGGTGGCTGGTCGGTGGCGACCACCCGGTGCTGGGCGGGCAGCCCGACCGCACCGGCGACCAGCCCGTGCGCGGTCCCGGCCCGGCGGGACCAGAGCGCCACGTGCACCGCCCAGTCCGCCCGGCCCTCCTCGGAGAACTCCCGGGTGCCGTCCAGCGGGTCGATGATCCAGACCCGGTCGGCGCCGAGTCGGGGCGCCACCTCCGGCTCGGCCCCCGCGGCCCAGGCCAGCCGGGCCCCCTCGTCCTCCTCGGAGAGCACCGCGTCGGCCGGCCGCCACCGGGCCAGCTCGGTGCGGAGAAGCTCGTGCGAGACCTTGTCGCCGGCCGCCTTCAACGCCCCGGGATCGGCGAAGCCGAGCTCGTCCCGCAGTTCCAGCAGCGCCTGGCCGGCCCGGCCGGCCAGCCAACGGGCGAACTCACCGTCGATCACGGGCGGCGCGGTCATCGGCACACCTCCGGAAAGCCGTCGTGGCCGGCCACCTGACACGGGATCATTGTTAGCCTCCTCACCCCGCGGCACAGACTACCGGTCCCGCCGCGCACCACCGGCGACCGGCGCCCGGAGGTGAACGTCAGCCGCCGTGGTAGGCGTTCTGCGCCCACTCCAGGCCCCGGCTCACGACCGTCTCCGCCGCGTCGGCCGCCCGGTCCACCAGGAACTCCAGCTCCTTGCGCTCCACGGTGGAGAAATCCGAGAGTACGAAGTCGGCCGGGTCCTGCCGCCCCGGCGGCCGCCCGATCCCGAACCGCACCCGCAGGTAGTCCTTGGTCCCCAGCGACTTCGACATCGAGCGCAGCCCGTTGTGCCCGCCCTCGCCACCGCCCTGCTTCAACCGGATCTGCCCGTACGGGATGTCCAGCTCGTCGTGCACGGCGACGATTTGATCCACCGGCACCTTGTAGAACTGTGCGAGCGCGGTCACCGGCCCGCCGGAGAGGTTCATGTAGGTCGTCGGCTTCGCCAGCACCAGCTTCGGCCCGCCGAACCCGAGCCGCCCCTCGGCCACCTCGGCGACCGCCCGCCGATGCCGGCCGAACCTGGCACCGATCCGCTCGGCGAGCAGGTCGGCCACCATGAAGCCGACGTTGTGCCGGTGCCGCGCGTACTCCTTGCCGGGGTTGCCGAGACCGACCAGCAACCACGGTCCAAGCTCCTCCGCCACGCCGCTCTCCCCCAGTTCTCACTTCCCGGCCCCTTCGGCGACGCGGATGCGGGCGGCCGGTGGGCGGTCCTCGTAAGGCGAACAGGCGCCCCCGAACGTCCGGGGGCGCCTGTCAGACGGTCGTGGCTCAGGCCTGGGCGGCGGCCTGCTCGGGCGCACCCTCGTTGTCGCCCTCGGCCTCGGCGGCCTCGGCACCGGGGCCCTCGGCACCGGCCTCCTCCTCGGCCTCCTCGGTCGGCTCCTCGCCGGCCTCGGCGGCCATCTGCTCGGCCGTCGGCGCCTGGGTGACGAGCGCGAGGATCTGCTCCGGGTCGGCGGCCAACTCCACACCCTGCGGCAGCCGCACGTCGGCCGCGGTCACCTGGGAGCCGACCTCGAGGCCCTCGATCGAGACCTCGAAGCCCTCCGGCAGCCGGGTCGCGTCGGCGGTCACCGACAGGGTGTCCCGCTCGTGCACGACCAGGGTGTCCCGGGCCGCCTCGCCGGTCAGCTGCACCGGCACGTCGACGGTGACCTTCTCGCCCCGCCGGACCAGCAGCAGGTCGATGTGCTCGAGCGTGTCCTTGATCGGGTCACGCTGGATGGCCTTCGGCAGCGCGAGCGCCTGGGTGCCGTCACTGATCTCGATCGCGAACAACTGGTTGGCGCCACCGTGCCGGATGGCGGCGGCGAACTCACGCGCGGGCAGCGCGATGTGCTTGGGCTTTTCGCCGTGGCCGTACAGCACGGCGGGCACCTTACCGGCCCGGCGGGTACGACGGGCACCACCCTTGCCGAACTCGGTACGGGGCTCGGCGCTGATCTTTACCTCGGACACGGGAAGACTCCTGATACTGTCACTGCGGCGCTACGTCGGCTGGCGGTTGGCGGTGCTAGGGCGAGGGGCTCGCTGGGGGCTTGCGCGTGTGGCCACTGCCCGGAGCACCGCGTCGATGACGGTGTCTCCGTGCGGCGCTTGCTTTCAGCGGCCCGCAGAGCACCCTCGCCGTGGCAACCGCACCAGTCTACCCGAGCCCGGATGCGGGTCTGCGGCGGTACCCGCCCAGTCAGCCCGGCAGCTTCGCGATCCGCCAATTCCCCCTACCGCCCCGCCCGCCCGCACCCGGCGCCGTGGCACCCAGCGGGCGGGTCAGCCGCGCGCACCGGGCACGGCAGCGCCGACGGTCCGGCCGCACGCACCCGGCCCGGCAGCGCCGGTGCTCAGCTCAGGCCGCCGAAGAGGGTGGTCACCGAGCCGTCGTCGAAGACCTCGCGGATCGCCCGGGCCAGCAGCGGGGCGATGGAGAGCACGGTGAGCTTGTCGAGCTGCTTCTCCGGCGGCAGCGGCAGGGTGTTGGTCACCACCACCTCGCTGATCCGGCTGTTCTTCAGCCGCTCGGTCGCCGGGTCGGAGAGCAGCGCGTGGGTGGAGGCCACCAGCACGTCGGCGGCCTTCGCCTCGTGCAGGATCTCGGCCGCCTTGCAGATGGTGCCGCCGGTGTCGATCATGTCGTCGACGATCAGGCAGACCCGGCCCTCGACGTCCCCGACGACCCGGTTCGCCACCACCTGGTTCGGCTTGGAGGGATCGCGGGTCTTGTGGATGAAGGCCAGCGGGCAGCCGCCGAGCCGGTCGGTCCAGCGCTCGGCCACACGTACCCGGCCGGAGTCGGGGGCGACCACAGTCATCGGGCGGCCGGCGTACTTGCGCTGCACGTACTCGGCCAGGATGTCCATCGCGAACAGGTGGTCCACCGGCCCGTCGAAGAAGCCCTGGATCTGCGCGGTGTGCAGGTCGACGGTGAGGATCCGGTTGGCCCCGGCCGTCTTGAGCAGGTCCGCCACCAGCCGGGCCGAGATCGGCTCCCGGCCACGGTGCTTCTTGTCCTGCCGGGAGTAGGGATAGAACGGCAGCACGACGGTGATCCGCTTGGCCGAACCGCGCTTCAGCGCGTCGACCATGATCAAAGTCTCCATCACCCACTTGTTCACGCCGTGCGTGACGGACTGCACCACGAAGGCGTCCGAACCACGCACCGACTCCTTGAACCGCACGAAGATCTCACCGTTGGCGAACTCGTACGCGTCGGCCGGTGTCGGCGCCACCCCGAGCACCTCACCGATCTCCGTTGCCAACTCCGGGAAACCCCGCCCGGAGAAGAGCATCAGACTCTTGCGATTTTCGGCGACGATGCTGCCCATCGGCTCGTCTGCTCCCGTTTGTCGGTGGGTCACCCTGTGTTGGGCGGAGAGACTATTCGGTTGCAGTATCTCCCGAGGCCGGGCGAGCTTCATCCGCTCCGGAGCCCTCGTGCGTTGGCTCACCTTCGCTTGCGCCGGGCGGCACCTGTCCGGCACGCTCCGCCGCCGCAGCCGACCTGGTGCCGGGCCGGCGACGCAGCACCCAGCCGTCGACGTTGCGCTGCTGTGCCCGGGTCACCGCGAGCGCGCCGGGCGGTACGTCGGAGGTCACCGCGCTGCCGGCCGCCACGTACGCCCCGGCGCCCACCTCGACCGGGGCGACCAGACTCGTGTCACAGCCGACGAAGGCCGCCTCCCCGACCACCGTGTGGTGCTTGTTCACCCCGTCGTAGTTCACGAAGAGCGTCCCGGCACCGATGTTGGCCCGGGGCCCGATCGTCGCGTCGCCGACGTAGCTCAGGTGGGGCACCTTGGCCCCCTCGCCGATCTCGGACTTCTTCACCTCGACGAAGGTGCCCACCTTCGCCTTCTCCCGCAGCGTCGCCTCCGGCCGCAGGTACGCGTACGGGCCGACGCTGGCCCCCGGGCCGACCGCCGCGCCGGTGGCGTGCGCCCGGACCACCGTGGCCCCGGCCCCGACGGTGGTGTCGACAAGCGTGGTGTCCGGGCCGATGGCGGCCTCCGGACCGACGGTGGTCGCGCCGCAGAGCTGGGTGTTCTGGTCGACGACGGCGTCCCGGCCGAGCGTGACGGTGACGTCGATCCAGGTCGTCGCCGGGTCGAGCAGGGTCACCCCGCTGCGCATCCAGCCCTCGTTGACCCGGTCGCGCAGCAACCGGCGCAGCGCCGCCAGCTCGACCCGGTCGTTGCAGCCGAGCGTCTCGGTGGCGTCCGCCGCCACGTGCACCGCCACCGACTCGCCGGTCGCGGCGAACTGGCCGAAGACGTCGGTGAGGTACTCCTCGCCCTGGTCGTTGTCGGTGGAGAGCTTGCCCAGCGCGTCGCGCAGCAGGGCGCCGTCGAAGGCGTAGATCCCGGCGTTGATCTCCCGGATCGCCCGCTGCGCCGGGCTGGCGTCCCGCTCCTCGACGATCCGTTCCAGCCCGCCGTCCGCGCCCCGGACGATCCGGCCCAGGCCGGTCGGGTCGGCCACCTCGGCCGCGAGCACGGTCGCCGCCGCTCCGGCCGCCTCGTGCGCGGCGACCAGTTCGGTGACGGTCTCCGGGCGCAGCAGCGGCACGTCGCCGTTGAGCACCACGACGGTGCCGCTGGTCTCGGGTGCGCTCTCCAGGGCGATCCGGACCGCGTGCCCGGTGCCGTTCTGCTCGGCCTGGAGCACCGGCTCGGCGTGCGGGGCGACGTCGCGCAGGTGCGCGCTGACCTGGTCGGCGCCGTGCCCGACCACCACAAGCGTGCGGTCCGGCGACACCGGGGCGGCCGCGGCCAGCACGTGGCCGAGCAGGGTGCGGCCGAGGATCGGATGGAGCACCTTGGGTAGCGCCGACTTCATCCGCTTGCCCTCACCGGCGGCGAGGACGACGACGGTGCGGAGGCGGGGCTGGGACACGAGAATGCTCCCGTCAGGACGGCCGGCAGTATGCGGCCCCATGCTAACCAGACAATAGCCACCATGCTCTTGGGCCCAGGGATGGAGCAGGCAAATAAGTGATGTCCGATTTATGCTGGGGTGTCTGGATTCGAACCAGAAGCTCAAGGCTCCAAAGGCCTGCGGGTTGCCGTTACCCCACACCCCATCGGGGTAACAGCCTAGCGGCTCATCGATCATCCGCCGGCACCGCACTCACCGCAGCGAACGGCGCGTTGATCGTGCCTTCGATGCGCCAGTAGAGCTCGCGGCTGCGTGGGACGTTGATTATCAAACAGCCATGGCAGTCAACGCCCGTGTTGTAGCGGACGGTCTTCGGCCGATGGCGCTTGAGCGTGGGTCGACGGAACCGCTCAGCCGGCAGGTCGAGCGTCTCCTGCCACCACTGGGCGGCAACCTCGGCATCGACCGACTCGTGGATGCTCAGGCGATAGGTCGGAACGCCTCGATCGACTCCACAGCACTCCAGGAAGCGGAGAAAGAGCGCCAACAGTCGGACATCACTGTTGATGATGACAACGCGATCGTCACGGCGCCACGGCTTCGACTTGGCCCCCCTCGCACCAGTAGATCGCCGCCCCGAGGACGAGAAGATCGCGTTCATCGATCTGCCCGAGCCGCTCGGCCGCTCGGGTGTGTTCCGCCGCCTCGGCCGCGTCACGGGCCACTCGGTGAGAGTCCCACCTCGCGTCGGTCATCCGGCGGGAGTGTGCGCGGCGGCGGTCCGCCTCGGCCTCCGGGTCGCGGTCCAGCGGGAGGTGCCGGACCCAGCGGTACGCCGTCGACTTCGCCACCCCCAGCTCGACGGCGATCTCCGGCACCGAGCGTCCGCTCCCGCGCAGCTCGACGGCCCGGGCCCGCAACCCGTCCTTGGCGTTCGGCCGTTTCGTCCACTCCGGTGGGGGAACATCTGCCAGCAACGCCGACAACCGGTCCTTGCCGATGCCCAGGCGCCGCCGGATCTCCCGCGCGGAGAGCATCTCGACGGTGCGCAACCGGCGCGCCTCGGCGGCCAACGGATCGACCATGACCAGCACGCTAGAACAGACGTACGACAGGATCCGTCGATGGCTGCCAGCGGATTTTCAGGTTCGCGTCCATGGCAGACTACGAGAGCGTAGGTTACGGTGACGTAGGCGTAAGTTAGCGCTCTCCCCCTACGCTCAGCGAGGTGCCATGTCCTCCGTCCTGCTCGACCCACCGGCCGCCGGGGCCAAGAAGGGTCCCAAGCCACTCACCGACGGCGTCCAGTCCAAGGGCATCCTCTTCGCCCTGTGGTCCTTCGTCACCGTTCCCTTCCTCGCCCTGCTCGCAGCCGTGCCGGTGGCCTGGGGCGGCTGGCTGAGCTGGACCGACATCGCCATCGCCGGCGTCTGGTACGTGGTCGCCGGGCTGGGCATCACGGTGGGCTTCCACCGGTACTTCACGCACGGGTCGTTCAAGGCCAAGCGCTGGCTGCGGGTCACGCTGGCGGTCGCCGGCTCGTTCGCCGTACAGGGCGACATCACCCAGTGGGTCGCCGACCACCGCCGGCACCACGCCTTCTCGGACGTCGAGGGCGACCCGCACTCGCCGTGGCGGTTCGGCGCCAGCGTCCGGGGACTGACCAAGGGTCTGTTCCACGCGCACGTCGGCTGGCTGTTCAAGCGGGAGCTCTCCAACCGCGAGCGGTTCGCCCCCGACCTGATCGCCGACAAGGACATCAGCCGGGTCGACCGGCTCTTCCCGCTGCTGGTGGCCCTCTCACTGCTCACCCCGGCACTGCTCGGCGGCCTGATCACCTGGTCCTGGCAGGGCGCACTGACCGCCTTCTTCTGGGCGGGTCTGGTCCGGATCTCCCTGCTGCACCACATCACCTGGTCGATCAACTCGGTCTGCCACGTCTACGGCGAGCGCCCGTTCGAGGTGCGCCAGGGCGACCGGGCGACGAACTTCTGGCCGCTGGCGATCCTCTCCTTCGGGGAGAGCTGGCACAACCTGCACCACGCTGACCCGACCTGCGCCCGGCACGGCGTACTCCGTGGTCAGGTGGACATCTCCGCCCGGGCGATCTGGCTGTTCGAGAAGGTCGGCGCCGCGTACGACGTGCGGTGGCCGAAGCCCGACCGGATTGCTGCCAAACTGCTCAAATCAGCACCGTCGCGGTGATCCGTGACGCGCCCGGGCGCCCGGCCACGAGCGTATGCCTGGCAGGATGGCCAGGTGACCGAGCGCAACGAAGGCGCCACCAGGAACGACAAGGACCAGCCCAGCATCGCGGGACGACAACAGCAGCGGGACGACGAGGTGACGGACGGTCCGGGTGACAGTCGCGGGGCCGGGCGCCGGCAGGCCCCGGCCCCGACACCGCCGCCCCCACCGCCGCCGCCCGCCAAGCCCGTCTCCCGGGTACGCATGTCCGCGGCGCAGCGCCGGGAGCAGCTCATCGCGATCGGCCGGCAGGCCTTCGCCGAGCGCGGCTTCGACGCCACCTCGATCGAGGAGGTCGCCGCCCGGGCCAAGGTCTCCAAGCCGGTGGTCTACGAGCACTTCGGCGGCAAGGAGGGTCTCTACGCGGTCGTCGTCGACCGGGAGGTACGCGCCCTGCTCTACCGGGTCACCACGGCGCTGACCGCCGGACACCCGCGGGAGCTGCTGGAGCAGGCGGCGCTGGCCCTGCTCGACTACATCGAGGAGGAGACCGACGGCTTCCGGGTGCTCGTCCGGGAGTCGCCGCTGCTCTCCGCGACCGGCAACTTCAGCAGCGTGATGAACGACGTGGCGCACCAGGTGGAGCACATCCTGGGCGCCGAGTTCAAGAGCCGGGGGTACGACCCGAAGCTCGCCGAGCTCTACTCGCAGTCCCTGGTCGGCATGGTGGCGCTCAGTGGCCGCTGGTGGCTGGAGGTACGCAAGCCGCGCAAGGAGACCGTGGCGGCGCACCTGGTGAACCTGGCCTGGAACGGCCTGTCCCACCTGGAGGCGAAGCCGGCCCTGCTCACCCGACGTACCCGCTGAGAGCCGGACGCCGCCCGCCGCTTGCCGCCCGCCGCTTGCCGGCGTCAGCGGCCGGGGTGGGCGCCGGAGTTGTCCCGCACCTCGGGTTCCGGCTCGGCGCCCTCCGGCGGCCCGACCTTGTCGTAGAGGCCGGTGGCGAGCAGCACCAGGCCGAAGAGCATCGACACGATGACTGTCGACATCGAGAAGTTGAGGAAGTTCGCGTCGGTCTGCAACACGGTCAACATCGCGATGCCGACGACCAGGAAGACCACCCCGATGGTCAGGTTCAGCAGATGCCCGAGGTTTCCCCGGTGTGCCGCGCCGAAGAGGACCACCAGGCCGAAGACCACCGAGGCCAGCGCGAACGCCAGGTTGGTGCGCAGCCCGAGCACCCAGTGGCTGCCCCGGCTGAAGAGGTCGTCCCCGGCGGTCTCGACGATCCCGAAGACGCCGAAGACCACGATGTAGAGGCCGATCAGCCCGGCGAGTACCCGGTAGACCGGCCGGGCCGGATGGTTGACCGGAATGTGCGCCACGGCCCCTCCTCGTCGCACCGGGTGACTTTCCTACCGGATTGTCACCCGGGCCGACGGGGCTCGCCCGGCGAACGCCCCGATCAGAGCACCAGGCGGGCGTCCTGCCAGGCCTTGGCTTCCTCCTCGGAGCCGACCTTGCCGTACATGCCGCACATCAGCAGGACGAGGCCGAGGACCATGGTCACGATGCTGGTGGCCAGGCTGAAGTTGAGGTAGTTGGCGTCGGTACGCAGCACGCAGAGTGCGGCCAGGCCGAGCGCCATCAGGCCGTACCCGAGGAACGTGTCGACAGCCGTGTCGACGTTGCGGCCGAACAGGGTGGCGAGCAGGATCACCAGGCCGAGTGCCGTGGCGAGCGCCGAGTAGCCGAGGTTGGTTCCCTGCCCCAGCACGAGGGTGTCGTCCTGGGCGAAGAACTCGCCGCCACCGATCTGGACGAAGCCGAGCACACCGAAGGCCACCAGGTAGAGGCCGATCAGCCCGCCGATCGCCCGGAAGACCGGCCGCGCGGGGTGGTTGATGGGGTTGTGCATGATCAGCAGTCTCCATCGCCGTTGCCAGTGAGGGTCGGGTGCAGATTCTTCCGCATGGCATCCGGGTGACGCCGGACACCCCCGTCGGGCAGGATCGGGCGCCCGCCGCCGCTGTCGGGGCGCTGGCGGCGGTCAGCCCTCGGGTACCTGCTCGGCCAGGGCGAGCCAGGCCTCCTCGACCTGTTCCCGCTCGGCCCGTACCGCCCGGAGCTGGCCGTCCAGCTCGCTGATCCGGCCGTAGTCGGTGGCGTGCTCGGCCATCTGGCCGTGCAGCGTCGCCTCCCGCTGTTCCAGCTTGCCGATTTGCCGTTCCAGCCGGTTCAGCTCCTTGCGGGCCGCCCGCAACTCGCCACCGGAGAGCCCCGCACCGTTCCGCTCGGCCGGCGCCACCGCACCGTTGTCCCGCCCGGCCGGGCCGGTCGGGGTGGCCGGGGTACCGGTCGTGCCGGCCCGGGCCAGATACTCGTCGACGCCGCCGGGCAGGTGCACCAGCCGGCCGTCGCCGAACATCCCGTACACCACGTCGGTGACCCGTTCGACCAGGTAGCGGTCGTGACTGGCCACGATCAGGGTGCCCGGCCAGGAGTCGAGCAGGTCCTCCAGCGCGGCCAGGGTGTCGGTGTCCAGGTCGTTCGTCGGCTCGTCCAGCAGCAGCACGTTCGGCTCGGTGGCGAGCAGCCGCAGCAGTTGCAGCCGGCGCCGCTCACCGCCGGAGAGGTCGGTGACCGGGGTCCAGAGCCGGCGGTCGTCGAAGCCGAAGATCTCGGCGAGCTGGGACGCGTTGACCTCCCGGTCGCCGAGTACGACCCGCCGGGCCACCTCCTCGACCGCCTCCAGCACCCGCAGTTGCCCCGGCAGCTCGGCGAGTTCCTGGGAGAGGAACGCCGGCCGGACGGTGGAGCCGGTCCGCAGCTGCCCGCCGTCCGGGCCGCGTACCCCGGCCAGCAGCCGGAGCAGGGTGGTCTTACCGGCACCGTTCGCGCCGACGATCGCGATCCGGTCCCCCGGCCCGACCTGCCAGGTCAGGTCCTCGAGGATCAGCTTCTCCCCGGCGTGCAGGGTGACGTCGGCGAGGTCGTACACCTGCTTGCCGAGCCGGGCGGTGGCCAGCCGTTGCAGCGACACGGTGTCCCGCGGCGGCGGTACGTCCGCGATCAGCGCGTTCGCCGCGTCGATCCGGAACTGCGGCTTGGAGGTCCGGGCCGGCGGGCCGCGCCGCAGCCAGGCGATCTCCTTGCGCAGCAGGTTCTGCCGGCGTGCCTCGGTGGCCGCGGCCACCCGTTCCCGTTCGGCCCTGGCCAGCGTCCAGGCGGCGTAGCCGCCCTCGTAGGCGCGTACCGTCCGGTCGGCGACCTCCCAGGTGTCGGTGCAGACCGCGTCCAGGAACCACCGGTCGTGGGTGACCACCACCAGCGCGCCGCGCTTGCCGACCAGGTGCCGGGCCAGCCAGTCCACCCCGGCCACGTCCAGGTGGTTGGTCGGCTCGTCCAGGATCAGCAGGTCGGCGGTGCGGACCAGCAGGGCGGCCAGGGCGACCCGCCGCCGCTCGCCGCCGGACATCGGCCCGACCGGCTGGTCCAACCCGAGGTACGGCATGCCGAGCCCGTCCAGGATCGCCCGTACGCCCGCGTCACCGGCCCACTCGTGCTCGGCGCCGAACCCCTCGTCGAGCCAGGCGGTGCCGAGCACCACGTCCCGGACCCGGGCCTCGGGGTCGAGGACGAGATTCTGCGGCAGCCAGGCCACCCGCAGGTCCCGGCGGTGTGTCACCCGGCCGCTGTCCGGCTCCTCGGTCTTGGTCAGCAGCCGCAGCAGGGTGGACTTGCCGGTGCCGTTCAGCCCGACGACGCCGATCCGGTCCGAGTCCTCCAGGCCCAGGGAGACGTCGGTGAGCAACTGCCCCGCCGCGCCGTACCCCTTGGAGACCCGGTCCAGATTGACGATGTTGGCCATGTGCTCAGACGGTAGTCGCCCCGGTCAGCCGACCCGTGCGCCGGGGACCGGCCCGTACGCCGTGCGGACCTCCCGGCACAGTTCGGAGGCGGCCAACTCGGCGGCGATCCGCTCGGCGTGCCCGCCGTCGGTGGCCAGGAAGACACAGGTCGGGCCGGAGCCGGAGACGATCCCGGCGAGCGCCCCGGCCGCCTCGCCGGCCTTCAGCGTCTCGGCCAGCGCCGGGCGCAGCGAGAGCGAGGCGGCCTGGAGGTCGTTGCCGAGTGCCCGGCCGAGCCGGGCCGGATCCCGGCCGCGCAGGGCGGCGAGCAGTGCGTCGGCGTTGCGCAGCGGCGGCGGGGCGGCCTGCTCGGCGCGCAGCCGGTCGAGTTCGGCGTAGGCGGCCGGGGTGGAGAGGCCGCTGTCGGCGATCGCCACCACCCAGTGCCAGGTGACCGGGCGGGCCAGGATCGGGCTGACCGTCTCGCCGTGGCCGGTCCCGAGCGCGGTGCCGCCGTACACCAGGAACGGGACGTCGGAGCCGAGCCCGGCGGCGATCCCGGCGAGGTCGTCGCGGCTCAGGTCGGTGCCCCAGAGCGCGTCGCAGGCGACAAGTGCGGCGGCGGCGTCGGCGCTGCCGCCGGCCAGGCCACCGGCGAGCGGGATCTGCTTGCGCAGGTGCAGCCGGGCGTGTGCCGGCACCCCGGCGTGCGCGGCCAGCGCCCTGGCCGCCCGGATCACCAGGTTGGACTCGTCCAGGGCCAGCTCGCCGGCGCCCTCGCCCTCCATGGTGAGGGTGAGGGTGTCACCGCGCCGGGCGGTCAGCTCGTCGTGGATCGAGATCGCCTGGTAGACGGTGTTCAGCTCGTGGTAGCCGTCCGGGCGCAGCGGCCCGACCCCGAGATGAAGGTTGATCTTCGCTGGTACCCGTACCCGGACCGGGCCGGCCATCCTCCGGCGCGGACGCTCGTCGTCCTCGTCCGGCCGCCACGCCTCGGTCATGCAGCGATGTCCCGGACCCGTAGCCGGGCCTCGAACGGCTTGGCCAGCGCCAGCTCGTCGGCCGACTCGGCCACCAGCTCGTACCGGTCGCCGACCAGGTCGTACGCGTACACGTGCACCGGGTCCTGCTCCACCCGCCAGTAGTGCGGGATGCCGGCGGCGGCGTAGTCGGCCGGCTTCTCCAGCCGGTCCCGACGCCGCGTCCCCGGCGAGACCACCTCGACCACGAGTACGACGTCCTCGGCCGGGGCGTAGTGACTGCCGTAGCGCAGCGTCTCGGCCCGGAGCAGCAGCACGTCCGGTTCGAGGGTCTGCTTCGACCCGACCAGAACGCCGGTGGCGGCGCTCGGCTCGAACTCGCGCGGTGCGTGGTCCTCGAACCAGCGCCACAACCGGTGACTGATTTTCTGGTGCCCGAAGGTGGGGGACGGAACCACGATGATCACTCCATCGCGCAGCTCGACGCGGGGGGCGTCGTCGGGGAGGGCCAGGATGTCCTCGACGGTGTGGTTCGCCAGCCGCTGCCGGACCGGGTCGGGTGACCAGGGCCGCCGGGACGCGGGATCGACGGGCTCGGCCGTCACGCCGACCACCTCCTACCAGACACGCCGTCAGCCTACTCGGCGGCCGGGGTGGTCACCGGGGCCGACGCGGCGATCGCGGCGAACTGCGCGACGGTCAGCGCCTCGCCCCGGGCGCCGGGATCGACCCCGGCCGCGACCAGCACCGCCGCCGCCCCGTCCGGGCCGCCGGCCCAGCCGGCCAGCGCGGCCCGCAGGGTCTTGCGGCGCTGCGCGAACGCCGCGTCGACCACCGCGAAGACCTGTCGGCGGGGTACGTCGGGTCGGGGCGGTTCGCGTCGGGTGAAGGCGACCAGCCCGGAGTCGACGTTCGGCACCGGCCAGAAGACGTTCGGCGGCACCCGGCCGGCGGGGCGGGCGTCGGCGTACCAGGCGAGTTTCACCGACGGCACGCCGTAGGTGCGCGACCCCGGGCCGGCGACCAGTCGGTCGGCCACCTCCTTCTGCACCATCACCAGGCCGTGCCGCAGGCCGGGCAGTTCGGCGAGCAGGTGCAGCACCACCGGCACGGCGACGTTGTAGGGCAGGTTCGCCACCAGCGCGGTCGGTGCCGGATCGAGGTCGGCGGCGGTGGTCCGCAGCGCGTCGGCGTGCTGCACGGTCAGCCGGGCCGCGCCGTCCGGGCCGGCGTGCCGGGCGACCGTCTCCGGCAGTGCCCCGGCCAGCACCTGGTCGAGTTCGACCGCGTGCACGTGCCCGGCCGCCGACAGCAGTCCCAGGGTGAGCGAGCCGAGTCCCGGCCCGACCTCCAGCGCCACGTCGTCCGGGGTCAGCCCGGCGGCGGCGACGATCCGGCGCACCGTGTTCGGGTCGTGCACGAAGTTCTGGCCGAGCCTCTTGGTCGGCGTCACCCCGAGCCGGGCGGCGAGTTCCCGGATCTCCGCCGGTCCGAGCAGGTCTGCGGCCATGCTGCGACAGCCTACGGCGCCCCCGCCCACCACCCCGCACACCCCACCCGCCGCCACTACCGAGCCCGCCGCCACCCCACCCGCCGCCACCGCGCCGGGCGGGCCGCTCGACCTGGACACCCGGCGCGCAGGCGGTCGCCGGGCTGGACGCGATCGGCGCCAACCTGGGCGGGTTGCTGAGGCTCGGCGGGACGATCGACTTCGACCGGGTCTTCTGCCTCACCGCCGGTGACCTCGCGTTGCTGAGCATCGCGTTCCGGATCACCGGGGCCAGCGGGCCGGACGGGGTGCCCACCGACCTGACGGGCACCACCTGCGAGCTGGTACGCCGTCAGCCGGACGGCGCCTGGAAGTACGTCATCGACCATCCGTTCGCCGGCCCGGCCCGCACCTGAGGCACCCGTGCGGTACGCGCGCCGGTGACCGGAGGGAACGAACTCGGACCCGCCGCCTCCGGCGGTGCTACCGGGTACCGGCGAAGTGGCAGGCGGCGACCCGTTCGCCGGCCGGGCCTGCGGTGTCGCCGGCCGGGACGAGCAGTGCCGGTGTCTGCTGGGCGCAGACGTCCTGGGCGATCGGGCAGCGGGTGTGGAAGCGGCAGCCGGACGGCGGGTCGACCGGGCTGGGCGGGTCGCCGGCCAGCGCGATCCGCTCGCGACCCCGTTCGCGCGGGTGGCGTACCGGCACCGAGCCGAGCAGGGCCCGGGTGTACGGGTGGGCCGGGTCCTGGTAGACGGTGCCGGACGGGCCGAGTTCGGCGAGCCGGCCGAGGTACATCACCGCGACCCGGTGCGAGACGTGCCGGACCACCCCGAGGTCGTGCGCGATGAAGACCAGGGCGATGCCGAGCCGCTGCTGCAACTCGGCGAGCAGGTTCACCACCTGGGCCTGCACCGAGACGTCGAGGGCGGAGACCGGCTCGTCGCAGACCACCACCCGAGGCTCGGTGGCCAGCGCCCGGGCGATGCCGATCCGCTGCCGCTGCCCGCCGGAGAACTCGTGCGGGAACCGGCGCATCATGTCCGGGGCCAGCCCGACCATCTCGAGCAGTTCGGCGACCCGGTCCCGGCGGGCCGCCGCGCCCCGGGCGAGTCTGTGCACGTCGAGCGGTTCGGCGACGACGTCCAGGATCGGCATCCTCGGGTTGAGCGAGGTGACCGGATCCTGGAAGACCATCTGCACCGCCCGGCGCAGTTCGCGGCGGCGGCTGCCCCGGGCGGAGCCGACGTCGAGTCCGGCGTAGCGGACCCGGCCGGCGTCCGGGCGTTCCAGCCCGACCAGCAGCCGGGCCAGGGTGGACTTGCCGCAGCCCGACTCGCCGACGACTCCGAGGGTCTCGCCGGCCGCCACGCTCAGGTCAACCCCGTCCACGGCGTGCACCCGGGCGCCGCCGCCGAGGCCGCGTCCGGCCCGGTAGCTCTTGCGGACCCCGGTGGCGACCAGCAGCGGCTCGCGGCCGGCAGCCGGCATGCCGGCGGTGGCCGGGCCGGCTGCGGTCAACGGGCTGGCGGTGTCCGGGCCGGCCGCGGTCAGCGGACCGGCGGTGTCCGGGCCGGCGGAGGCGGAGAGGACGGTCGGCATCCCGGCGCCGGGGCTGGACCCGGCCGGGCCGGAGGAGGCTTGGCCGGGCCCGGCCGGGTGGTCAGACGGGGGCATCGACGGCCTCCTCGGCGTGGTGGCAGGCGGCGGTCCTGCCGGGTACGGCGAGCGGCCGCCGCCGTGGGCGGGTCACCGTGCACTCGTCGGTGGCCCGGTCGCAGCGCGGGTGGAAGGCGCAGCCGCTCGGCAGTGCCAGCAGGTTCGGCGGGCTGCCCGGGATCGGCCGCAGCCGGTCGCCGGGCTGGGCCAGGTCGGGTACGGAGCGCAGCAGCGCCGCCGTGTACGGGTGGGCCGGCCCGTCGAGTACCTCGGCCACGGTGCCGGTCTCGACGATCCGGCCGGCGTACATCACGGCGACCCGGTCGGCGATCTCGGCGGCGACCCCGAGGTCGTGGGTGATCAGCAGGACGCCCATCCCGAGTTCGGTGCGCAGCCGGTCGACCAGTTGCAGGATCTGTGCCTGCACCGTCACGTCCAGCGCGGTGGTCGGCTCGTCGGCGATCAGCAGTCGGGGGCCGAGCGCGACCGCCATGGCGATCAGGATCCGTTGCCGCATCCCGCCGGAGAACTGGTGCGGATAGTCGCGTACCCGGCGGTCCGGGGCCGGGATGCCGACCAGCCGGAGCAGTTCGGCGGCCTCGGCCCGGGCGGCCCGGCGGGAGAGTCCGCGGTGGATCCGGAACACCTCGCCGAGCTGGTCGCCGATCGACAGCACCGGGTTGAGCGCGGAGAGCGCGTCCTGGAAGACCAGCGCCATTGTCGCGCCGCGCAGTTTCCGGACCTGTTCGGGGTGGGCGCCGGTCAGGTCGTGCCCGGCGACCGCGGTCTGCGCGGAGCGCACCGTCACCCCGCCGGTGTCGAACAGTCCCATCACGGCGCGGGCGGTGACGGACTTGCCGGAGCCGGACTCGCCGAGCAGCACCAGCACCTCGCCGGCGGCGATGTCGAGGTCGACCCCGCGGACCGCCGGGACGGTGCCGCGCCGGCCGGTGAAGGTGACGTCGAGGTCCCGGACCCGCAGTGCGGCCGGCAGGTCGGCATCGGCTGACCGCTCTGTGCCTGTTACCCCGCTGGTCACTACACCTCCCGAATTTCCGTGTTGTTTCCCGCCGTAACGATTTCTGTCACCCAGCCCGTGATCTGCGCCGGAGTTGGCCAACATGTTGACACGTTGCGCCTGATCCTGGCAATCTCTGCTCCCACATCGCCGACATTCCACACCCACATCAGGTCACGGCGCCGAATTTCACCACGCGCCGCCGACCGTGGGACCCGACCCGAAGGAGGGAGCGGCGTGCTCGACCCGGCCCCGCGCTACACCGGTTACACGTCCTACAGCTACCTGGAGGCAGGCACCGACTACCGGGAGTTCAAGCTGGCCCCGGAGATCGGCCGGGTGCCGGCGTACTCGGGCCGCTCGCTGACCGACGCGCAGCGAGACCGGGTCCGCCGGCTGCTCGCCGACAACGTCGTGATCTCGCTGCACGACCACCCGTCGGTCTTCCCGGCCGAGATCGGCCAGACCGTCGACTACAACCGGACCGCGCGGCACCACACCGGGTACGCCGGACTGGCCCGCTCCGGCATGACCGCCGTCTTCGACAACATGATGGACGGCACCTGCTGCGTGACCAGCCAGATGGGCTGGAAGTGGACCGACGTCGTCGCCGACCTCGGGATGCGGCTGTCCGACCTGGCCCACCAGGACTACCTGATCCGGGTGGAGAGGCTCGCCGACATCCACGACGCGCACGAGACCGGCCGGATGGGGCTGGTACTCGCCACCGAGGCGGCCACGATGATCGAGAACGAGCTGGACCGGATCGACATGCTCTACGGCTTCGGGGTCCGGCAGATGGGCATCGCCTACAGCGAGGCGAACACCCTGGGCAGCGGGCTCAAGGAGCGCAACGACGGCGGCCTGACCTACTTCGGCGAGAAGGCCGTACGCCGGATGAACAAGCTCGGCATCGCCATCGACGTGTCGCACTCCGGGGACCGTACCTCGCTCGACGTGATCGCGGCCTCCACCAAACCGATCTTCATCACGCACGCCGGATCGCGTACCGTCTGGCCGACCAACCGGATGAAGCCGGACGAGGTGATCCGGGCCTGCGCGGAGCGCGGTGGGGTGCTCGGCCTGGAGGCCGCACCGCACACCACGCTCTCGCCGGCCCACCCCGAGCACAGCATCGAGTCGGTGATGGACCACTTCGTGCACTGCGTCGACCTGGTCGGCATCGACCACGTCGCGTTCGGCCCGGACACCCTCTTCGGCGACCACGTCGGCCTGCACGACACCTTCGCCGCACACCTGAGCATCGCCGAGGCACACGGCCACGTCGAGCACCCCCGGGTGCCCTACGTGGACGGGCTGGAAAACCCGGCCGAGTGCTACTGGAACATCGTCTCCTGGCTGGTCGACCACGACTACTCGGACGACGAGATCGGCAAGGTCCTGGGGGGCAACATCATGCGCGTCCTTGAGGAGGTCTGGTGATGCGTACATTCCGGCGCGCCCTCGCCGTGGCGGCGGGCACGCTCTCGATAGGGCTGGCGGCTGCGGCCTGCTCGCCCAGCAACCCGGACAGCCAGGCCGGCGGCGGCAACGGCGGCCCGGCGGACCGGATCACGATCGGCACCACCGCCGACGTGCTCAATTACAACCCGCTGGTCGGCAACAGCCGCACCGACACCTGGGTGACCAACCTGATGTACCCCCGGATGATGAGCATGGGGATGGACGGGGTGCGCTCGCCGTACCTGGCCAGCAAGTGGGAGTACCTCGACGGCGGGCGGAAGGCGAAGTTCACCCTCCGGGACGACTTCACCTGGAGCGACGGGGAGAAGGTGACCGCCGAGGACGTGGCGTTCACCATCGACGCCGTCGCCAAGGAGAAGATCGGCGTGGTGGCCGGGCTGATCTCGTCGTACCAGAAGTCCACGGTGATCTCGCCGACGGAGATCGAGTTCCAGCTCTCCCAGCCGGACGGGACGTTCCTGGAGAACGTCGGTTTCTGGATGCCGGTCGTTCCGGAGCACGTGTTCGGCAAGGTCGGCAGCGTGCAGAAGTTCGCGAACGACTCCGACTGGGTCTCGGCCGGGCCGTACAAGCTGACCACAGTGGAGCGTGGCCAGCGGTACGTGCTGGAGCGGATGGAGAACTTCCCGCTGGTCGAGGGCGGCCCGAAGACGAAGGAAGTCGTGTTCCGGGTCTTCCCGGACGTCAACACCGAGGCGCTGGCGCTGCGCAACGGCGACGTCGACCTGATCGCCAACGCGCTGCCGCCGCCGCTGGCCAAGACCCTCGAAGGCGACAGCAAGCTGAAGCTGGTCAAGGTGCCGTCGCTGGGCTGGGCGCACATGCAGTACAACACCACCCGCAAGCCGCTGGACAGGCTGGAGGTACGCCAGGCGCTCGCCGCCGCCGTCGACTACGAGGCGATCCGCCGGGTGGCGTTGCAGGGCAAGGCGGTCTCGTCGAACTCCTCGGTGCTGACCCCGACGCTGAAGCAGTGGCAGGACCCGACCGCCAAGGAGTACGCGCACGACCCGGCGAAGGCGAAGTCGCTGCTCACCGGGGCGGGCTTCAAAGACGGCAACGGTGACGGGCTCTTCGACGGGCTCAGCCTGCGGATGATCTACGACCAGGCCGACCCGAACATCTCCAAGTGGGCCCAGCTGGTCCGGGACTCCGGCAAGGAGGCCGGGATCGAGATCAAGCTGGAGGGCCTGGAGCGGAACACGTACGTGGAGAAGTACACCGCCCGGGACTACGACATCTACGCCGGCTCCTGGGCGATCATGGAGAACCCGCCGGCCAACCTGGCGCTGGCGTTCAAGTGCAAGGGCTTCATCAACTACGCCAACGCCTGCGACCCGGAGCTGGACGCCCTGATCGACCAGGCCCGGACCCAGCTGGACCAGGCCGGCCAGAAGGGCCCGATCCAGCAGGCCGCGAAGATCATCACCGACAAGGTGTACGACAACGTGCTCTACGTCGAGGAGTTCACGATCGCGCACTCGGCACAGTGGTCCAACTTCCTGGTCCAGCCGAGCGAGCTGCTCTCCATCGTCAACCCCGTCTCGATCGCCCAAGCAACAAAGAGCTAACCAAGTGCAAGGAAGGGCCCCCGCTACAGCAGAAAGCGATAACGGGGGGCCCTTCCTTACACCTCAGCTTGAGGAGGAGACGTGGCTGCTGGTGCGCGGTTCGTCACCCGCCGCCTGCTGCGCGGCGTACTGACCATGTGGTTCGCGGTGACCGTGACGTTCTTCCTGTTGCGGCTGCTGCCCGGCGACCCGGCCCTGGCGGTGGCGGACCCGGGGATGACCGAGGAACTGCGGGCCGAACTGCTCCGCGACTACGGCCTGGACCGGCCGCTGGCGGTGCAGTACTGGGAGTACCTGACCCAGCTGCTGCACGGCAACCTCGGGGTGTCGTTCCGGCAGAACCAGCCGGTGCGGGACATCCTGCTGGAACGGCTGCCCTGGACCCTGCTGCTGGCCGGTTCCGCGCTGCTGGTGACGGTGGCCCTGGGCATCCCGCTCGGGGTGCTCGCCGCCACCCGGGCCCGGGGCACCCTGGACCGGCTGATCCAGGTCGGCGGCATCACCGGACAGTCGCTGTTCATCCCGAGCATCGGGGTCTTCCTGCTCTACGTCTTCGGGGTGGTCTTCGGGATCCTGCCGATCGGCGGGGCGATGGACGACGACGTCTACGGGCTGGCCGCGTACGGCAGCATCGCACTGCACCTGGTGCTGCCCTGCCTGTCGCTGGTGCTGGTGCAGCTCGGCTCGTACGTGCTGACCCTGCGCAGCACCCTGATCGACGCGCTCGGCGAGGACTACTGCACGCTGGCCCGGGCCAAGGGGCTGCCGAACCGGAAGGTGGTCTGGCGGCACGCGCTGCGCAACGCGCTGCTGCCGACCACCACACTTGTCGGG
Source organism: Micromonospora sp. WMMD1102 (assembly GCF_029626265.1). NCBI lineage: Bacteria > Bacillati > Actinomycetota > Actinomycetes > Micromonosporales > Micromonosporaceae > Micromonospora > Micromonospora sp. WMMD1102. Next base: position 8,565,550 of record NZ_JARUBN010000001.1, on the reverse strand, counting down.
CTGCAACTGGGCTTCCTGGTCGGCGGGGCGGTGCTCACCGAGTCGATCTACGCGTACCCGGGGGTCGGCCGGGCCATCTTCGAGGCGGTCGGGCAGCTCGACTTCCCGGTGTTGCAGGGCGCGTTCCTGATGCTCGCCTTCGCGGTGATCGCCGCCAACCTCCTCACCGACCTGGCCTACGGGCTGCTCGACCCGAGGGTGCGTACCGCATGACCGCCGAACTCGTGATGCCGTCGCCGGGCGACACCCCGCCGCCGGCCGCCACCGCCGGCACTCCGGCCACCGGCAGTCCGTCGGCCGGCGGGCTGCCGCCGTCGGAGTCGGTGGCCCGGCAGACCTGGCAGTCGTTCCGGCGCAACCCGCTCGGCCTGGTAAGCGCCGGCATCCTGCTGCTGCTCGGCCTGGTCGCGCTGGCCGCGCCGCTGATCGCCGACTATCCCAGCGGGTACGGCGAGCAGGTGCTGGCCGGCCCCGGTGCCGGGCACTGGTTCGGCACCGACGACCTGGGGCGGGACGTCTTCGCCCAGGTGGTCTGGGGCACCCGGGTCAGCATCGTGGTCGGCCTGGCGGCCAGCCTGCTGGCGATCGTGATCGGGGTACTGGTCGGGGTGCTGGCCGCCTACTTCCGGCCGGCCGACCTGGTCCTCGGGGTGATCGTCGACGTCTCGCTGTCGCTGCCGGTGTTACCGCTGATGATCCTGGTCGCCGCGCTGGCCGGGCCGAGCGTGCCGACCCTGGTGGTGGTGATCGCGGTCTTCAGCTGGCCGGAGGTGGCCCGGGTGGTCCGCTCGCAGGGACTGGCCGTGGTGCCGATGCCGTACGTCTCGGCGGCGCACGTGATCGGCGGCTCGCACCTGTGGGTGATCCGCAAGCACGTACTGCCCGGCGTCGCGCCGGTGGTCGCGGTCTCGGTGGTGCTGACCACCTCCCGGGCGGTGCTGTCCGAGGCCGGGCTCTCCTTCCTCGGCCTCGGCGACCCGAACAGCTGGTCGTGGGGGACGATCCTGCACCAGGCGCAGCGCTCCGGATCGCTCGCCACCGCCTGGTGGACCACGCTCTTCCCGTCGCTGGCCATCCTGCTGCTGGTGGTGGCGACCACCCTGCTCGCCGTGGCGTACAACGACGCCCGCAATCCGAGGACGAGGTGACGAGCCGGTGCGACTGGCCGCTTCCTTCTACGCCACCCTGCACGAGCGGGTCCGGACCGAACTGGACCGGGCCGGGCTGGACGCGCTGCTGCTGGACGATCCGCTCGACATGGCGTACCTGACGGGTTTCGCGCACTTCCCCAACGAGCGCCCGGTCGCCGCCTACCTGGCCCGGGACGGCGCGGTGCTGCTGCTCGTCCCGGACCTGGAGCGGGAGTACGCCGCCGACCAGCGGGCCGCCGCCACCCTGGTGGTCTATCCGGAGTTCCCCGGCGAGCGGAGCCCGTGGGGGGTGCTCCGGGACGCGGTGCCGGTGCCGCCGGTCCGGGCCGGCTACGCCCCGTCCACGGCGGTCGCCCGGGTCGGCGCGCTCGGCGCCGCCTTCCCGGGGACCACCTGGACGTCGACCGACCTGGTCGGGACGCTGCGGCTGCGCAAGACGCCGGAGGAGGTCGCCCTGCACACCGAGGCGGCCCGGATCGCCGACGCGATGCTGGCCGAGGGGGTCCGGCTGGTCGCCGAGGCGGCGGCCGGCGGTGGCGAGCTGCCCACCGAGACCGAGTTGGCCGGGCACGTCACCAGGTACGGCGCCGCGAAGATGTACGCCGAGCACGACGACGTGGTGGTGGTGCCGATGCTCACCGGCGGACTCGTCTACGGCGGCCCGAACTCGGCGCAGCCGCACCGGCTGCCCGGCGCGGACCGGCTGCGACGCGGCGAGCCGTTCATGCTCTCCCTCGGCTGTGCGGTCGGCGGCCGGTTCGTGGAGAGCGAGCGGACCTTCCTGCTCGGCGCGCCGACCGTCGAGCAGCGCCGCTACTACCAGGTGGTCCGGGACGCGCAGCAGGTCGGCACCGAGGCGCTGCGGCCGGGGGTGCGGTGCGTGGACGCGAACCGGGCCTGCCTGGAGGTGGTCCGCCGGGCCGGACTCGGCGAATACCTGCGGCACCGGCAGGGGCACGGGATCGGGCTCGGCTTCCACGAGCCGCCCTGGGTGGCCGACGGCGACGACACGGTGCTGGCGCCCGGCATGGTGCTCTCCAGCGAACCGGGGGTGTACGTCCCCGGCCACGCCGGCTACCGCATCTCGGACACCGTACTGGTGACCGACGACGGGCCGTGCCGGCTCACCAGCTATCCCCGGGACCTCGACGAGATCGTGATCGGAGCGTGAAGATGAGCGGCGGACCGACGAGCGGCGGACCGACGACGGTGGAGATCAACGGCAACCGGCTGAACGTGCTGGTGCTGGGGGACGACGCGCCGGGCAAGCCGGTGATGGTCGTGCACCACGGCGCGCCGGGGCTGGGCTCGATGGCCGAGCCGAGGGTGTCGTTCGCGCCCTTCGCCGACGAGTACCGGGTGGTGGTCTTCGACGCCCGGGGTTCCGGGGCGAGCGAGGGGAACGAGCCGTTCACGCACGAGCAGTGGGCGGCCGACGTGGACGGGCTGCGACAGTGGGCCGGTGCCGAGCGGATCGTGATGGCCGGCGGCTCGTACGGCGGCTTCGTCGCGATGGAGTACGCGATCCGCTATCCGGAGCGGGTGGCCGCGCTGGTGCTCCGGGACACCGCCGCCGACAACGCCAACCAGGAGCTGGCGTTGCGCAACGCGCTCGCCTCGGCCCGGGTGACGATCGACCGGGCGAAGCTGGACCGGATCATGTCGGGGACGGTCCGGGACGAGGCCGACCTGCGGGACTGCTGGGCGGAGATCCTGCCGCTCTACGACCACGACCTGGACTGGGCGCGGGTGCGGGAGCGGGTCGAGCAGACGCCGTACCGGTACGCCACGCACAACTTCGCATTCGCTGTAAACCAGCCTAATTACGACATCAAGGCATTGCTCCCGGGGATCTCCTGCCCGACCCTGGTCACCGTGGGTCGACACGACTGGATCACGCCGGTGGAATGCAGCGAAACCATCGCCGGGCTGATCCCGGATGCGAAACTTGTGGTCTTCGAGCACTCCGGACACTCCCCGCAGTTGGAGGAGGCGGAGCGGTTCCAGCAGGTCGTCCGGGAGTTCCTGGCCGGCGTACCGGCGTACCCGGCATGATCCCGAGCGACAACTACGACCTCGATCCGACCGACCGGCGCATCGTCGCCGCGCTCCAGGTCAACGGCCGGGCGAGCTGGACCGAGATCGCCCAGCTCACCGGCACCTCGGTCACCACCGTGGCCCGCCGGGCGCAGCAGCTCTTCGCCGACGGGCTGGTGAAGGTCGCCGCCGCCCCGCAGCCCGGCGGCGGCCCGGCCGACCTGCTGATCGTGCGGATCCGCTGCGCGGCCGGCAGCCAGCTCGCCGCCGCGCAGGCGCTGGCCGCGATGCCCGAGATCCGCTTCGTCGCCCTGGTCACCGGGGTCTACGACCTGGTCGCCGAGGTACTCGTGCCGAAGGGGACCAGCCTGCACAGCGTGCTGCTCAACGGGTTGCAGAAGATCCCCGGGATCCAGGGCAGCGTCGCCGACCTGGAACTGCACACCTACAAGTCGACCCACGAGTGGTCCCGGCACCTGCTCGGCACCGGAAGCCAGCTCGTCGCCCCGCCACCGGTGCACGACTGCCCGCCGGCACACCTCGACGAGCTGGACGAACGGATCATCGCGGCGCTCCGCGAGGACGGCCGGAACAGCTTCCAGGCGGTGGCCGGCGGGCTCGGGGTCAGCGAGAGCACCGTCCGGCGGCGCTTCGAGTCGCTCTACAACACCGGCTGCGTACAGGTGATCACGCTGGTCCCGGCGGCGGCGCTCGGCTTCGAGGCGGAGATCCTGTTCTGGCTCTCGGTGGCGCCGTCCCGGCTCGACGGGGTGGCCCGGGAGCTGGCCGCGCTGCGCGGCGTCCGGTACGTCGCCGCGACGCTCGGCCAGGAGTCGCTGATGTGCGAGGTGATCCTGCCGACCCACGCCGACGTCTTCGAGTTCACCACCAAGACCCTCGGCGGGATCGACGGCATCCAGGCGTGGACCGCCGGGGTGCAGCTGCTGACCGTCAAGCGCGGCTTCGTGATCACCCCCTGGGCGGCCCGCCGACTCGCCGCCGAGGGCCGTCTGGACGGCGATGACGCGGACGGCGACGGCGCGGGCAGGGCGAGCGGCGAAGGCATCGGCGGGCTCGGTCCGGCCGGCGACGGCTCGGCCGGCGAGCTGGTGCCGGCACAGCCAGGCGCCGGCACCCCGTCGCCCGGCAACGGCCGCCCCACCCGCGCCAGCCGCCGCACACCGGCCTGACCGTGGCCTACCAGGGGCCGAAGACCCGGTCGCCGGTGGCCGAGATCGCCGCGCAGAGTTCGTCGAGGTCGGCGCCGGTCGTCTCGGCCAGCGACCGGACGGTCAGCGGGATCAGGTACGCCGAGTTCGGCCGACCCCGGTGCGGCATCGGCGTCAGGTAGGGGGCGTCGGTCTCCACCAGGATCTGCTCCACCGGAGTGACCCTGGCCGCCTCGCGCAGCGCCGTCGCGTTGCCGAAGGTGACCGTGCCGGCGAAACTGAGCAGGTAGCCGCGCCGGACACACTCGGCGGCGAACTCGGCGTCGGCGGAGAAGCAGTGCAGCACCACCGTCTCCGGTGCGCCCTCGGAGTCCAGCACCCGCAGCACGTCGGCGTGCGCGTCCCGGTCGTGGATCACCAGCGGCTTGGCGTACCGCTTGGCGATCGCGATGTGTGCCCGGAAACTCGTCTCCTGGGCGGCCCGGCCCTCGGCACCGGTACGGAAGAAGTCCATCCCGGTCTCGCCGATGCCGCGGACCCGCTCCTCGGCGGCGAGTGACTCGATCTCCCGCAGCGCCTCGTCCAGGTCGGCGAGCCGGGGCGCCTCGTTCGGGTGCAGCGCCACCGTGGCGACCACCGCCGGCTGCCGCGCCGCCACCTCGGCACCCCACCGGGACGAGACCACGTCCACGCCGACCTGCACCAACCGGTCCACCCCGACCTCGGTGGCCAGCTCGACCGCCGCCGCCACCGGATCGTCCGACCGGCCGTGCCACGGCGGCGTACCCGCCTCGGGAAGGGTGATGTCCAGGTGGGTGTGGCTGTCGAGCACCGGCACCGGCAGGGGCTCGGGCACCGGTGGGTACTCTCCCGCCCGGCGGGCGGCCCGCTGGCGGCGGCTCTCGGTCGGCTGCTGACTCATCGCCGCCAGCATCACACACCGGTCGGGGGCCGCGTACGCGGGCGTACCAGGTGGGGCCTTCCGGCAGGGCGGCGGCTGCCGGACCGGAGCGGTGAATCGATCGGCGGGCGGCGGGGGCCGGACCGGAGCGGTGGGTCGATCGGCGGGCGGCGGGTGTCGGACCGGCGCCGGGCGGCCAGCCGAACCGGCAGATCCGGCCGGCTCCGGCCCTGGCTACCCCGGTCGGTAACCCGACGTTCACTCGGCCGGTGCCGACCGGTCTTAGCGTCGGCGCGGTGAGCGTGTCCCCGCCGGCCAGTGCGGTGCCCGAGACGCCGACCGGGCTCCGGGTCCGGTACGGCGGCGGCGTGCACCCGGCTGCGGAGCTGGCCCGGGGTGCCGCATACGAGCTGTTCAGCGCGGAGCCGGCGGCCGGGTTCGACCGGGACCGCCGCCCCGACGCCCGCTACCCCTACCACCGGTACGCCCACGCCAGCGAGGTCGGCCGGCTGCCCGACCCGCACCGGGGCGGTACCGGACCCGGTGCCGAGCGGGCGAACGGCCTCGGGGTGCCGGACAGTCCGCTGACCGCACCACTCAACCGGGTCCTCGGCTGGACGGACATCCACGGCCTGAGCCAGAGCCCGGCCGCCGCCGAGGACCCGGTGCTGGTCTCGGTACGCGAGTCGGCGACCGTGCGCCGGGGCAGCCAGATGGTCAAGGCGCTCTCCGCCCAGCAGTTCGCCGGATTCCTGTTGCGCGGCTGGCTGCCGTACGGCTTCTGCTACCGCGAGTACGACGTGGCGCACCTGCGCACCCCGGCCGACCAGATGCTGCTGCGTACCGACTCGGAGGCGGGGCGGGCGGTGCCGGAGGTGGCGTACCTGCTGCGCTGGCGGGCCACCGACCCGGTCGACTACGTCGCGCCGCTGGCCGGCACCCACCGGGGCCTGACGACGATGCCGCCACACGACCGGGTCGGCCCGCCGGTACTCGGCACCGGGTTCACCCCGAGCGGGCGGCACCTGATCCCGGAGTTCGTCACCCGGGACTTCGCCGACCTGCCGTTGCCGGCGAACGCCGCCCTGCTGGCGCACACCCCGGACGGGGACGAGGTGGTGCTCTACACGTACCAGCCGGAACAGCGCGGCTGGCTGCGGATGGCCGGGCCGCGCTGGCGGCACCTGCTGGCCGCGGTGCCCGGGGTCGCACCCGACCAGGAGTACGTCTCGACCGGCGACGCGATCCGCTCCACCCTGCTGATCGGCGGCTACCGGGGGCAGGAGCACGAGGCGGTCGCCGACCCGCCCGGCGAGTTCCGGGTGCTGGCGATGACCCGGGCGGCCCGTTACCCGGTGCAGACGCTCACCCGCCGGGCCCGGTACGTCGACTGGCGGGACACCCGCTGCCTGGTGCTCCGCGAGGAGGGCGGCTGGCTGCGACTACGGCTGTGCCGACCAGACCCGGACAACGTGGCGCCGCTCGGCGCGCAGTGCTACGAACGCGGGGTCTACGAGTCCTGGGCACCGGCGGCCGAGGTCACCGACGACCAGCTCGTCGACATCCCGTACGAGCTCTGAGCGGTCCGGCGCGGTCGGCGGTGCACTCGACCAGCGCCGACAGGTCCTCGCCGGACACCCCGCCGGCTATCTGCTGGAGCTGCGACAGGAACTGGCGCCCTCCGACACCGTCGCGCGGATCAGGTCCGCCCTCCGGCGCGCGACCCCCGACCGGCGACGCCGCAGTCGGTAATCAAGACCGCCGGGGCGGCGGCGGAGTGTTCGACGGTGAAGATCTGGCGGATCGAGAGTGGACTGAGCCGGGTCCGTACCCCCGACGTCAGAGCCCTCTGCGACGCCTACCAGGCGTCGCCGGAGCTGACCGAGACGCTGGTCAGCCTCGCCCGGCAGACCGCCGACGGCTGGTGGCAGGCGTACGGCGACACCGTCCCGGACTGGTTCGAGCTCTGCGTCAGCATGGAGGAACACGCCGACCACATCCGGCACTACGACGGCAAGCTGGTGCCTGGGCTGTTGCAGACCCGCCGCTACATGGAGGAGGTGATGCGGATCGGCCGGCCGGGCTGGAGCGACGAGGACTGCGAGCGGCGGGTCGAGCTGCGGCTCGAGCGGCAGCGGTTGCTGACCCGGCGACGCCCGGCCGCGTTTCCGTCCCAGCTGATGCTTGACGTGGTGGCCTAGATAGTTAGGTCGACCCTGCGGGGGCAGTAGATGTCGATGCTAGGGGCTCGTGGGCGTGCATGGGCGCGGTGGACGGGCGAGGGATGCGGGGTCATCCGTAGGCGTACTCGTCGATGTCGAGTTCCGCGTGGGTGCGTCGCAGGAAGTCCAAGGCTCTGGCGTCGAGGTGCCAACCGAGGAGCTGGTGTTGCCCGGGTAGCTTTTCCAGTCCCTCGACCGGGCTGGTGAGGTCTTCGTCCTCGCCATCGGGGTGTTCGAGGACCCGTACGACTTGCAGAACGCTTGAGCCGGGGCTGCCTTCGATTTGGTCGAGTTCGGCGGCCAGGTCACCGATTCGGTCAGCATGGGCGTGCAAGCGATCAAGAATCTGGTTGATCTGCTCGTGTACCGTTAAGCCGGGCTTCCGGCAGACGATCCGCCAGGTGTGCGAAGCGGGTATGGGCGGCTGGATCCGGCGACTGCCGCGGATCTTTACCTCGTCGGGCTCAATACCCAGGCGGGCGGTGATGTCGGCAGCCGGAACCTGGCGGGAGGCCAGCGCGAAGTAGACGTACTGGTGCACGCGCATGGCGGGACTCTACCGAGGATGACGGCCGAGTGGCGCTGTCTTTTAGCGCCGACGAGGAGATCGACCCGACCCGGCATCACGTTTGAGGGCTCTTCGAACTTAAGCGGGGTTGAGGTGTCCGCGGTGGCGGCGGGTGGTCGCGGTGCGGGTGCGTAGCCGCTGGTTTTCGGGGTTGCGGAAGCCGTAGGCGTCACGGGCGACGGTCTTGATGACGCGGTTGGTGCCTTCGGAGCCAGCGTTGGTGATGCCGGTGTGCAGGAAGCCGAGGATCTCGGGCCACCACGTCTCGACCGTGGCCGCGAGCCGGTACAGTTCGAGCAGGGCCGGAGTCGGCGCAACGGGCGTAGATGCGGTGCAGTAGCCGGACGACGGCCTCCCGGTCCGGCCGGGTGCGGGCGGTCGCGAGTAGGTCGAGCAGGTCTTCCTTGGCGTTTCAGGCGGTCAGGATCGGCTGGCCGATCATGGCGGGCAGGTTGCTGAGCGTATCGGTGAGCCGGTCGACGTGCTCGGCGCGCATCCGGGCAGCTGAGCGGGTCAGCCGGTTGCGTTGCTGCCATTCCGGGTCGGTGGCCCGGCCGCGGCGGCCTCGGTGGGTGACGGTCATGCGGCGGCGGACCTCGGTGACGGCCCGGTTGGCCAGCTGGACGACGTGGAAGTGGTCCACGACCAGCATCGCGTGGGGGCCGAACCCATGGCCTTCCCTGGCAACCGTGGCATCTGTCCATTCTCGGTCGGCCGCGTTGGAGTCCGGTGAGCGCACCGTCCGGTCCACGTCTGACACGCCCGACCGGAGAATGCGGGACCGTGCTGTTCGGTGACCGGGTCAGCCGCGGGCAGGGGTCGGTTGGTACTCGCCGAGCAGGTCCTGGCCGATAATCCCCTCGTCCACGGCCCGCTGGCCGGCGTAGCAGGTCCAGTGCATGCCGGCCCTGTCGGTGCCGACACATCCACCGGCGATTCTCCGCTGCCCGTCGGCGAAGCTCTCCTTGCGGCCCTTGAAGTCGGCGACCCTCGGCTGGGTCGGGCGCTTCGCTTCGGGGATCTTGGAGAGATCGGTCCGCACGTCGTCCTGCGGCGCCCGGCTGAGCTCGCAGGTGAAGACGACGCTGTCCTCGGTCGTACATGTCGGGTCGGTGCCCTCGAAGATCACCGCCGAGCCCGGCATGCCCCTGGCGACGGTGTCCGGCGTCAGCAGTGCGACGGCGGCGGCAGCGGCACCGCCCCCGACGGCCAGCGCACCGACGGTGACCGCCGCGAGGAACGCCGTCCGGGACCCGAACAGTCGTCGTCGGTACTCCCGGCGGGGTGCGCTCGCGGCGATCTCCCGGCTCACGGCATGCTCCAGTTCGTTGCCGAGCCGGACCAGGTCCGGGTGCAGGTCGTTGGTCATCAGGATGCCCTCCTCGTCTGGGTCGGCCGGGTCGGCCTTAGTCGTCCGCGTAGCGCCGTGAGTCCTCGGGAGACCCGGATCCGGGCCGCGCCGGGTGAGCAGTCGAGCGCGTCGCCGATGTCCTCGTAACTGCGGTCGTGCAGCACCCGCAGCCCCACCGCGCTGCGCTGCGCCGCTGGTAGGGACGCGAGCGCGGATTCCAGGTCCGCGTCCAGCTCGTTGAGCCAGCTCTCGTCGGGAGTGACGACGGCCCGCTCGACCCGCATGCCGAGCCGGGCGGTGGCCTCGGCGAGTACCCGCCGGTTCCGTACCGCCCGCAGCAGCAGGTTGCGGGCGATACCGAAGAGCCACGGTCCCAGCGATCCGGCGTGTCGGTCGACGAAGCGGTGCCGCGCCTGCCATACCTGGGCGAAGGTCTCGGCCGTCAGGTCCAGCGCCGTCTCGTGCTCACCGGTACGTCGCCGGAAGAACCCGTGGATGACCTTTGCGTACCGGTCGTACAGCTCGCGGAAGGCATGCGCGTCGTGGTCGGAGGCCACGAGTAGTTCGATGTCAGTCCGCACCGGCGCTCCGTCCGGCCGGCCTTCGGACATGCGTCTTCGCCAAGGTGCCCCTCCCGGGTCGTAGTGCTCTCACACCTTGGCTATGCCGGACGCCCGGTCCGTTCTTTCAGGGCTTGCGGAACAGATTCAGAGCTTGCGGAACACCACACCGCACTCCATCGACCGCTGGTTCTCCAACGGCGACTCCAGGTACGGCCGCAGCGGCTCGTCGACGTGGGCCAGCGTGGGCTGGTCGGGGTCGGGACGCCACTCGACGACCTGGACCAGACCCGGCTCGATCGTCTCCGCCGGCTCCAACCCGCGCAGCAGCTCGGTCACGTCCTCCACCGTGCGGTTGCGCCAGGACAGCCCGAGCCGTTTGGTCATCTCGTTGCCCTCCTCGACCGTCGCCCGGTCGATCCCGCAGACCTGGGAGAACCCGAGGTAGCTGCCGGGTGCCAGCGCCGCCCAGACCGTCTCCAACATGCTGCGCAGCTTCTGGTCGTCGACGATCGAGTGGCCGATCGAGAGGAACAGCGCGGCCGCCGGCTCGGAGAAGTCGATCAGCTTCCGCGTCTCCGGGTCGCCGAGGATCCGCTCCGGTTCGGTCATGTCGGCCGCGATCACGGTGGTGGTCCGGTCGTCGGCGAGCAGTGCCCGGCCGTGGGACAGCACGATCGGGTCGTTGTCGACGTAGACCACCCGGGCGTCCGGCTGGAACCGCTGGGCCACCTGGTGCACGTTCGCCTGGGTCGGCAACCCGCTGCCCATGTCCAGGAACTGCCGGATGCCGGCGTCCCGGGCCAGGAAGCGGACCAGCCGGTAGAGGAAGAGCCGGTTGTTCCGGGCCTCGTGCACCCCCTCCGGGAACTGCTTGTGCACGGCCAGCACCGCTGCCCGGTCGACCGGGAAGTTGTCCTTGCCGCCGAGGCAGTAGTCGTACATCCGGGCCGGGGTGGGCACGTCATGCCGAATCTGGGGCTTGCTTCCGTCACTGGGCGCGGTCACGACCCGCATCGTACCGGGCGGCCCTAATCAGTCGCCGAGTCGGGCGAGCTCCTCGTCCACGATGGACGGGTCGAGCTTGCGGAACACCGGCTTCGGCGCGGCCAGTGCCCGCCCCGCCTCGACCGGTACCGACGCCCACTTCGCCCCGACCGTGTAGTCCCCGGTCAACACCGGGTACGACGGCCCGCCGTCGAGGTCCTCGACCTCCACGATCGACGGCATCGGCGCGTGCACCCCGGTGCCGCCGAGCAGCTCGTGCACCCGCTGCGCCGAGTGCGGCAGGAAGGGGGTGAGCAGCGTGTTGGCGTCGCTGACCACCTGGAGGGCGACGTGCAGGACGGTGCCCATCCGGGGCTTGTCGGCCTCGCCCTTGAGCTTCCACGGTGCCTGCTCCGACAGGTATCTGTTGGCCTCGGCGACCACCCGCATCGCCTCGCCGATCGCCTGCTTCTGCCGGTGCTTCGCGATCAGGTCGCCGACCGTGGCGAAGCCGGCTCGGGCGGTGGCCAGCAGTGCCTCGTCGGCCTCGGTCAGCCCGGCCGGATCGACCGGCGGGATCGCACCGAAGTTCTTCGCCGCCATCGAGATCGAACGGTTGACCAGGTTGCCCCAGCCGGCGACGAGTTCGTCGTTGTTGCGGCGCAGGAACTCGGCCCAGGTGAAGTCGGTGTCCTGGCTCTCCGGGCCGGCGACGGCGATGAAGTAGCGCAGCGCGTCGGCGTCGTACCGGGCCAGGAAGTCGCGTACGTAGATCACGACCTGCCGGGACGAGGAGAACTTCTTCCCCTCCATGGTCAGGAACTCGCTGGAGACCACCTCGGTCGGCAGGTTGAGCCGGCCCAGGCCGCCGGGCTCGCCACCCCGGTCGCCCTCGCCGTCGTAGCCGAGCAGCAGCGCCGGCCAGATCACCGAGTGGAAGACGATGTTGTCCTTGCCCATGAAGTAGTAGCCCCGGGCGTCCCCGCCCGGACCGTCCGCCGACCACCAGCGCCGCCACGCCTCCGGGTCGCCGGAGCGGCGCGCCCACTCGATCGACGCCGACAGGTAGCCGATCACCGCGTCGAACCAGACGTAGATCCGCTTGTCACTGCGGTCGCGCCAGCCGTCCAGCGGGATGGGTACGCCCCATTCCAGGTCCCGGGTGATCGCCCGGGGCTGGAGGTCGTCCAGCAGGTTCCGGGAGAAGCGGAGCACGTTGGGTCGCCAGCCCTCCCGGCTGTCCAGCCACTTCGCCAGCGCCTGCGCGAAGGCGGGCAGGTCGAGGAAGAAGTGCTCGGTCTCGACGAACTGTGGCGTCTCGCCGTTGATCTTCGAGCGGGGGTTGACCAGGTCGATCGGGTCGAGCTGGTTGCCGCAGTTGTCGCACTGGTCGCCCCGGGCGTGCGGGTAGCCGCAGATCGGGCAGGTGCCCTCGATGTAGCGGTCCGGCAGGGTGCGCCCGGTCGACGGCGAGATCGCCCCCATGGTCACCTTGGGCACGATGTACCCGTTGCGGTGCAGCGCCTCGAACAGCTCCTGCACCACGGCGTAGTGGTTGCGGGTGGTGGTCCGGGTGAAGAGGTCGTAGGAGAGGCCCAGCCCGTGCAGGTCCTCCACGATCACCCGGTTGTACCGGTCGGCCAGCTCGCGCGGGGTCACCCCCTCCTTGTCCGCCTGCACCTGGATCGGTGTCCCGTGCTCGTCCGTCCCACTGATCATGAGTACGTCGTGCCCGGCCATTCGCATGTACCGGCTGAACACGTCGGAGGGGACCCCGAAGCCGGAGACGTGGCCGATGTGGCGCGGGCCGTTGGCGTACGGCCAGGCAACCGCCGCGAGAACGTGACTCATGAAAACAAGCGTAGTGACCACCCGGACCAGCTCGGCGGCCGGCCGGCGACAGGGCGTCAGCAGGGAGCCGGCAGGGCGTTGACAGAAAGATCCCTCAACCTGCCAATATTCAGACTGATATCCGACTTTTTTCCTCTTCGACACGCGCCCGGAGCTGCCCGACCGGGCCGGGCCAGCGTTGTCCAATGGACGGGTGACGGGCCACGAGGGTGGGCAGCAAGCAGCGGAAACGTGCCCTTCCGAGGTCGAGCCGTGCCCTTCCGAGGCTGATCAGCCGTCCCGTCCCGAAGCCGTCCCGGACTCGGCTCCGGCGTACGAGCCCGCGCCCGCCGGGCCGTTCCGCGGCGCCACGCCCGCCCTCGGCTCCGCCTGGCTCGGTGCGCCCGGCACCTCCGCCGGGCCGTCCGGCATCGAACCGACCACGGGTGCGCCGCTCGCGATACTGCCCCAGCGGGCACCTCGGGCCACCGCGCCGGCCTGGAACAGGCCCACCGGGCACCTCCCCACCACCCCGCCCGGCGTCGACCCGGAGTCGGCCGAGGAGTCCGACGACGACTTCTGGCTGCCGATCGAGGAGGTGCACTGGGACGGCACCCCCGTGCAGCCGACCCCCCGGACCTGGTACGGCCGCCGGAAGGAGCCGGCGGCGACCCCGGCCCGGCAGCGGGGACCCCGGCCGCCGAAGCCGCAGCGGAACCCGGCGCTCGGCCTCGCCGGCGTGATCCTCTGCTCCCTGGTCGCCGCCTTCTTCGCCTGGGTCAGCGCCGAACCGTTCTGGCTCGCCGTCGGGCGTGGTGAGCTGGGTACGGCGACGGTGGAGAGCTGCGTCGGCAGGGGGCTGGCACAGCACTGCCGGGGCGACTTCAGCGCCGACAGTGGCCGGCTGCGGGTGCACGACGTCCGGCTGGTCGGGGTCGACGGGGCGCACCGGGAGTTCGGCAGCCGGCTGACGGCCCGGACGACCGGGGTGGAGAGCGGGAAGGCATACGTCGGGGCGGGTACCGGCCTGCTGCACCTGCGCTGGGTACTCGGCTTGGGGATGGTGCTGCTCTGCTGCGCGGGAGCCGGTTGGGCCACCGGGGCGCGCCGACTGCCCGAGCGGCGCAGCCGGCACACCGCCACCCTGGCGAGCGTCGCCGGCCCGCTGCTGCTCACCGCCGGCTTCCTGGCCGCGGCTTACTGAACTTCCGCCGCTACCGAGCTCAGTCGGCGGCCGGGGCGTGCACGGCGGCGTAGACGTCCCGGCGGCGCAGCCCGTACCCGGTGGCGACGGCGGTGATGGCGTCGCGTCGGGACGTACCCTCGGCTTCCAGGTCGGCGACCGCGGCCCGCAGGTCGGCGACGGCCGGGACGGGTGCGACGACCGCCGGGGCGCCCGCGACCACCAGGGTGATCTCGCCGCGCGGCTCGCCGTCGGCGGCCCAGGTCGCCAGCTCGCCCAGCGGCCGGCGCAGCACCTCCTCGTAGGTCTTGGTCAGCTCGCGGCAGAGCGCGGCCGGCCGTTCCGGACCGAACGCGGCGGCCAGGTCGGCGAGCGAGCCGGCCACCCGGTGCGGGGCCTCGAAGAAGACCAGGGTGCGCTCCTCGGCGGCCAGCGCCCGGAGCCGGGCCCGGCGCGGGCCGCCGGTGCGGGGGAGGAAACCCTCGAAGCAGAACCGGTCGGTGGCCAGGCCGGAGAGGGCGAGCGCGGTGGTGACGGCGCTCGGGCCGGGCGCCACGGAGACCGGCACGCCGGCCTCGACGGCGGCCCGGACCAGCCGGTAGCCGGGGTCGGAGACGCTCGGCATCCCGGCGTCGGTCACCAGCGCCACCAGCGCGCCGTCGCGGGCGGCGTCGACGAGTTCCGGGGTACGGCGTTCCTCGTTGCCCTCGAAGTAGGACACGATCCTGCCGGTGACGGTGACGCCCAGGTCCCGGGCCAGCCGGGTGAGCCGGCGGGTGTCCTCGGCGGCGACGACGTCCGCCTCGCCGAGGGTGTCCCGCAGCCGTGCCGAGGCGTCGCCGGGGTTGCCGAGCGGCGCACCAAGCAGGATCAAACGGCCGTTACCGGACGATTTTGTCACCAAATATCCCCTTCATCGATAGCTGTCATCGCACATAGCGAGCGTCGTACCCCGTTTCACACCTTGGCAGCCTACGATCACGGGGTGACTCTGGCGTCGACAGCGCAGACCGATGGCCCGGGCGCCGCAGGGCCGCCGGCAGCCCCCGTGGTCGAGGTGAGCTCGGCCACCCCGGACGGGACAGCCCCCAGCGAGCGCCGCGACCGCTTCGGCGGGGGCGTACCGGCGATCATCAGACGCCGGCTGGCCCCGTTCGACGCCCGGCTCGAACCCTGGTCCTGGCTGGCCACCGCCGTGGTGGTGCTGATCGCCGGCATCCTCCGCTTCGTCGGGCTGAGCAGCCCCAAGGGCAAGATCTTCGACGAGATCTACTACGCCACCGACGCGCACAACCTGCTGCTGCGCGGCATCGAGTGGGACGAGAAGAACAATACCGCCGCGTACGTGGTCCATCCGCCGCTCGGCAAGTGGATGATCGCGATCGGCGAGCAGATCTGGGGCTACAACGAGCTGGGCTGGCGCTTCTCGGCGGCGGCGATCGGCACCCTCTCGGTCCTGCTGCTCGTCCGGATCGCCCGCCGGATGTTCCACTCGACAGTGCTCGGCTGCACCGCCGGGCTGCTGATGGCGCTGGACGGTTTCCACCTGGTGCTCTCCCGCACCGCGCTGCTCGACATCTTCCTGATGTTCTTCGTGCTGGCCGCATTCGGCGCCCTGGTGGTGGACCGGGACGTCCGGCGGAAGCGCTGGCTGCGGGCGATCGAGGGCGGGCTCGACCCGAGCCAGCCGGGGCGACGCAGCCGGCCGCCGTTCCGGTGGTCCGACGGGGTGCCGTGGTGGCGCCTGCTCGCCGCCGTGCTGCTCGGCTGCGCGTTCGGGGTGAAGTGGAGCGCACTCTACTTCATACCGGTCTTCGCGCTGCTCGTCGTCCTCTGGGAGGTCGGCACCCGCCGCTCCGTCGGAGTACGCCGGCCGTGGCGGGACACCGTCGTCGACGAGGGGCTCTGGCTCGTCGGCGCCGGGGTGCTGATCGTCCTGGTCTACCTCGCCACCTGGTCCGGCTGGTTCGCCAGCGACAACGGCTACTTCCGGAACTGGCGGGCCGACACCGACCAGTTCAGTCCACCGGTCCTCGGCAGCCTGCTCAACCTGTGGCACTACCACGAAGAGGCGCTCAGGTTCCATTCCGGCCTCAGCGACAAGCACGTCTACCAGTCCTGGCCGTGGCAGTGGCTGCTGCTCGGCCGGCCGGTCGCGTTCCACTGGTCCGACCAGGGCACCTGCGGAGCCCCGAGCTGCGCCTCCGAGATCCTGCTGCTGGGTACCCCGATCCTGTGGTGGTCGTTCCTTCCGGCGCTGGCCGCCGTCGCCTGGCTGGGCCTGGCCCGGCGGGACTGGCGGCCACTGGCCATCCTGCTGCCGGTCGCCGCCGGCCTGCTGCCGTGGTTCTGGTTCGCCCTGGACGGCCGGACGATGTTCTTCTTCTACGTCGCGCCGGTGGTGCCGTTCATGATCCTGGCGGTGACCTACGTGCTTGGGGTGATCACCGGTCCGCCCCGGGCACCGGTGGCCGCCTCGACCGCCGCTGTCGATCCCGCCACCCTGGCCGACGCCCGACCACCGGAGGCAGCCGAGGCAGCGGACGCGGCCGGTGCCGGGGCGGCCGGTGCCGGCGACCCGGACGGCCGGACCAGCGACCGCCGCATGATCGGCGCGATCATCGCCGGCACGTACGTGCTGCTGGTGGCGATCTGCTTCGCGTACTTCTATCCGATCTTCGTCGGGCAGCTCCTGCCGTACGCCGAGTGGTCCACCCGGATGTGGCTCGGCAACCGCTGGATCTGATTGCCCCGTAACCCCGGACCCGGCGTCCGGAGCCGTCTGCCGACCGCGAGGTGCGGCGGGCGGCTCCACGGTGGACGGCCGGGGTGGGTGGGCGTCGGATGGTCTCGGGTGTGCGTCGGCCTCTGCCGGCACGCGGTGGCGGCGCGGTGATCTCGCCGGAAGGGCTGGCTCGGGAGGCGACACGGCCACGGACAAGACACGGACCACAGCCAAAAGGTGCGCGCCCCGATCGCCTGCCACGGGGGAAGCGGGCGATTGGGGCGCGCACCAAGGAGCTTAACCACCCTGGATCAGCGGCACAACGGGTGATGTTAAGTCAGATTTCCGACCGACGCACCGCCGACCACAACGGGCGTATGGTGCAGGCCGCCTAGAACGACATCAGCTACCCGTCCAGGCCGCTCCGACAACCCCGCCGACGTGGGCCAACGCGCTTCCACGCCCCGAACGGGAGTCAACGTCGGCCGGCTGCCCGCCGGGATCCTCCGTTCACCGGATGCCGGCTCCGCCGATCATGGTCCGGAGCCCACCGGAACGAGCCGACATCGATCGGACCGAATGGTGACCCTGTCGGTGCCTGCCCCCGGTAGGCACACTGTTGCGGTGACCGGACGACCGCGTTCAGGATCCGCCCCGGCCGCGACCAGGATCGTCGCGCTCGGACTGGTGGCCGTGCTCGGCCTCACCTCCTGCGAGTCGGGCGACGCCGCGCCCGAGAGTGGCCCGAGCTGGTCGGGCAGTGCCAGCCCCACTCCGGAGGGCGGCGGCAGCGGCGCCGCACCTGTCGCCTTCACCGGCTGGTCGGATCCGGCCCGCGTCGGCAAGCCGTACGGCGACACGGTCTCCGGCCTGCTCACCTTCCGGGGCAACCCCACCCGGACGTACTACGGCACCGGCCCGATGCCCCGGACCACTCCGGCCCGGCAGTGGCGGTTCCCGGCCAGCGGCGGACTGTGCGGGAAGTCCACCGACGAGAAGGGCACCCGCACCTGGTGCGGTACGGGCTGGACCGGCCAACCCGCCGTCTTCGAGCGGGACGGGCGGACCTGGGTGGTCTTCGGGGCGTACGACCACCGGATTCACTTCCTGGATGCCGAGAGCGGCGAGCGGATCCTGCCCGACTTCCCGACCGGGGACATCATCAAGGGCTCGGTGACCGTCGACCCGGACGGCTACCCGCTGGTCTACTCCGGATCGCGGGACAACTACTACCGGGTGATCGCGATCGACCGGGGCCGGCCGACCGAGCTGTGGAAGCTCTCCGCCCGGGCGGTCTCGCCGACGTTGTGGAACGACGACTTCGACGGCGCCGGCCTGATCCTCGACGACTACCTCTTCCTCGGCGGCGAGAACAGCCAGTTCCACATCGTCAAGCTCAACCGCAGGTACGGCCGCGACGGCAAGGTGACGGTCAGGCCGAAGCTGGTGTTCAACGCGCCCGGCTGGGACGCGCGGCTGCTCCGCGACGTGGACGACCGGATGGTCTCGATCGAGAACTCGGTGGCCGTCTCGGGCAACACCGTCTACTTCGCCAACTCGGGCGGGCTGGTGCAGGGCTGGGACATCAGCGGCCTGAAGCAGGGGCGCAAGCCGAAGCGGGTGTTCCGGTACTGGACCGGTGACGACACGGACGCCTCGATCGCGGTCGACGAGACCGGCGCGCTCTACGTCGGCTCCGAGTACGAGCGCGGCACGGCGAGGTCGAAGCAGGTCGGACAGATGATGAAGCTCGACCCGAAGCGTGCGGGCGACCCGAGCGTGTGGCACGTGGACGACCACGCCCGCCGGCCGGCCGGCATCTGGGGCAGCCCGGCGCTGCACCGGGACATCGCGATCTTCGACACCCAGGGCGGCGAGGTGCTCGGCGTCGACCGGGCGACCGGGGCCGTACGGTGGCGTTTCGAGCTGCCCGGCCCGACCTGGCAGTCCCCGGTGGTGGTCGACGACGTACTCGTGATCGGGGACTGTGCCGGCGTGCTGCACGGCTACGACGTCGCCGACACCACTGCCGCGCCGAAGCCGTTGTGGAAGGTGAAGCTGGGCGGCTGCATCGAGTCGACCCCGGCGGTGTGGCGGGGCCGGATCTACGTCGGCACCCGGGCCGGCGCCTTCCACGCCATCGCGGCCCGCTGACGTACGCCGTAACCGGGGGTGAACGGAAGGAAAGAAACCTGCACGGCTACTTCCGCAGGGCGTAGGAAGCCGCCAACCTGACATCTACAGATGCCTATGTCAGGAGGCCAACCTTGTCGCTGCCTCGTCGCCTGGTCCCCCTGCTAGCCGCCCTCACCGTCACCCTCGTCACCGCCCTCGCCGTCGGCCTGGCCGCCCCGCCCGGATACGCGGCGGCCACCACCTACACCGCACTCGGCGACTCGTACGCCTCCGGCACCGGCACCCGGGAGTACTACTCGGACAGCGGCTCCTGCCAGCGCTCCCGGCACTCCTACCCGGTGCTCGACGCCGCCCGGCTCGGCGCCACGCTCAGCTTCCCCGCCTGCGCCGGAGCCACCACCTCCAGCGTGCTCAACGGCCAGCTCGGCAGCCTCAACCCGGCCACCAACTACGTCACCGTGCAGGCCGGCGGCAACGACATCGGCTGGTCGTCGGTGATCGTGCAGTGCGCGCTGCCCTGGCCCACCACCTGCTGGTCCCAGATCGACGGCGCGGAGAACACCATCCGGAACACCCTGCCCGGCCGGCTCGACCAGCTCTACTCCCGGATCCGCGGCCTGGCCCCGAACGCCCGGATCGCGGTGGTCGGCTACCCCCGGCTGTTCAACGGCGAGGAGTGCAACATCATCGCCCGGATCTCCCCCGGTGAGCAGGCCGAACTCAATGCCGCGGCGGACCTGCTCGCCAGCACCGTCGCCGCCCGGGCCGCCGCACACGGGTTCGCCTTCGTCGACGCCCGGGGACCGTTCACCGGGCACGCGGTCTGCGACGACGTCGAGTGGCTGAACGGTACGTCCAACCCGATCGGCGAGTCCTACCACCCGAACCGGGCCGGACACGCCGGGTACGCCGGCATCGTGGAGAACGCTCTGCGGAGCTGAGCTATCCCCCACCGGCCCGGAGGACCTCACCGAGGCGCCAGCGACGGCGCAACGCGAACTCGATGCGCAGTACCGAGACGGCCGCCACCACCAGCGCGGCGACGAGCAGGCCGAGCTGCCACCACGGCAGCGCCAGGGCCGGGTCGGCGGCCTGCCCGGTCAGCCGACGCAGCGCGAGCGGACCGGGCAGCTGGCTCGCGAGCAGTACCCCGAGCAGCGGCCCGCCCACCGCGGCGACGGCGACCGGCGGCAGCAGCTCCCCCGCGGCGACCCAGCGGGCGTCCACCGGGCGCAGCCCGAGCGTGCGCAGCCGGGTCAGCGTCTGCCACCGTTCCGGCGCGCTCGCCGCCGCACCGAGCGCGAGCCCGAGCAGCCCCATCGCCAGCAGCATCGCCGCCGAAACCCAGCCCAGCCGCAGCAGACCCAGCGAGAGCGGTGCGTTCCGGCGCTCCGCCAGCACCTCCGCGCGGACGGCGGTGTCGCCCACGGCGGCGTTGTCGGTGACCGCCCGAGCCGCGCCGGGGCCGGCCGCCCACACCGTGTTCGGCACGACCGGGACACCGGCGGCGGCAACGGCGGCGGCGTCGACGACGACCACGTCGTCGACGTCGCCGACGGTCGGCGCGGTGCCGACCGCCGCGAGCGGTACGGCCGGGCCGTCCCGGTGGCGCAGTTCCAACCGCATGCCGGGCCGCAGTCGGCCGTCGGCGGAACTCACCAGCGCTGGCACGGGACCGGAGCCGGGCGCGGCGAGCCGGTCGAGTTCCGGCCCGTCCGGCAGCGGCGTCGTGGCCAGCAGCCGCCGGAACGCGGCGGCGTCGACGATGATCAGACGCGGCGTGACAACCGCCGAATCGGCGGTGATCCGGTCCCCGTCGGTCACCTCCGCGACAACCACCTGCCGGACCCCGGGCGCGGCGGCGATCCGCTGCGCGGCCCCTGCGGTGGCGGCGGCGTCCGCCGAGACGACGTCGAGTCGGGCGTCGGCGCCGACCGTACGCCACGCGCCGGCCGTCAGCCCCCGGACGACCGTGGCCTGGAGCGTGACCGTGAACGCCGCCAGCGCGACGGCGGTCACTAGGAGCAGCAGCGGAAGCACCCGGGCCGAGGTCGCGGCCGCCCGCGCGGCACCGAACACCACGAGCGGGCGGCCGGACCGCAGGGAGCGCCGCAGCGCGAGGCGGGTGCCGACCGGCAGCAGCCGGAGCAGGACGAGCGCACCGGCGAGCGCACCGAGTGCCGGCGCACTCGCCGGCAGCGCCAGGCCGTCGTCCTGACCGGCGTCCGGACCGATCGGCGCGCCGGCCGGCACCGCCGGCAGGATTCCGCGCTGGTGCAGTGCGACGAACGCGGCCACCGCGGCGGCCACCAGCCCGGCCTCCAGGGTGGCCCGGCGGATTTCGCCGGTGCGGCGGACCCAACGGCGGGCCGCCCGGTTGGCCAGGACGCGCCGCCCCCGGATGGCCCGGGCGGCGGCGAGCGTGCCGAGCACCGGACTGGCGGCGACGGCGGCGAGGACCACCGGGGCCGCCCAGCCCAACGAGACATCCGGGGCCACGGCAGCGGCCAGCCCGAGCCCGACCGCGGCGGCCCCCAGCGCCAGTAAGGTGGACTCGACAAGCAGTTCCGTGCCGAGATCCGGCAGGGCGACCCCGCGCTGCCGGGCGGCGGCCAGCGCCGGGGCGCGGCGCCGGACCAGCAGGTCGGCGGCGAGCAGCAGCACCAGTACCGCGACGGTCAGCACCCCGATGAGCAGTACCGACGCCTGCGCGGTGGCGGCGGCGATCCGGGTCCGGACATCACGTAGCACGTTGTCGAGCCGGGTCTCCCAGCGCAGCGTGCCGCCATAGGCGGCGTACGAACCGGAGGTGCTCTTCAGGGCGACCACGGTCGCGGCGACCCGCGCGGCGGAATCCTGGCCGAGCGCCTCGGGGTCCGGACCGAACCAGACGACCCGGTCCAGCTCGTCGTCCTCGAAGGCGAGCCGGGCGTCCGGCAGCGAGTCGGCGGAGAGCAGCCCGGCGAGCCGGGTGCTGCCCACCCCGTCCACCCCGGGCACGGGCCGCAACAGCCACGGCGCGAGCTGCCAGGCCGGATCGTCCGGATCGGTCGCCTCGAAGATGCCGCTGACCTGGACGTGTTTTTCGTTCCGCTGCTGGTCTTCGAGGGGGATGCGGTCACCGGGGCCGACGCCGAGCGCTTCGGCGTCCGTCTTCGACAGGCCGACCTGCACCGGCCAGGGCGGCCCACCGTACGGGACCTCGATCCGGTTCTGCCACTCCGGGACGACCGCCCGGGGCGCCCCGCCCGCGATCCAGGTGACGCCCGGACCGCCGCCGGTCGAGGCGGCACCGCCGCCGAGATAGCTGAGCTGGAAGGTGCGTTGCACGCTTCCGTCGGTGATCTTCAAGGTGCCGCTGGTGACGGTGGTGACGGGTGGCCGCAGCATCGCCGCCAGCTCGGGCCCGAGTTCGTCCTCGGCCATCCCGCCCAGGTCGTCGACGGTCTCGGCGAGGTACGGGTCCCGGACCCGCCCGCCGTTCGGCCCGGCGTCCGGCTCCCAACCCGCGTGTACCCGGACCACCGCATCGTCGCCGGCCTGACGTACCGCGTCCTGCACGGCACTGTCGGCGGTGGCCCGGATCAGCGGCGGCACGGCGCCGGCGAACCCTACGACGGAGGCGACGACGACCGCGGTCAGCAGCAGCGGCCCGGCGTCGAACCGGGGCCGGCCGCGCACCGTCGGCCAGTGCGGTGCGGGCAGCCAGCGCCGGATCACGAACCGACCCGGCGCGGGCAGCCACCGCCGGATCACGAGCCCACCCGGAGGTACCCGGCCCCGGCGCGGCGGGTCCGGACGGCGACCACCAGCGCCACCGCGAGCAGGCAACCGGTCAGCAGCAGGGCGAACAGGGCCGACTCGGCCGCCCACGGCCACTGCGGCGCGACGGGCGGGACAGGTGCGGCACCGGCGTCGGAGCGGATCAGCGGCGGCGCGACGGCGACGGTGCCGAGGGCACCGACGGCCGTACCCGCGATCAGCAGCGGCAGCAGCAGGCCGGCGTACTGGCCGAACAGCACCGCCCGGACCTCCCGCCGGGTCAGCCCCAACGCCCGCAGCCGGGCCACCTGGCCGGCCCGGGCCCGAAGGTCGACGAGAACGTGCAGGACGACACCGGCCAGCAGTAGCAGGGCGGCGGCTGGCACGAGCAACCGGAGCGCGGCCGGCAGTCCGGCGCGCAACGGTCCGGCACTGAGCCGGTCGGTCTCGGCCGCCCGACTGCGCACCGTGCCGACGTGCAGGGCCGCGGCGCGCTCGGCCGCGTCCGCCCGGGCTGGTTGGCCGACCCAGTAGCCGTCCACCGGATACTCCGGGTTGCCGGCGACCGTCAGGGCACGGGCGAGCAGGTCGATGTCGGCCAGGATGGCAACCGCACCGGGCGCGGCCGGCACCTCGGGCACCACCTCGGTGACGGCGACGGCCACGGGGGTGGTGCCGGCCGCGACGCTCAGCACGGCGCCGCGGCGCACCCCGAGTTCGTCGACGAGCCGGGCCGAGACGGCCACGGGCACCGGTCCGGGCGCCGGAAAGGCGGTCACCACGAGATCGCGGGCGGCGTCCTGCGGGCCGCTGAGCTGGACGGTCGTCGTCATCCTCAGCTCGGTGCCCGAGGCGGTGCCGGCTAGCGCGACCGCCGAGTGGGTGAGCATCTCGGGCGCGGGCGGGGCCGAGGTGGCGCTCCACGGCGCCGCACCGGTGGTGGCCCGCGCACCGGGCGCCGCCAGCGTCACGGCGACCTGGCTGTTGCCGCCGTCGGGTACCCCGGCGGACGGGTCGGGCGCGATCGGCAACGAGAGTCCGACCAGCTCCAGACCGTCGGCGGGCACGCACTCGGGTAACCGGTGCACCGTGCCGTCGAGCGGGACGGGTCCCCCGGTGCAGGTCGTCCGCAGGCCCGTACCGTCCTGCAACAGCAGTCGCGGGGTCACCACGAGCGGGGTGGCACCGGTCGCCGTGCCGCTCAGGGTCAGTGCGGCCCCGGGCGGCACGCCGACTCCGACGGCGCGGGTCGGCGGCGCCAGCGCGGCCCCCACCTCCGCCCAGTCACGGTCGCCGTCCAGTCGCCCCCGGAGCAGTGCGCCGGCCCGGCCGGTGTCCACCGCGACCAGCTGGGGTGCGTCGCCGGCACTGCCCAGCCACTGGCCGATGGCGACCCCACGGGTGGTGGCCGGGCTGACCGCTCCCCCGGTCGCGGCGCTGACGCCCACGCCCTGCCCGGCGACCGGCGGGGCCGCCAACGCGATCGCCAGGTCGGTGCCGACCGACAGGTCTGCCTGGTCGCGCTGCGACCGCTCCCAGGTGGCGCCGAAGCCGACCCCGAACGTGCCGGCCGCACAGGTGAGGCCGACCAGCAGGCCCGCGGCGACCGCCTGTGGCCGGCGGGCCGCCTCGAACACGGCCAGCGGAAGCGCCAGCCCCCGGGTCCGCCGGGCCACCCGCTCGACACCGCGCAGCGCGGGCGGCACCAGGCGAAGCGCCAGTACCGCGCCGGCGGCCAGCAGCAGCGCCGGTGCGACCACCCGGACGGCGTCGATCCGGGTGTCGGCGCCGGTCGACTGGGCGTGCAGCTGCCACAGGCCGACGGCACCGAACGCCACGAGCAGCACGTCGGCACCGGACCGGGCGAGCGGCCCAGCCGACTGTCGCCGGTCGCCGGCCGTGGCGACCGGCCGTGCTGCGCGGGCCACCAGCACCGCCGCGAGCACCAGTACGCCGCCGAGCACCACCAGCACCTGCGGGGCGGTCACCTGCGGCGGGCCGGCGAGGCCGGCGCCGGCAAGTGGTGGCAGCCGGGTCAGGGCGGCATGCAGCAGGGACGAGGCGGGAACGGCGATCACGGCGGCCAGCAGCGCCAACCCGGCGCCCTCGGCAGCCGCCGTACCGGCGAGCCGACCACCGCCGAAGCCCAACGTCGACAGCAGGCTGGTCTCGTCGGCGCGTACCCCGGCGGTAAGCTGACCGGCCAGGGCCAGAGCGGCGGCGGTCAGCAGCCCGCCGAGCAGGGCGATGGCGAGCACCGCACCGGCGGTGACCCGCTGCTGTGCACGCGCGGCCGACAACGTCTGGGGCAGCCGCGAGGCGACGTTCTCGATCCGCACCCGGTCGCCGAGGATTCCCGCCAACCGCCGGTCGGCACCGCGGGCCGCGGCGGCGACGGTTTCCAGGTCGTGACCGGTCGCGTCGGAGAGGTCCGGCTGGGCGGTGATCTCCATCCGGGTCACCGTGTGCGCGCCGGAGAGCAGGTCGGGCAGCGCGACGACCACCGGCCCGTAGGCGTGCACCGGTTGCAGGAAGCGCCCGTCGCCGAAGGCGGGATCGTAGCCGGCCCCGCCGAGCGGGTCGCGCTCCCAACCGGTGCCGGGCAGCGGGCGTACCACGCCGACGACGACCACCTCGACCGGCGGCGCAGGCTCCCGGTCCAGCTCCGCGCCGAGCCGGACCCGACTGCCGAGGGCGAGGCCGAGCCGCCGGGCCATCGGTTCGAGCAGGACGGCCTCCACCGGGACGGCCCCGCCGGCGGCCCGTGGCCACCGCCCGTCGACCAGCTCGGTCCGGGCCGGCAGGTCGTCCATCGCCGACAGGTACGTCTCGTGCAGGACGCCGCTCTGGTCGACCAGGCTCTCCGGCAGCAGCCGGAACTCGGACGACGCCCGGGTCGCCGTCGTCGCGGAGAACGGGGCGAGGGTCGAGGTCAGCAGTTCGCGGGTGTCGGTGGCCACCGAGCCGGTGTCGGCTCTCCGCACGTCGACGGTGTAGGCGGTGACGCCGACCTCTGCCGGGGCGGCCCGGCCGGCGGCGACCTCGAAGGCCCGATCGGCGGTCCGGGTGACCAGCAGCGCGCAGGTGCCGAGCAGCGTCGCGCCGAGTGTGACCACCGCCAGCAGGGCCGCGAGCATCGGCCACTGCGCACGGGCACGAAGCCCGAGCAACCTCAGCACCCGTTGCTCCGGCCCGCCGTGCCTCCGGTGCCGGCCGCGCCCGGCTGGTCGCCGGGTCCGCACCGGCCGGGCTGGTCGCCGGGTCCGCGCCCGCCGGGCTCGGCGTCGGGCGGGGTGTCGTCGAGTCGGCCGTCCCGGATCTGGACCACCCGATCCGCCAACGCCATCATCACCGGGTCGTGGGTGGAGACCAGCGCCGTGACACCCTCGGACTCCACCACCCCGCGCAGCAGCGACATCACCGACAGGCCCGTCTCGGCGTCCAACTGCCCGGTCGGCTCGTCGGCGATCAGCAACCGGGGTGAGGCGGCCAGCGCCCGGGCGATCGCCACCCGCTGCTGCTGGCCGCCGGAGAGTTCGCCGGGACGCTGCTCGGCGTGGTCGGCCAGGCCCACCAGCTCCAGCAACAGCTCGACCCGACGCTCCCGCTCCCGGGTCGGGGTACGGGCCAGGCGCAGCGGGGCGCCGACGTTCTCCGCCGCCGACAGCACCGGGATCAGTCCGAACGTCTGGAAGACGTAGCTGACCGTTCCGCGCCGGAGCCGGGACAGCCCGTCCTCGTCGAGGGCGGTCACCTCGGTACCGTCGACGACGACCGTGCCGGAGTCCGGCCGGTCCAGCCCGCCGACGATGTTGAGCAGGGTGGTCTTGCCGGAGCCGGAGCGGCCGACCAGGGCGACCATGGTGCCGGGTTCGACGTCGAACGACACGTCCCGCAACGCGTGCACGGCCGTCGGCCCGGAACCGAAGCTCCGGCGGACGCCCCGGACGGCGAGCAGCGCGTCGGTGGTCATGAACGGTCGTCGGGGTCGGGCGGGCCTGCGGCACGGTCGCCGCCGTCCGGGCGGATCTCGACGTGGTCCGCCTCCAGGGCGAGCCGCACCCGCCTGGTCAGCGCCAGCGCCTCGCGGTACTCGCGGGGCACCTGGACCCGGCCGGCACGGTCCATCACGGCGTACTCCTCGGCGACCATCCGCACGTCGCCGTCGGCACCGGTCGCCGAACGGCGCAGCACCTCGCTGCTGGTACGCCCGTCGCGGATCGCCACGGTCCGCTCGACCCTGCCGCTGACCTCGGGATCGTGGGTCACCACGACGACGGTGACGCCGAGTTGCCGGTTGACGTCCCGCAGCGCGTCGAAGACCTCGGCCGAGGTGACGCTGTCCAACTCACCGGTCGGCTCGTCGGCCAGCAGCACTCGGGGCTGGTTGGCGAGGGCGACCGCGACGGCGACCCGCATCTGCTGCCCGCCCGACATCTGCCCCGGACGCCGGTCGGCGCAGTCGGCGACCCCGAGGGCGTCCAGCAGGTCGGCGGCCCGGGACCGGCGGGTACGGGCCGGCGTGCGGGCCGCGGTCATCGGCAGGTCGACCATCTGCCGCGCGGTCAGGTACGGCACGAGATTGCTCGTGCTCTGCTGCCGGACGAAGCCGACGGTGTGCCGCCGGTAGCGGACCCGGTCCGCCCGGGACATCGCCAGCAGGTCCCAGCGGTCGACCCGGGCCCGCCCGGCGGTGGGTGCGTCGATTCCGGCGAGGATGGAGAGCAGTGTCGACTTGCCCGACCCGGACGCCCCGACGACGGCGATCATCTCGCCGCCCTGCACGACGAGGTCCAGCCCCTGCAACGCCTGCACCTCGATCGACCCGGTCTGGTAGATCCGGACCAGGCTCTCGCAGACGATCAGGGCGTCCCGGCCGAACTCCGGCGCCCGCCCGGCGGGCTGGGGCAGCGTCAGCGATGTGATGGTGAAACCTCTCGTCGGCCGTGTCGGGCAGACTTTAGCCAGGGTCGATCTAGACCGTCAACGGTCGCCGCCCTGCTCCGGCCGGACGGAGCAGGGCAGCGATCCGGTACCTGCCGTCGTCGGTCAGCCCGCCGGACGAGGCGCCGCTCTCGTCGTCGCGGACGGTGACGTACATCCCCGGGGCGGGTTCGCCGGTCGCCGTGCGGAGCTGTCCGGTGACGGTGCCGGTGCTGAACAGCACGTCGTCGGCCGTGGTGGTGGCACCAGCCGTGACGGTGACCGGGTCGGCGTCCCAGAACTCCGACTTCTGCCGGTAGTACTGCTGGGGACCGTTGCCGTGGTCCGGCGCGAACTGGAGCCGGTACGCACCGGCGGCGACGCCCTCGAAGGTGTACCGGCCGTCGTCCCCGGTGGTGGCACCGTCGACGAATCTGATGTCCTCGGCCTCGTAGAGGCCGATCCAGGTGTTCGCGGCACCAGCGCCGGCACTCGTGGTCAGTCGACCGCTGATGGTGCCGGTCGCGGCGCTGCCGGCCGGTGCGGCGGACGCCGGTGGTGACTGGCCACACCGGACAGTGTGATGCGGCGCAGGAACGATATGCGCATCGGGATCCCGAATCTGGAGGCGGGGCGTCGAGAAGCGGGCCCCGCCCGCACCGGTCCCGCCCCGT
The DNA here is from genome assembly GCF_029626265.1 of Micromonospora sp. WMMD1102. NCBI lineage: Bacteria > Bacillati > Actinomycetota > Actinomycetes > Micromonosporales > Micromonosporaceae > Micromonospora > Micromonospora sp. WMMD1102. The sequence continues at coordinate 8,537,371 of NZ_JARUBN010000001.1, read as the reverse complement.
CCGGTGGCCGGCATCCGGAGGATAGGCGATGGCCGATCGTTCTCACCTCGTATTTTCAGCCGTGATCCCGGCGACCGTGGAAGACCTCCGCCGCACCCGTGGGCTATTCGCAGGTCCAGCGGACGGCGGCGGTGGCGGCGTCCGCCGGGGCGACCGAGACGAGCCCGCCGACCACCCGGCCGTCGTCGCTGACGCTCACCGCCGACGGTCCCTCCGTTCCGGGTACGGCCCCGGCCGGCGACGGGAGCACGAGTGGCCGCTTCCCGGCCAGTACCGCCGGGGTTTCGACACCTGCCGCGTCCCGGACGAACCCAGCCACCCAGCCGTGCCGGTTGACCGCCGCCACCCAGGCCAGCCCGGTCAGCGGGGCCGCCTTCCCAGTACGCAGGTCCCACCGGGTCGGAACGACTTTCTGCTCCCCGCCGGGCGGCGCGACCGACCAGCCGAGCACCCAGCCGCCCCGGATCGACAGATTGCTGGTGGTGGCCGCATGCCGGGGCGGGGGTGGCAGGTCCCTCGTCGTGCCGTCCGGCGCCCAGACCGTCGTCCGGGCCGGCAGGTCGGTCCCGGGTCCGCCGATGCCGCCGACCACCGTCCCGTCGTCGTCGATCCCGGTGGCGTACGGCGTTCCCGTGCCGTCCCCGGCGAGCCGGGTCGGGTTCCGCTCCGCACCCGCCGGCCAGACCACCGGGTTGCTCCCCGGCACGTCGGGGTGGCCTTCGGTACGCCCGCCGCCCGGCGACGCCGACGACCCGCCCGGGGTACCGGCTCCGCCCTCCGGGGGCTGCGGTGGGCCACCCTTGGTACCGGCCGGCTCGCCCTGGTAGCCGAAGGTGCGCACCCCGCCGAGGACGTCGCCCCGCTCGTTGAGATCCATCACGTCACCGAGATGGCTGCCGTCCGACCCGGTCAGGTCGAGGTACCGGCCGTCCCGGTAGACCCAGGAGACCGGTACCGCCTTCCCGGCCCGCACCGCGACGCCGTCGCCGGCGACCACTCCCCGCGAGTTGACGAGCAACCGGCCAGGGTCGGCGGCCGGCGGTTCGAGCACTGTCAGCACGCCCCGGTCCCAGCGCAGCACCCAGGTACGCGCCGTGCGGGAGTTCCGGGCCACCCCGACGAGATAGCGTCCGCTCGGGTCGCCGTCGAGCACCTGGCTCTCGGTGGCACCGGGCGGCAGTGGGAGCCGGTGCGGCGTACACCTGGTCGGGGCCGGTGGTGGCTTCGGGGCCGCGCCGGGCCGGTCGGCCGAGGTCGGGGAGCCCGGGGCCGGACCGGGCTGGGCGACCGACCCGGGGTCCCGGCCGGGGACGGCGGGCTCGCCGTCGCGTACCGCCGCGAAGGTGACCGGGACCGCGACCAGGACCATGGCGGTGCTGGCGGCCAGGCCGCCCCCGGCCAGCAGCCGGCGGCGCCGGACCCGGCGCCGGCCGGCGCGGAGCAGGCCCTCGATCTCCACGGTGGAGGGGCGGCGCGGCTCCCCGTCCAGCGGGCGCAGCAGGTCACGGGCTGCGGCGTCGTCGAACTCGTCCATCTCAGCTCCTGTCCGTCGGACGGGGAAAAGGGTCGGCGCCGGCCCGGGCGACACCGGTGGAGGTCGCCGGCCGGGGGCGGCTCTCCGAGCGCAGCTGGCTTCGCGCGGTCGGTGCGGACGGTCCGGCCCGGACGGTCGGCCCCGAAGGCTCGTCAACAGCTCCGGCCGCTGGGGCGGGTGACGGCGCCGTCAGGGTTGTCGAGCCGGGCTGCTCGGCGAGCAGCCGTCGGAGCGTGGCCAGCCCGTGGAAACTCTGACTCTTCACCGTTCCCGGGGCGCAGCCCAGCGTCTCGGCCACCTCGGTCACCGACATGTCGCAGAGGAAGCGCAGCACCAGTACGGCCCGCTGTTTGCGGGGCAGCCGGTCGAGCGCGGCCCGCAGCACCGTCCGCTCCTCGACGTCCGGGCCGTACCGGGGCAGCGGCTCGGGTGGCGTGTCGGTGAGGCGCACCCGTCTCGACCACGGTCGCCGTTTCTCGCCCTGGAAGAACCACACCAGGGTGGCCCGGACGTACCCGTCGAGGTGGCTGACGTTCCGCACCCGGGGCCAGTGCACGTAGAGCGTGGTGAAGGTCTGCTGGACGATGTCGTCCGCCCGGTGCGCGTCGCCACAGAGCAGGTACGCCAGCCGTCGCAACCTCGGCATCGCGGTGGTGACGAACTCGACGTACTCGTACTCCCAGTGCGGTTGCATCCGGTCGGCCCTCCCGAAAACGGTTCCGGCACTGGGATGCTCGCCGAGGCACGGGGGGTTGTGTCCGGGCGGAGATTTCCGGCCCGCGGCCCACGGGCTGCCGGCTGCCGGCTGCCGGCTGCCGGCTGCCGGCTGCCGGCGGGACGTTACTCGGTCATGCCGACCGGGTCGGAGCGGACGAAGACCATCGTCGGGCAGCCGTCGACCTCCCGCCCGGGACGCAGCTCGTAGAGGTGGTCGACGCCGGGCGGGCCGGGCGGCCCGTCCGGGCCACTGCTCAGGATCCAGCGCCGGGGTGGCCCGCCGCCGGGCGAGGCCGGCAGGTCCCGGGCGGTACCGTCGGCCGGCCCACCCGCGAAGCGTACGGTGACCCACTCCACGCCCTCATGGTATGAGCGCGACCGCCCGGGATGCCCCGAAACGACGCTGGACGCCGCAAACGACCGACCGGCCGCCGCCGGGTCGGTCAGCCCGGGGTGGGCGGACCGGCGCCGCCGGGTCGGTGTCAGCCCGGGGTGGGTGAACCGGAGCGGACCTGCTGGCCGGCGGCCCGCAGGTCGCGGAGGATGTCCAGGAAGAGCTGGTCCCGCTTGCCCTTGCTGGTGTAGTGGGTGGTCAGGGTCTGACCGTTGCGCGGCCGGACCTGGGTCTGGGCGAGCCAGTCGTGCGACTGCCAGTCGCAGGGCGACAGGATCACCGGCAGGATCTTCGTGCCCTGCCGGCTCCGGGCCGCCAGGAACGAGGCGATCTCCACCTTCTGGCAGTAGTCGGAGTTGAGGAATGCCGCGCTGACCAGTGTCAGCACGACGTCTGTCTGGCCGATCGCCCGGCGGATCCGGTCGTCCCACAGGTCGCCGGTGGCGATGTCCCGGTCGGAAGAACTCGAAGCCTTCCGACCGCAGCCCGGCCAGGGAGCCGAGCAGGGAGTCCTGGTCCAGGTAGCGGGCGTCCTGGTGGCTGTAGGTGACGAACACCCGGATCGGTCGCTGCCGGGGGTCCGCGGTCACCGGCTGGCGGAGCGGGCTCAGCGCCACCTTGGAGAACTCGGCCAGCACCTCGGACTGGTTGATCTGGGTGAATAGCCGGCCACCGGCCTCGACCGGCCAGCGGTTCTCGGTGAGGTAGGCGTCGAACGGGGAGCCTGGTGGCAGCACCGAGGCGCAGTCGAACATCAGCCGGGCACCGGCGGGCCAATCCGGTTGCGCGGCGCCGTACAGTCGGCGGGGCTCGGTGAGATCCTCGTCGGTGAGCAGGCAGGACACGATCGTCACCCCGGCCGCCTTCAGCCGGTCGGCGATCTTCCGCACCGCCGCGGCGGGTTCGTCGGTCGGCTCTCCGTCGGAGACGACGAACAGTACCGGCGGGCGGGTGTAGCTGCCGCTGGCCAGCTCGACCCGGAACCGCTGCTCGGCCTCGCGGAAGGCCAGCGCCATGGGGGTGTCCCCGAACATGCTCGGCACCAGTCCGGAGATGTGGTCACGATAGGTCGTCCAGTTCCGGGCGAGTTGGTCGATACCGACCGCCGACGGGTGACCGTTGTCGAGGTCGAGCAGGTCCCGCACCTTCGCCCCGCCGTCGCCGAGCAGGAACGCCAGCGGGTTGCCGAAGCCGAAGCCGTACGCGAACAGCCGCAACCGGGGGCTGACCCGGCCGCCGACGCCCTCCACGCAGTGTTTCGCGGCGCTGGCGATCAGGTCGTCCAGAGCCGTGCGCAGGCTGTCCAGCCGGCTGCCGCCCGCTCCGGACCGGTTCTGGATCGACGTCATCATCGACGCCGACACGTCGGCGAGCAGTCCCACCAGCATCGGTCGGTCGGCGGTCGGGCCGGAGTTCGGCGGCAGGGTCATCCGGGTCGTCCTTCCTGACGCACGGTCGTCAGCGATGTCCTTCCTGACGCCGGTGGGCAACTGTCGAGTCGGCGACAGATCACCGTCGATCGAAGCGTTCAGATATACCGGCCGGGCCGGCTGCGCGCTGTCCACTATGCGTCGGCGCGGCGATCGGGTGTTCAACCGTCGTGACAGTCCTGGATGGACGATCGGACCGGCGGTGCCCTGTGGCCCACCGTGGAGGAAGATGATGGCCGAGCAGAGCGCGCTGGTCGGGCTGGCGGTCGACGTGTCGGACTCGATGCGGTCGAGCATCCGGAACGACACCGGTGACCCGGCCAGCCGGTTCGACGCCGTACGGGCCGCCTTCGACACCCTGGCCGACCGGGCCGCGCCGCTGCTCGGACACCACCAGAGCGCGGCGGGCCGGCAGGGGTTGCGGGTCGACGTCTTCGGCTACGCGTTCGGACTGCGCGACAGTTCCGTGCCGGTGGCCGACCTGCTGTCACTGCTCCGGCTGGGCGCGGAAACCGAGGCGCCGGCCGCCGCGGACCCGGTCGCGGAGTTGGCGGCGATCGCCGCCCAGCACGGCCGGGCGGGCTGGGGCGAGTGGATCAGGACCCAGTTGGCGGCCGACGAGGCGGCCACCATCGTCGCGAACCTGCGCCGGAGCCCGGGACTGGTCGCCGCGATCGCCAACCGGCTGCCCGGACTCTCCGCCGACGAGATCCGGCACGCGACCATGCTGACCCAGACGCCGGAGGTCGGCTCCGCCGATGCGGGCGACGACAGGTCCCGGAAGGGGCTGTTCCGCCGTGCCAGCGACGGGCTCCGGTTCGGCCGGTCGATCCGTAACGACGACGTGTCGCCGTTACGGGTGTCGTTGCAGGTGGCCCGGTCCGGCGGCCTGGAGAGAATGCGTCGCAGGATCGGCGAGGCCGAGGAGCTGATCCGGAAGCTGGGGGCCCGGGAGTACAGCATGGCGGACCTGATCGCCCTCTTTCCGGACGAGGCGACCGAGCAGCTGGGCGCTGCGCTCGACCGGGCCGGCGACACCACCATGCGGGTGGAGGAGGTGGCCGCGCTGTTCGGCAGCCGAGCCGCGACGGCCGGCAGCATGGAAGCCTTCGTCTACGGCAGTACGCCGATGTGCGCGGCGATGTCGGCGGTGCAGCAACGGTTCGAGCGGGAACTGGCGAACCGGAGCGATTCCGTCGACCCGACCCTGGTGATCGTCTCCGACGGCCAGCCGACGGACGGCGATCCCCGGCCGACGGTCGAGTCGATGAGGGCGTCGGGGATCACCGTGGTCTCCTGTTACGTGACAGACCACGACGTGCAGGAACCGCGTACCCTGCCGGCGAAGCCGGGCCGGAGATGGGATCCCGGCGCCCGGTTGATGTTCGAGTGCGCCAGCCCGGTCACGGCCGGTTCCGCCCCGGCGGCCTACCTGCGGTCCCGTGGGTGGAAGATCCCACGCCGGGCGAGGCTGTTCACCCAGGCCAACCACTCGACGGTGGTCGCCGAGTTCATCCGGGCGGCAATGGCCCGATAGCCGTCTCGCCCCGACCCGGCCGACAACCCGGTCGACGGCGGCTGGAGCTAACCGCCTGTCCCGTTGTGCCGCGCGACCAGGCTGGGAAGCTCGTCCAGCGAGTCGATCCGGAACAGGCACCGCTCGGCGACGGTCGGCATGTCGAGGATGTGCCCCCACGGTCCGCGCCGGATCAGGCAGGTCCGCATGCCGGCGTCGCCGGCCGGGCGTACGTCGTTGTCGGGCCGGTCGCCGACGTACAGGATCGCGGACGCGTCGCCACCGCCTTCGCGTACGACCCGTTCGAAGAAGGCCGGTGCCGGTTTCTGCACGCCCCAGGCGTGTGACGTGCCGATCACGTCCACGGGCAGGCCGAGGGCGCGGAGGGTCGTCTCGGCGTGCGCCGGCTGGTTGCCGGCCAGGCCCACGAACAGGCCCTGGTCCTTCAGGGCGCTCAGGCAGGCTCGCGCGTCGGGATAGAGGTCCTCCTCGCCGAACGACTCCGGCTCGCCGGCTGCCCGGCGCTCGAGTTCGGCCGGCAGGTCGAAGCCGGGCCGGAAGACCTCGAACGTCTCCCGATAGTCCAGCCCTCGGGCGATCACCGCGCCGAAGACCGCCGAGAACGTGTGCCGTGGCACGCCGAGCCAGTCCGCCCAGGTCTCGAACTCGCGGGACTCGTCGAGAATCGTCCCGCCGACGTCGAAAAAGACCGCCTTGATCACGCGCGTTCCTCCGTCACCGTCAGAGGCTCGGCTCAGCCGATGCGGCCGACGCCGCCGAACAGGTAGACCTCCGGCTCGTCGGACTCCGGGTCGGGGCGCCAGCGCGAGCAGGTGACGACGCCGGGCTCCAGCAGATCCAGCCCGTCGAAGAAGCGTTCGAGTTCCGTCTTCGTCCTGGCGCGGATCGGCGTGCCGCCGCGCTCGGTGGTCTCCCGCATCACCCGCAGCATCGGCTCGCCGTGGATCTCCGCGGTGGAGTGGGTGAGCACCAGGTAGCTACCGGCGGGCATCGCCTGCACCAGCCGCGCGACGGAGCCGTACGCCGCTTCGTCGTCCATGACGTGGTTGACGACGCCGAGGAGCATGAGCCCGATCGGCTGGGCGAAGTCGAGCGTCTCCCGCGCCGAGGTGAGTATGGTGTCCGGCTGCCGCAGATCGGCTTCGACGTAGTCGCAGATGCCTTCGGGCGCGCTGTTCAGGAGTGCACGCGCATGCACCATGACGAGCGGGTCGTTGTCGACGTAGACCACCCGGCAGCGCGGGTCGAGGGACTGCGCGACCTCGTGGGTGTTGTCCGCCGAGGGGAGCCCGGTGCCGACGTCGAGGAACTGCCGGATGCCGGCATCCTCGACGAGGAACCTGATCACGCGTTTGAGGAACGCGCGCTCGGACTTCGCCCCGATGGGAATGTCCGGTATGTGCGCGATCACCTCGTCCCCGACGGCCCGGTCGACCGCGAAGTGGTCCTTGCCGCCCAGCCAGTAGTTCCAGATCCGCGCCGAGTGCGGAACCGCAGTGTCCAGTTTGGAGCCCTGGGGGGACAGCCGGTCGTCGGTCATGTGGGCATTCTTCCGCACCACCCGCGGCCGGCTCTACGGGGTCGGTGGCGGAGCCCGCAAGCGAGCTGCTGCGCCGCACTGAGCCTGCGGGGCACACTGAGCCTGCCGGGGCGCAGTGAGCCCAGCCGGGACGCACTGACCCGGCCGGGGGGCACACTTGGCCCGTGGAACGTCACGAGTTCGGCGCCGTGGTGCGCCAGTTGCGGGAGAGTACGGCGCCTGCGGCTGTCGGGCTACCGGTCGGTCGGCGGCGGGTGCAGGGGTTGCGGCGAGAGGAGCTCGGCGAGCTCGCGGGGATGTCTGCGGACTACGTACGCCGGTTGGAGCAGGGGCGTAGCCATCCGTCGGCCGGGGTGGTGAACGCCATCGCCCGTGCGCTACGGATCGGGCGGGCGGAGTACGAGCGGCTCTGCGCGCTGGCCGGATACGCCGCCGCGGACGGGCAGGTGCCGAACCAGGTCGGTCCGGGCGCGATGCGACTGCTGGAGCGGTTCACGGACACTCCGATGTTCGTCTCCGACGCGGCGATGAATCTGGTCGCCGTGAACAGTGCGTTCATGGCCCTGGGGCACTGGGATCTCACCGGGGAGCCGTGGGAGTGGAACATCGCCTGGCGTAGCTTCTGCGATCCGTTCAGTCGTTTCCAGCAGTCCGCGGCCGACGCGACCGATCATCAGGCAGTCCTCGTCGCCTGCCTCAAGAGCGCACTGTTGCGCTACCCCGCCGACGCGTCGCTTGCCTCGCTGGTGGACGAGATGCGGAGCCGAAGCCGCCTGTTCGACACCCTGTGGCGCACGCCGCGACCGGTGTCGGCCTTCGAGAGCAGTGCCACTTTCATCCATCCGGACGGCGGCGCCGTCACGCTCGTCGGCAGCCTGCTCGCCATCCCGGGCGACGATCTGGCGGCGCTGATGCTCACCGCGGCACCGCGTTCGGCCGATGCGGCGCGTCTGGCTGAGATCGTCGGCGGCGCCGGGGAGCCGACCATCATCAAGGTGGGCCAGCCCGGCCCAAGCTAACCGCGCCGGATCCTGCCAGATTGGGTGACGTCTCCCGCAGGGGATCACCTCCGGGTCGAACCTGCTCAGGTTCGAGGCACATCGACGGCGCTCACGAAAGAAGGTTCGGCAGTGAAGGCAGTGCGTTTCCACGAGTTCGGCGGTCCCGAGGTCCTGCGCTACGAGGACGTCGAGCGGCCCACCCCCGGCGCCGGGCAGGTCCGGATCCGCGTCGCCGCGACCTCGTTCAACGGCGTCGACGGCAATATCCGCGCCGGCTACATGCAGGGCCCGATCCCGGTCGAGCTACCCCACACTCCCGGCGTCGACGTCGCCGGCACGGTCGACGCCCTCGGTGACGGCGTGGACGACGTCGCGGTCGGCGACCGGGTCGTCGGCCTCCTGTCGATGACGGGTGCCGGTGCGGCCGCGGAGTTCGTGGTAGCGCCGGCGGAGAGCTTGACGGGGGCTCCCAAGAACATCCCGCTGGCTGACTCGGCGGCGTTTCCGCTGGTGGGCCTGACCGCGTGGCAGGCGCTGTTCGACCACGGCAACCTGACCGCCGGTCAGCGGGTGCTGATCAACGGCGCAGGCGGAGCGGTGGGCGGATACGCCGTGCAGCTGGCGAGGAAGGCCGGGGCCCGGGTGATCGCCACGGCCAGCCCACGCAGCGCCGACCGTGTCGAAGCCGCGGGCGCCGAAAAGGTGATCGACCACACGACCACCGACCTGGCCGCAGCGGTGACCGAGCCGGTCGATCTCGTCCTCAACCTTGCGCCCGTCACCCCGGAACAGCTCGCCGCGCTGGTCACGCTGATCCGGGACGGCGGCACCCTGATCAACACCACCGTCTGGATGCCCGCCCCCTCGGACGAGGAGCGCGGCGTACGCGGCATCGACCTGTTCGTCCGCAGCGACGCCGACCAACTCGCCGACCTGGCCGCTCGGATCAGCACCGGCGAGTTGCGCGTCGACGTCGCCCAGCGGGTGGCCCTGGCCGACCTGCCCGCACTGCACGCCCAAGCCGGCGCGGGCGAGCTGCCGGGCAAGACGGTCGTCCTCGCGCCCACGGCCTGACACGCGCGAAGGGAGAAGGCGCGGGAGAAAGGCCCGTCTTGCGCGGCGCCGCGAGCAACGCCGCCCACGCCTGCTCGGCCCGGTCGGCGGGGCTGAGAACGGCACCTGCGGGGCGTAGTCGGGCACCCACCCCACTCCGGCCGAGGTCACGATCGCCGACCACGCCGCCGGCCGTGCACGCCAACTCGGGCCGTGGGCACGCTGCCCGATGGCAAGGTGGTCATGACCGTCGCCTAAGCCTGATGACCAGATCACCGACCATAAGGAGACGAACCACAGTGATTCCCGACGACGACCCGTCTCGCTCATTGGCCGTGGCAAATCCCGACGACCCCGCACGACATACATCTCCCTGGTGGGCAACACCTACGGCATGCTGATCACCGGCGAGCAGACCAACGGCCGGTACTGCCTGATCGACATGCGCGTCCCGGACGGCGGCGGGCCGCCGCCGCACCGGCACGACTTCGAGGAGATGTTCACGATCCTCGAGGGCGAGACCGAGTTCACCTTCCGGGGCGAGAAGCACGTCGTACGGGCCGGGTCCACCATCAATATCCCGGCCAACGCGCCGCACAACTTCCGCAACACCTCGGGCGCACCGGCCCGCATGCTGTGCGTGTGTACGCCGGCCGGGCAGGACGAGTACTTCATGCGCATCGGCGACGTCGTGGCGGGCATGGACGCGCCGCCGCCGCAACTGTCGCCAGACAAGCTCGCGGAACGCCGGCGCCGCGCTGTCGAGCTGGCTCCGACCTATCGCAGCGAATTTCTGTGACCACCGCGACGAGCGACCCACTCCCTCCGACAGTTGCCCCGGGCCGTACGACGGCGGTGACCGCACCTACGCGTGCGGTCACCGGCGACTGGGTGGCCACCGAGGCGAGCCCGTGACAATCACCGATCAGGCCGATACCGCCGATCATCAACCCGAGCGCGACGAATCGTCCCGTCGTGGTCACCGGATAGTGGTCGCCGTAGCCGACTGTGGTGATGGTGACCGTCGCCCACCAGAGGGCCTCGTCGAACGACGTGATGTTCGCCTCGGGCCCCGACCGCTCGGCGTCCAGTGCCGCCAGCGCGGAGACCAGCACGAGCAGCGCGGTGGTGGTGGCGCCGTAGACAGCGAGCCGGCCCCGCGCCCAGACCTCCGTGCGCCGGCTGATCGTCAGCACCACCATGATCAGTCGTACGGCCCGCAACGGTCGAAGCACCGGAAGTACCAGGACGGCAAGGTCGAACAGGTGACCTCGCAGGAACCGGCGCCGGTCGGTGGCCAGTTTGAGACGCACCAGCATGTCGACCCAGAAGAGCAGCCAGATCACGACAGACGCCACAGCACAAACGTTGCGCCACACGGGCGCCAAGCCAGGACGCAGGATCGGCGCCGCGTACGCAGCCAGGAAGACCACCGACATCACCGTCAACGGCACCGCGGTGAAGCGCTCCCAGCGCGCCGACCGGTCCGCTCGCTGGACTGTTCCCGCCCTCATCCCTGACTCCACCCCGAAGTCTCCGACCCACTGCGCTGCGGCAGTGGTCGCCACCCGGCTTCGGCGAGGGTAGGCGGAGCAGGTCCTGGCGGCAAAACTGCTGATCGGCGGCGAACGGCCACGGCACCGAGCCATGACTGATGTGGCTTCCCACCCCGAGGTGTACGAGTTGGAGCCGGTCACCGGGCGTGGGCCGCCGTTCCTGGATCGGTGGCTACCGACTCGGTAGTGATCAGGGCAGCCTGCGGGTCCGCTGCCGCCGCTTCTCCCGCTCCGCCTCGGCCTTGTCTGGTGGTAGGCACATCTCGCGGATCATGTCGCGGGTGTAGTGGCTGACCTCGGCGATCTTTCCTTGCTGCACGCCGGCCGCGTTTGCGGCCTGGATCTCGGGCAATATCTCCTGGCGCAGCTTTTCGAGCTGGTCGAGGAGCTGCTTACGCTTGCGGCCGAGCATCATGAGTCGGGCGATGCTGTGTACCACCCGCCGGTGATTTCACGATCGTCAGGCATGACGCCAGGCAGTACAGATGGTGCAAGTTCGACGTCAACGTCGGCGAAAGCCCCAAGCGCTGGCAGCCTCACTTGCAAAGCGCCGCGCCGCGGAGGTACCGGCGGGGTCAGAGCTGAACGGTGTCTGGATCCGGTGCGCCGGTATCGTGGGTGAGATCTATCAAGGTGACGTGGAGCGTCGAGAATCACCATCACCCGGATAGCCTCACACGCTTCCTCCACTTCCAGGCAACCCCCTCACCCCGGAAAGACCCGCTCAACGACCTCGACCCGAACGCGCACTAGCGTGGACCCCCGGCCTCCGCTACCGGAGCCGGGTACTTGTCGGACTCCCTCGCTACGTCGTTGGCGCTTTTTGCTCGGCCACCAATCGCCGAGTGCGGCTGCCGCCGGCGTCGTCGTCGAGTACCCCGCACGGACGACGTCGAACGACGCCTGCCCTGGGCCGAGCCGAGGAAGGGGCAGGGCGGGGGCTACGCGCCTACGTCGCAGGCAACGGTCGCACGACCGAGTTTGACGAAGACGCGGCCAACGGCGAACCCGGCTCACCGCCGCCAGCGTCCCGGCCCAGGTCGGGTTCGCCACGAGACCGGCCCTGGCTCGACAGATGAGACTGCCACCAAGGAGAACCCACAGTTCAAAGGGGCTCACGACTAAACCAGCATAACCGACGAGCACGCATATCAGACGTCCTCTCAGGAGGTCCCCTGACATGCCTTTCCTGACCCTCGCTGCCCCCGGACCGGTTACTCACTGCAATTTGCCGGGGGCGGGGTAGTCGCCGAGGAGGCCGTCGCCGAAGGGGACGGGCAGGGTGGTGTTGTTGGCGCGGCGGATGTAGAAGGTGTTTGTGGTGGGTCGGTAGACGGCGATGTTGGTGTGGGGGCCGCCTTCGTAGTAGGCGGGTGCGGGGATGTCGCCGGGGTTTCCCCAGGGGATGCGGATGGTGGGGCCGCCGTTGGCGGGGCGGATGTAGAAGGAGGCGTCGGAGCGGCGGTAGATGGCGAGGTTGTCGTAGGCGCTGTTTTCGTAGCGGCCGATTGCGGGGACGTCGCCGTTTTGGCCGAAGGGGATGCGGGTGGGTGTGCCGCCGTCGCGCGATAAATCCCCACTCGCCGGCCGGAACTGGACTGCCGCCGCTGATAGCCCGGGCAGGGGATACGACCACAGACCGGGCTTGTAGAGAGATCTGTGTAACGGATTGAGGGGAATATCCGTTATGGCCGGTAGGAGCCGGTCGGCACAGACAGGACAAGTGTGATGACTATGTCGATGATCAACCCGCGGAGTGAGGGCCTGGCGGTGGACGCCGAGGAGCTGGGGGGGGTGCGGGAACGGATCGCCGCTGACGGGCCGAGGCTGCCCCTGGCCGGCCCGGTACTCGATGAGGAAGCCGCGAAGCGGGCCGCGCGGAAGGCGGTCGCGGATCTGGTCGACGATCAGGCGATGGACGCGGTGTTGGCGCAGGTCAAGGGTGACGGACTGCGGCTGACCGGGCCGGGTGGGTTCCTGTCGGAGTTGGTCAAGGCCGTTCTCGAACGCGGGTTGCGGGCCGAGTTGACCGAGCATCTCGGCTACGGCAAGCATGATCCGGTCGGTAAGGGCTCCGGGAACTCGCGGAACGGGCACACGCCGAAGACGGTGCAGACCGAGGTCGGGCCGGTCGAGGTGCGGGTGCCGAGGGACCGGGCGGGCACGTTCACCCCGGTGCTGTTGCCGAAGAACACCCGCCGTCTGGGTGGCCTCTCGGATGTGGTCATCAGCTTGTACGCGGGTGGGATGACGGTGCGGGACATCTCGCATCATCTGCACCGGGTGTACGGCACCGAGGTCGGTCCGGACACCATCTCCACCATCACCGACGAAGTCCTGGAAGAGGTGAAGGCGTGGCAGACCCGGCCCCTCGATGAGGTGTACCCGATCGTCTACGTCGACGCGCTGATGGTGAAGGTCCGCGACGGCGGCACGGTGCGGAACAAGGCCTGCTACCTCGTGGTCGGCGTGGGTGTGGACGGGGTCAAGCACGTCCTCGGGATCTGGGTCCAGCAGGCCGAGGGGGCCAAATTTTGGATGCAGGTCTGCACCGAACTGCGTAACCGTGGCGTACGGGACGTGCTCATCGCCTGCTGTGACGGGCTGACCGGCCTACCCGAGGCGATCGAGGCCGTGTGGCCGCACACCACCGTGCAAACCTGCGTGGTACACCTGATCAGGGCGGCGATGAAATTCGTGTCCTACAAGGACAGGCGGGCGATGGTCACCGCGCTCAAGGAGATCTACACCGCGCCGACGGTCGAAGCCGCGGAGACGGCCCTGCTCGGCTTCGCCGACAGCCCGCTCGGCAAGCGGTACCCCGCCGCCGTCGCCGTCTGGGAACGCGCCTGGGACCGCTTCACCCCGTTCCTGGCCTTCCCACCCGAGGTGAGGCGGATCATCTACACCACCAACGCGATCGAGTCGTTCAACTACCAGATCCGCAAGGTGATCAAGAACCGGGGACACTTCCCCACCGACGACGCCGTGGTCAAGCTGATCTGGCTGGCCATCGCCGACATCGAGGACAAACGAGCCCGGCAACGCGCTGCCGAGGCCGGCAAACCCCGCACCCAGGCCCGACAGGCACCGCCCCGTCTCGTCGAAGGCGCCGGCGTCCACGGCTGGAAGCAGGCCCTCAACTCGCTGGACATCTTCTTCCCAGACCGTATCCCCATCAATGTCCGATAGTTAGACAGGATAGGAAGTTACACAGACAATCGGACAGGCTCCACAGACCAGCCAGCGAAAACCACAGCCAGCACCACGAGGATTCGCCTTATCATGCGGACAACCAAGCAGACGCCGTCTTCATCCCGGCTTTAGGCACTCGCGGTGCCGGTCAACAGTCAGGCACTCAGCCTGTGGACGGGACGCCACCTGGTCTTCGCCACCGACACACCCCACGCTGGTGGCTCGATCCAGTACCGAGCTCGGGCTGGTCAGCAACCTGACGCTGCACGAGCTTGACCGAGCCGGTCCGATCCAGTTTGCCGTAGGTGAACAAATTGTCTCGGACCACGGCTCACATTCACATGCCGACCCAAACCCACAATGGACGAATGCTACCGAACCACCCTCTTACACCCTGGGATCCGGCCCACTTGGTCAGGGCGGTCACCAGCCCGCGTGCATCGTCTGCGATCGGCCACTCGGTCCCATCGGTAGCTGCTGGCGGCCAATCAACGTGGCGTACCGTCCACCCCATGCGCACAGTTCGTCGTGTGTTCCGTACTCGGAGATCCGGCCGTCTGCCATGAACGCGATGCGGTCGGCGCTTCGGATCGTGCTGAGCCGGTGCGCAATGATGATCACCGTGCAGCCGAGGGTGCGCAGGTTCGCCAAGATCGACAGCTCGGTGTCGGCGTCGACCGAACTTGTCGCCTCGTCGAGGATGAGCAGGCGTGGCTGGCCGACCAGGGCCCGGGCCAGCGCGAGACGCTGGCGCTGACCGCCGGACAGGCCCGCGCCGCGTTCGGACAGGTGGGTGTGGTAGCCCATTGGCATCGCGGCGATGTCCCGGTCCAGCTCGGCCAGGCGTGCGGCATGGCGGATCTCATGCTCGCTGGCGTCCGAGCGCGCGATGACGATGTTATCGAGGATCGTGCCGCTGAACACCGCGGGTTCCTGCGCCACCGCCCCGCAGTGCCGTGCGATCTCTTCCCTGGACATGGCGGTCGTATCGCGACCGCCGATCAGGACGGTACCCGCGTCCGGGCGGTACAACCCGAGCAGGAGCCGGGCGAGCGTGCTCTTTCCTGATCCGCTCGCGCCGGCGATCGCCACGAACGAACCGGCCGGAACCCGCAGCGACACGTCATGGAGGGCGGGCTTGCCGAAGCCACCGTACGAGAAGCTGACTCCGCGCAGTTCGACCTCGGTGTACCACAGTCGCGTCGTCCGGCCCACCGGGGCGGTCTCGGGCGGCTCCTCCAGCACGTCGCGAAGTCGGGCGAGGTGCACCGTGACGACCTGGAGCGACCGGGCCTGCTTGGTCAGGTTGGACAGCGGGGCGAGCAGGCCGGCCGCGATGTAGGCGCTGGTCAGCATGGCACCAAGCGCCGTTTCACCCGCGATCACGGCATGCGCGCCGATCAGGACAAATCCCGCAGTCACGGCCAGTTGCACGACGTCGGTGAGATCGTCGAGCCTGCTCTCGAGCAGTTGCCGACGCGTGGACGCATGAAGCTCCGCAGAGAACATCCGCCGCCACCGGGCCAGGATCGGCGCCTCGAGGGCGGACATCTTGACCGACTCGATTCCGGTCAGGGACTCGAGCACCAGGCTCTGCTGCTGGACCCCGAACTCGATCTCGCGCCGGGCCATAGCCAGCAACGGACGGGCCGTGGCCAGGAGCAACGTGACTTGGCCAAGGGCAATCAGCACGATGATCGCGGCGAGGCCGGGAGAGACCACCACCAGCAGCAGGAGGTAGATCAGCGCGGTCATCAGGTCGAGGAAGACGACCAGGGCCTGGGTGGTGAGCACCTGACGGATGACGGCGTTGCTCCGCACCCGGTTGAGCAGGTCACCGTTGGTGCGCCCGTCGTAGAACCGCATGGGCAACCGGAAGAGATGGTGGACCAGCCGGTCCGTCAGTTGCTCGTCCACGCCCACCTGGAGCCGCACGAGCACACTCGCGCGGACAAAGCCGATCAGGAGCCGACCCAGGATGACCAGCCCGAACGCAAGCCCCGCCACCAGCAGCAGGCTCGTTGAGCCGCGAGGGAGGATGTGATCGATCGTGAATCCCGTAACGAACGCCGGAAGCATGCTCGCCAACGTGATGAGCAGCGACGTCGCGGCGATCAGCGCGAGCGCACCTGGGCGGCGTGGCGCCTGGTCGAGGAGAAACCGCAGCAGCCCGGGCTGCGGCGTGCGGCGGGGCCGCGCCACGCCGCTGAAGGTCAACACGACCCCGCCGAACTCCTCATCGAACTCGCTGAGCGGCACCTTGCTGCGGCCGTACGCCGGGTCGATGATCAGAGCGCTGCGCCGGTTGACCCGCTCCACCACCACGAAATGGCTGTGGCGCAGGTAGGCGATTCCGGGCAGGGCGACGCGGGACAGGTCTGAACTGGAAAATCGCCGACCCTCCGCGGTCAGCCCGGCCTCGCGGGCAGCTCGGACGAGGTCGAGCGCGGAGGTGCCGTCCCGGCCCACGCGCAGCCGCTCGCGCATCTCGCGGACGCTCACCTGGTGTCCGAGGTACGTCAAGACCATGGCCAGGCAGGCCGCGCCACACTCGGCCATGGAGGCTTGTGGCTGGTAGCGAATTCTGGCCACCGTCCTCCTCCTAACTGATAGCTCGGCCCACGTCGAACGTAAGGACATCGGGCAGGTGGTCGGGGTGTGCCGCCGCCAGCAGGGCGAAGGCTGTACCGCAGACACCGGTGACAAAGCCGACGTGGAACGCGCCGCCCGGCGCGCTGCCTGGCCAGTCCGCGGTGAGCCCGTGCTCCAGCGCCACCGCCAAGGCCCGGCGCACCCGCCGGGCCAAGCCTTCGTCCCGGTCGTACGCGGCGATCTGCCGCAGCACCTCGAGCCTGCCCAACAGGCCGGTGTGCAGCGAGAGGTCGGAGACATCGACCGCGTCGGACTCGAACCCGGCGCGCTCCATGGTCTCCCGCACCCGGTCGAGGTCTTCCCGGCACCTGGTGGCCACCGGTGCGGGCAGCCGACAGTGGACCAGCGCCAGCCGCGCCGCGGCTACACCGACCCCGCCGGCGCCCCACCCACCCGCCTCGGCCGGGGGCAGCCGGTCGGCGTCCGGCTGGCACAGCCTCGACACTGCCTCCTCCACGGCTGCCGGGGCATCGGCCAGACCGCTGTCCAGGAGGCGGCCGAGCGCTAGGAGATGGCCGCTAGACCCACGGAAAAGCGACGCGTCGGGTGGCGCCGGCGCCACCGGCTGGGGGGTTGTCAGTGCCCGTAGCAGCGCCTGTTCCGCTGCGCCCAGATGGGCGCGGGCCAGCGAGTCCGGAACCGCCGGCCGCCCGGCCAGCGCCGCGAGCAGCGAACCGGCCGCGCCGCCGATGAGATCGGCGGGCACCGGATCGCCCAGGGCGCGCGTGGTACGGGAGCACAGGTCTTCAAGGGCTGGTAGCCACCGGTCGTCGCCGGCCAGATCGGTCAGCGCAGTGAGGAAATAACCGATGCCAGCGGTGCCCCAGCCGAGGCCTACGTCCTGTTCCGGCCCGTCGGCCATCGCCCTGGCTTGGCGCGCTAGGCGATCCGCGATGCGCTCGGCCATCCGGGTGGCTTCCGGGATCCGCTCAAGATGACCCGCGTGGGCAAGGAGGAATCCGATCCCGGACAGGCCGGCGTGGAACCCGGGTTGAGCTAGGTGCTGCACCCAGATCCGGTCGTCGACGAGGTCCAAGGTGAGCCAACTCGGCTCCTCACCGATCGGTGCGACTGCCTGTAGCACCTCGTGGACCAAGCCGTGCACCGCGTCCCGCAACTGCTGGCGGGTCGGCTCTGCCGCTGTGACGCGGCGCGGGACCGGAATCCGGGCGGTGGCTGGCCGGACTGTCGCGATCGCCTGTCGCAGCGTCTCGACCTGCCGGCGGATGTCCGGTTCAGCCAGGCCGGCCAAGCGGTGCCGGACCCGATTCAGCGGGCTGACCGGCCAGTGGTCGGCGATCGAAGAGCCGTCCGGGAGGATGAGCGATCGGTCTTCGGCCGGGACCGAGAAGTCGGGCACGCAGCCCTGGTGCAGCGCCTCTATCTCGGCCGAGACAATCGCCGGATGCCCTCCGCCGCTGCTGGGGGTGCGCCACAACCGTTCGAACAGCACGCTCCGATCACGGCCGTCGCGCAGCAGGTTGGGATGCAGGCTCGCCGCCAGCAGCTTCAGATGCACCCGGACCGGGCGTGGGATGTAGCGGGTCCGCGCTCGCGACAGCTGCCGCAGGGGCCCGGCCCGGAAGCCTTCCTTGTCCGCTGCAACGACCCGCAACGCGGTCTCGAATCCGGTGACGAAGGCGTCCTCGTGCGCCACCAGCGGGACTCGCTGCCCGTGCAGGACGGGCATATTGAGGTACGCGGGCATGACCGGGCGGACGGTGACCAGGCTTGGGCACCCGTGCTCGTCACGCGCCGGAACCATGTTGCGGACCGCCGCCGGTCGCCCGGCCGCGTCGCTGAACCCGGAATAGTCGAACGGCTGAAGGACACCGTCCTCGTCCCGGTAGAGCGCGACCGACGGCACGAGACCGGTGGCGAGGACCGACGACATGCCCGCCTCCAGCTCCTCGGCCGAGCCACCGTCGGCCGGGGGCTGTGGCGTCAGGAGCGTCTCGAGGTCGATCAGGACCGGATGCTCGCCGGCGGCCACCACATTGCCGGCATGGACGTCGAGACCGCGCAGCAGGTGCACCAGCGCGGTGAGGACACCGGCTCGCCAATAGAACGCGTCGACCTGCTCCCGATCGCGGCACGGGGCGGACGAGATGTACTCCATCCACCCGTGGTCACCAAGGTCCAGTACGCGGGGAACCCGAAGCTGATGGATGGGTCCGGCCTCGTTGAACCAGTCGAGGACGGCGGAGAAGCCGTGATCGGGGGTCACCGATCGCGGCTTGTACACCAGCCGTGATCGTTTGAAGTGGAGGATGCGAACGATGCCGACAGAGCGAGACATGTCGTCTGCGACCGTGACGTCCACGAGCTCGCCGGGGTCGGGACCGACCAGACCGCTACCCCGGATGGCGGGCCAGTCGGCAAGAAGCCGGTCGACGAAGCTCGCGCACCGGTCCGCCCAACCGGCGTACGTCTCGATGACGTACCGGACCAGAACCGGATACTCCCGCCAGAGTGCGCACCGGGCCTGCCGCCCAGCCAACCGGGTGGAGAACTCCCGCCAGCTCTCCTGGCACTCTGGTGCTGGCAGGTTGCCCCGCTGCTGCGCGACGTGGAACTCCAGCATCGCGGTCTGGATTGCTGGCCGGAGGACGCGGTGTACGGGCCACCTGCGGGCGGCCAGCTCGGGTAGCCGGGAAAGCTCACGGGGCAGGCCGGTGCCGTCGCACCGTTTCGCCAGTCGGTCCCGCAGCCGCTGTTGGGCACCGTCCAGGAACGGGTCAAGCCACCCCACGACGTCCCGCCAGCCGGCGGTGTCAACCGGCTGGCCGGTGCGCGCACAGTCATCGGTGAACCACCGGTGCCAACCGGGCACCGCGAGCGCGCCGGCGAGCTCGTCCGGGTCTGCGTCGAGCAGCGCGCGCAGTTCATCCGGGGCGAGCCCGAGCTGACCGAGCCGGGCGTGCACCACGCGACTGTCCGACGTCCACGGCAGGCTCTGCCAGAACCGCCACCGGGAACTGTCCCCGCTACCGGCTGCCGGCACGCCGACCCGCTCGGCCAGCGTCGTCGCTCGCCACCACGGCAGCGTGGCATCCGGTGAGGTCGTCACCGCGCCGCCTCCGGTGAGGTCAGCGTCAGCAGTGGGTCGCACGGACGGGGGCTAGCCATCGCGAGCAGAGCGGCGCCTATACCCGCCAGGCCGGTGAACAGTCCCGGGGTCTCCACCGCCGCCGGCGTGCCGCACTTCCAGCGCTGTTTGCCGGCGAGCTGCCCGATCGTGGCAGCGTGCGGCCGGTCCTCGCCGCCAAGCAGCGAAAGCGCCATGAGCTCGCCGCAGGCGCCGTCGGCGAACCCGTGGTGCACCGGCGGTGCCGAGCCGTGCCAGCGGTCGGTGAGCGCGCGGTGCGCCACCCGCACGACCTCCTCGGCCTGCGCCAGATCGCCGGTGGGAAGTGCGGCGTCACGGACGATCGCGCGGGCGGCAAGGCCGATGCCGGCGAGGCCGTCGTGCCAGCCCCACCCGCCCCATTCGGCGTTGCCGGGGTCGGTGGCCCGAGCCATACTGGCGAGCGCTTCTCGGGCGACGGCGAGGTAGCGCGGTTGCTGGCGATAGGTGGCCAGCCGGCTCATCGCCAATGCGACCCCGGCCGCGCCATGACCGAGCCCGCCGCCGGCCGGGCGTCCGTTGGGGCCTTGCTGGGCACCGGCGAGCCACTGCTCCACGAGCCGGTCGCCGACTGGCTCGGCCCGGGTTGCGGCCCAGTGCCACCCGAACACCGGACCGGTGCTGAGCGTTCCCAACAGCGCACCGGCGGTGCCGTCGGCGACAGCGACCGACCGCGTATCGGCACAGAGCTTGGCCGTGTGCGCGGTCAGCTCGTCGATCACCGGGTGCCAACGGCGGTCCCCGGTCCAGTCGGCGAGGGAGGTGAGGAACGCCACCGTCCCCATGAGCGAAGCGAACAGGCCGGTGTCGTTCGGCTCCGGCTCGGAGGTCGGCCGACCGGCCAGTTGGTCCGCGAGCTGACGCGGAGCGCGCAGCGCGAGGTTGTCTGCGATCTCCATGGCCACGCCCAGTGCGTCCTCTCGGGCAGTCGCCATGCCGAGCCGAGCCAGGAAGAGTCCGATGCCGGCGAGGCCGTCGTCGAGCCGCAGACCGGCCGCCTCGACGGTCCAGACGTCCGCGGCGTAGCGCCGCAGCCCGATCCAGCCGGACGTGCCATCGCCGCGTATCCGGACCTCGAGCAGCCGGTCGGCGACCAGCGAGGCGGCGTCCACCAGGCGCGCCGGGTCTGCGGCCGGCTCGGCCCGCCCCGCACCGTGCCCGACCGGGTAAGGCGCTGTCTCGGTCGGTGCCGGGTTGGCGGGGCGCTCCGCGAGGGTAGCCATCGTCAGCTCGAGGACACGCTCTTGCAGAATCCTGTCGTCGTCGCAGAGGCCGTACAGATGGTCGACGACGTCGTCGTACGGGCGGCGGGGGAAGTATCCCGGAATGAGTGACCCGTCGCCGGCGGCCAGGTCGACCGAGGACGGCCGGAACTCGAAGATCGGGATGTCACCGGCAAGGAGCTGGTCGATCTCCGACTGGATCAGGGTTTGGGTCAGCCGGTCGCCCGGGATGTTCCACAGCCGGTCGAGGAGCACCTCCCGGTCCCTACCATCGCGCAGAAAGTCCGGATGCTGGCTCTGACCCCGCAGGCGGGAGTAGAGCCGGGTGGCCCGGACGATCTTCCGCACCCGCACCCGCTGGAAGCTGGCCAGGACACCGCCCGACGCCAGCAACTCCGGCCGGGCCGCCACGATGGCTTGGTACCCGGCACGGAACCCGGCGCGGATCTCGTCGCCGTACCGGTCCGGCCCGCGTTGCTCGCCCGCCAGGACAGGCCGGTTGGGGTAACTGCCCGTGACCGGACGCTGGCCCACCAATCGGAGCTGGTCAGTGCCGGCGCCGACCATCGCCAGAGCGCGGCTGGGAACGGCTTGACCCGCGACGGCGCCGATGGCGCTGATGTCGAAGCTACGCAGGTGGCCGGTTTCGTCGCGGAAGACAAGCTGTTCGGGCACCAGGTAGGTGCGCAGGATTGAGGCGGCCAAGGCTTCTTGGGCCGGATTGTCAGTTATCGGATCGGGTGGGTCGAACAACGTCTCGAAGTCGACGATGACCGGCTGGGGTCCCGCCGCAATGACGTTCTCGACGTGCATGTCGGTACCCCGCAGAGCGTGGAACACCGCCAGTAGGCTCCCGAGCCGGCGGTAGAAGTCGGCGACTTCCTGCTCCGTAGCGCACTCCGCCGCCGCAACGAACTCACACCACCCGTACTCGCCCCGATCCAGGGTCGCCGGCATGCGGTGGTCCATCGGCAGCCCGTGCGCGGTAAGCACGCCCATCACCCGTTGGAATGCGAGATCGACCGCGAGTGACCGGGGCTTGTACACCAAGGTGGCACCAGCAAAGTGCAGTGTCGCCACCGTCTGACCCCCGCGATGGGTGTCTCCCCTCCCGAATTCGACCCGGCGCAACTCACCGGCGTCGGCCGGCAACAGGCCGCACTCCCGCAGCCGGTCGCGGTCCTCCACGAACCTGGCCGCCAGCTCGGTGGCGTTGGCGAGCCAGGCGCGGCCGGTCTCGGCGAGCACGCGCAGCAGCACCGGGTATTCGGCCCAGAGCTGGCGGCGGAAATCGCTGGTCGCGGTGAGATCGAGGAAGGCGGCGAACCGCTCGGCCGGATCGTCGCCATGCAGCAGCCCGCGGACCCTTGCCACGTTCAGCTCGAGCACCAGGACGCGCTCGGTCGCCGCCACGAACTCCTCAGTGGGCGCGGTGGCCTGGAAAGTGGCCGTCAGCTCCGCGCGCTCCTGCGCCGTTAGATGATTCAGTACCGGTTGGAGCGCGGTACGCAAGCGCTTCTGGTAATAGTCCACCAAGGGGGCGATCAGGTCCGTGAGCGTTCGCTCCCCAACGGTGGGCGGGCCAGGCCTCAACAGGACATCGAGTTCATCGGAGCGCAGCCAGGACGGGGCGGCAACGCGACCGGTGCGCGCGACAAAACCGTCGTGCTCCTCATCGAGTAGGGCACGAAAGGTGTCTACGTCAATCCCTAACGCGGCGGCCCGGTCCGCGATCCGCTCCGGATCGGTCTTCGCCCACCGATGGGTACACCAGAACGCGTAGCGTTGGTCCGGTCCGGACGCACCAGGCGGTGGCGTGCCAAACGACAACCGCTCCCGCAACGTCGCCGCGCGCCAGCCGTCCACCGGCATCTCCATGCTTGCCTCCAATCCGCCCACGCCAGCAGAGGGATGTCCGGCCCGCCACTGCGACAAGGCCGGACATCCCTCACATAGGCTGTCGATCCTGAGCTGATGCGTCGTCAGCCGGGACGACGGTCAGCAGTACCGGGGGCCGTCCCAGCTCGACTCGCCGGACCCGCCACCACCACCGGAATCCGCCTTGTGCGCGCCGCCGATCACGTCGTCCAGCTCCTCGTCGAGGAGCACCTCGCCGACCGGGTTCTCCGCCATTTCGGAGCCGGTACGCATTCGGTAGAATGGATCCTTCCAACTGCGGACTACGTCCACCATTCCAACCTCCCTATCTCGGATGTACGCGGGTCTCACGTGCGTCGGCTAGTAGAACAGTTGCCGGTTTCAGAACGACTTCTCGGCGCTTCGGGCGGCGCGGCCCCCGCTGGATGCCAACGGATCGCTTGTCGGTTATCCGGCTCAGTGACTAGCATCGCCCGGCGTGACAGACAGTCAGACCGACATCACGACCGCCGCCGCCGCGATCGTTGCCGACATCGCCGGTCGGCTTCGTGATCCGACCGCCGTCGCAGCCCGGATGGCCGCGGCCGACAGTGCCCGCACGCAGCGCGATGGTGCGTCCCGGCCGGCTTGGTACGGGCCATCTCTGGCCACGGGATATCCCGGCCTGGCGCTGCTCTTCGCGGAGCTGCGACACACCGACGATGCTTACGACCGGGCAGCCCTCGCCTGTCTGGCCCCGATCGCCGAGACGATGGCGGCCGGTCCCGCACCACCGCCCGGGCTGCATGTCGGGCCGATCGCGTTCGCGTTTGCCACGTCCAGCCTCGTGGACGTGCACGACGACTTCCGGCCAGCGCTCCAGAGCATCGATCGGCGGGTCGCAGCCCGGATCCCCGTCCGGCTACGGCCTGAGCTGGCCCGGATCCGGTCCGCGACCCCAGGCACCACCTTCGACGCGTACGACGTCGTCGCCGGCGCTACCGGCATCGGTCGTTACCTGCTGCGCCGAGGCGTCGAGCCGCTGCCCGCCCTGACCGCCATACTCAGTTATCTCACCGCCTTGGCCCAGCCGCCGACCGGTGGCGATCCGCGGTTGCCGGGTTGGTGGGTCGGCCACGGACGCTACCTGGCCATGCTCACCGACGACGAAGGCGACGAGGGGCACGCGAACCTGGGGCTCGCGCACGGCATCTGCGGGCCCCTAGCGCTGCTGTCCCTGGCCTGGCGCGCCGGCGTGCGGGTACCGGGCCAGGATGAGGCGATCGCCCGGATTGTGGATTGGCTCCTGGTATGGCGCGAGCCCGACGTCGCCGGGCGGTACTGGCCTGCCGTGCTTTCACTGGCGAATCTCCAGCGCCGACCAGCATCGCTGCCCCGGGCACGATCGGCATGGTGCTACGGCGCGCCCGGCGTGGCCAGGGCGATCCAGCTGGCCGGCCTGGCTCTCGGACGCGCGGACTGGACGGCGGTCGCCGAGGAGTCGACCCGGAGCCTGCTGGCGAACCTCGACGCCGACCACGGGGTGATCGACGCGGGTCTGTGTCACGGCTGGGCCGGCCTGCTCCACCTGACCCGACTTATCGGTATCGACGCCGGGGATCGGTCGATAGTAGAGGGTGCATCCCAGGTCGTCGCCAGGATCGTCGACAACTACGACCCGCAGGCGCCGTTCGCCTTTAGAGCGGCTCGTCCGGGCGCCGAGCCAGTCGACACACCGGGCTACCTCGACGGCGCAGCCGGAATCGCCTTGGCCCTGCACTCCTACCTCTCCGGCACCAAGCCGGTCACCGGGTGGGACGCCGCTCTGCTCGTCGCCTGACGGCACCGGTTGGTGCGGCCGGCGCCACACGTCCACCTCCGAGCGGACCATCACCTGGGTTCCAATGTTGTGGCCGCCGGTGTCTGAAGCTCATCGAGCATCCGCTCCTCGGCATTTCGGTACCTGGATTAGGTCTTGCGCTCGCCGGCGCGGCCGACCTGGGCCAGACCGTGGTCGCGGTCGGTCTGCCGATGTCGGGCCCGCTCGGCATTCGGGGCCGCCGCGGCCAGGTAGGGCAGGCTCGGTGCCGACCGGTGTCCTCGCCCTCGTGGTGCGGCGATCCCCTGATCCGAGCCCGGCCGCCCACCGCGAAGATCCAGGCAAACGGTGCACAATAGCCGGTGATCGAGAACCAGCCACAGCTCGATCGCTTGCACATACCTGTGAGGGCGGTCGGAGAGGTATGTCTGTTTCTGTGTGGGGGTGAACAAGCCCCGGTTGGGCTTCGGTCAGGATCTGGCGGTTGACCAGGCGTTTCAGCTCGGCGCGGATGTCTTCGGTGTCCGCGGCGACCCACGTACGTCGAGCGTGCTGGAGAGGGTGGGTGCATCGCGTCTTGGCCCAGGACCGTAGCGGCAAGGCGCGGGAGGCCCGCCAACGGATTCGATTGAACGAATGCGTTGGCGCTGCCACCGTCATCTCCACTGTGTACGGATTAGTTGCACCCCGAGCAAGAGACGCGTCACGTCACTCAGCGTTGCTGATCGCTGCCGCCGGGGTCGCCGGAGCTTCTTCTGGCGAGGCGTCGGCGACCGGGGCACCACCGGTTGGCGGCACATGCCGCAGGGTCGTGACGGCTAGGATCGCCAGCAGCACGGCGACGAGCGCACTGCCGAACGCGGCATAGTGCATTGCCGTGGTGAACGCTGCCTGCGCGGTCTCGATAAGCTGGCCGCGAAGCGGCTCGCCGAGCTGAGGACTGACCGACAACGCGCCGGCGACGCTCTCTCGCGCCGAGTTCGCGGCGGAGGCCGGCAGGTCGGCCGGGAGCCGATCGGCAACCTGATCCTGATAGACAGTCGTGCCCACCACGCCGATCAGTGCGACCCCCATCGCGATGCCGAAGTCGCCGGCGACCTGATTCGTGCTCGCAGCCGAGCCGGCCTTGTCCATCGGTACGGAGCCGAGCGCGAGGCCGGCGCCCAGCGCACCCATCGGCCCGATGCCGACGCCCGAGATGACGAGCCCGGTTATCAGGACGGCCAAGCCGCTGGGGCCGTCACCAGCCTGGGCCAGCACCAAATACCCGATCGTCACGACGATCAGCCCGGCGGCGATGACGTACGCCGGCCGGATCCGCTGCCCAAGCCGCGGCGCGATATTCAACCCGACGATGATGGTGATCGACGACGGCAGCAGCCACAGCGCTGCGGGCAACGGTTCCAGGCCTTGCACCGTCTGCAGGTACTGGTACACAAAGAAGTTCGTGCCGGCCATGACTCCGCCGAAGACCACCATGGTGATGGCCGACCTGAAGGTGCGGTTGCCGAACAGACTCAGTTCGAGCATCGGCACGGCCAGCACCCGCTGCCGGCGCACAAACAGCACACCGACGGATACGCCAATCGTGAGCGCGAGGAACTGCACCGGGCCGGCGCCGTGCTGCACCAACTCCTTGAGCCCGTAGATGATCGGCAGGACGGTGGCCAAAGAGAAGAGGGCGCTGACCACGTCGAGCGGCCCAGCGTCAGGGTTCCGGTACTCCGGCAGCAGCCGCGGGCCGAACAGCAGCAGCACCGCCATCACCGGGACACCGAGCAGGAACACCGAGCCCCACCAGAAATACTGCAGGAGCACGCCGCCGATGACCGGGCCAAAGGCGATGCCGCCCATGAAGCAAGCCATCCATACGCCGATCGCTTTCATATACTGGGCCGGGTCGGTGAACATGCTGCGCAGCAGTGTCATGGTCGACGGCATCAGCGTCGCACCGGCGACGCCGAGCCCCGCCCTGGCCGCGATGAGCATCTCTGGGCTGGACGACAAGGCTGCCACGATTGACATCACCGCGAACAACGCAGCGCCGATCAGCAGCAGCCGTCTGCGGCCGATCCGGTCACCCAGCGAGCCCATCATGATGAGAAAGCCGGAGACCACGAACCCGTAGATGTCCGTGATCCACAACTGCTGAAGGGCCGACGCGCCCAGGTCCTCGGTCAGATGCGGTACGGCGAGGTACAGCACGCTCATATCGAGCGCGATCAGTACCGTGGGCAGGCCTAGCACGGCCAAACCGAGGTACTCCCGTCGTCCCGCTCTACCGCCGGACCGCCCGGCGATTCCTGTTGCCACGGTTGGTTCCTTCCTGTTTCGAAGCGTGCGTCGACCTCCGCGGCGCGTCAGCGGTAGCGCCCTGACGGGTCTCTGACGGGCGTCCTCGGAACGCCGGCGGCGGTGGAACATCCCTCCAGGAGTTCGCGGGATGTACCCAGATATCACCGAGACGCCTTCCAGGTTCCGAGACGCACCCGTGCTACGGAGCCGGACGCGTGGTCAAGTCGAGGTTGTCACCGCAGCCGTGGCAGGGACATCCGTGGCCGCCACCTATGCGCTACGGGCCCTGCACGGATCCCGTGCCTAACTAAAGGATGTCTCGCAACTCGGTGATGGCGTTGCCCGCAACGGTGCTGGTGTCACCACGCCAGGATGACGTTGTGGAGGTGGGCAGTGCCGGAAGCGATGTCGGGCAATGTGCGGGCGGCGCGGCGGTAGTCGCCGAGGATCTTGAAGCACTTCATCCTGGCCAGGGCGTGTTTGACCTGCGCTCGGACGGTGCGGTGCTGCCTGTTCAGGTCCGTCTTCCAGTCGGGTAGCTCGCTGCCGTCGGCGGGCTTGCGCTACGGGATCATCACCTCAGGGTTGCCGCGGTAGGCGCCATCGGTCATGACCGGCCGTCCGGCCAACTTCTGGTCGATGCCACTGGTCCGGTAGACGATCGTGTCGTTGCGGTTGCCGGGTTGCGGGGCGCCGAGGGCCACGACGAGGCGGGTGTGGGCGTCGATGGCGACCTGCAGGTTCGTGGAGTGCCGGAGTACTGTCTGGCCACCCCGGGGGAGCCCTTGCCGTCCTTCGGGAAGCCGGTGTCATCGACCGCCCACGCCGCCGGCCCGACCATCTCGACCGCCCGGGCCGCGAGCCGCATCCGCACCGCCGGGTATCCGACGTGGAGGTCGTCACGAACTGTTGCAGCCCCTGATGATCCTGACCTGGGCGGCCATACCGGAATCGGGATCGAGCTACGCGATCGTGTTGTCGGAGACCTGCCAACCCTGCTCGCGCAGCTCGATCCCGATACGCGGGCTGCCACAGGTGCCGCCCGACTCGTCGAAGACCTTCCCGACCGCGGCCGCCAGCCGGGCACGTCGGTCGCCGCGGCGGGCCGGCGGACGGTCACGCCACTTGTAGAACCATGACTCGGACACCCCCAACGCACGGCAGGCCACCGCGCTCATCGGCCCGTCGCTTCCTTGACCCACAGGACCACGGGGATCGCTTGAGGACATCACGCTCCATCGCCAGCTCGGCCTTCTCCCGCCGCAGTCGGGCCAACTCCGCCCGCTCATCCTCGGCCAGTTGAACAGCGGCCTCACTGCCTTCTCGTCCCAGCCATGAACCTCTATCCCTCAGGTTCTGGCCTCCACGCTACGAGGGAAAGGGCAGTCGGCTCCGTTGCACAGGACGGACGCAAACCTTCCACATCGAGTGAGCCCAGCATGCGGCAACAGTCGAGGTCGAGTGGCAGCCCGACGGTGTGGAAGCGAGTCGACGGCATGCCTCGGAAACGCCTTCAGTCGATGAAGCTGGCGAAATAGCCTGCAGCCATGTCCTTACCGCCGTGCCCCTGTGCGGATGCGCGCACGAACCTGGCCCGTCCGGCGCCGACCAGGTCCATCCGTACGCCCGCGCGCTCGGCGGCGGCGAGCACCAGCCGGGCGTCCTTCTCGGCGTTGTCCACGGTGAAGGTGGGGGTGAAATCCCCAGCAAGGATGACCTTGGACTTCAGCTGGAAGTAGCCGTTGTCCATCGGGCCGCCGGTGACAACGTCGACGAAGTGGGCCGGGTCGACGTCCAGCGCCCTAGCCAGCGCGAGCGCCTCGCCTACCCCGTGCGTCAACGCGAGCACCCAGGTGTTGAGCACCAGCTTGAGCCTGCTCGCGGCGCCGGACGCGCCGTCGTCGCCGACCCAGAGGGTGCGCTTGCCGATGGCGTCGAACAGCGGTTGCACCCGCGGCCGCACGGCCTCCGGGCCCGCCGCCATCACCACGAGCTCGGCATTCTCCGCGGGTTGGCGGGTGCCCTGCACGGGTGCGTCGACGAACACCAAGCCTCGCTCCGCGGCGAACGCGGCGAGGCTGTCGACGTCCTCGCCCACGGTGCTCATCTGCACCCAGACGACGCCGTCGCCCATGCGCGGCTCGGCCACCTTGATGATGTCCGACACGACGGGGCCGTCCCTAAGGAGGGTCACCACGACGTCTGCGCCCTCAACCGCGTCGGCCGGCGTGTCGGCCACTCGGACGCCGTGCTCCGCCAACGCCTCGGCTTTGCCTCGCGTGCGATTCCAGGCTCGAACGGTGAACCCCTTGACCGCGAGATTCCGGGCCACCGGGAAACCGATCACCCCAGTACCCAGGACGGTGACCACAGGTGCGCCGAACGTGCTCATAGAGTTCTCCTAACCAGAAACGTTGATGGTTTTGTGTCGTGCTCTTGAACAGATTCCCGCGGTACCCGTCCTACGCACGTCCTCGAGGCGCTGCGCCGGAAGGCCCTTCCTCCCAGATGCCCTTCGGCCGTGTGAGTTCCAGACCAGGCAACGCCGCAGCGCCGTGTCGCGGGCGGTCTCGGCCATCCTGTCTGAGCGTCCGGGTCGACACTGTAGCGGTCAGTGAACTGAAGGAGAGGTATGACACTCTCCCGTGCGTACGAATGCGGCAGCAGGATGAATGGCCGACGGATCATCGGCACCGGTCACCACCGTCCGCCGAGCAGGTCACGGGTGCCACGGATGCCGCCGGCGGCGGTGTGCAGCAGCCAGTCCGGGAAGTACGAACCCTGGCGTAGCTTCGGGATCGCCAGCTCCATCGTCCCGGCCCGGTGTCCCACTCCCGGCTCCGGTAGCCGTTGCGGGAGTTGACGCGTTCATCGCTGCGCTGCCCGTACGGGGCGCCGCAGATCGCGTCCGCCTCGGCGGACATCAACGCCTCCGCGAACGTCTTCACCGAGCCCTTTTCATCGTGATGGGCCTGGTCACGGTGGATATGGCGGGGAGTCGGTGTCGACATAGGACGAGGCTCCCGGTAAGACAGCAGTCGACCAAGATCCGATGCCCCAACCGGGAGCCTCGCTGTGCTGTCTTACCCGTCTACGATCGCCCTGTCCAGCCGCACCCTGAGCCACCTGGCCAACCTGATCCGCGCCGAACGCACTCGACGCCGGGGCCGGTGGTGGCGCCTCGACGCCGGACGGCAGGCCCTGCTCGCCCTGGCCCATCTTCGCAACGGTGACACCATCATCCGTCTGACTTCCGGCTTCGCGGTCAGCGTCACCACGGCCTGGCGGTACGTCCGGGAAGCCATCGACCTGCTCGCGGCGCACGCCGAGGACCTGAACACGGCCGTACGCCGCATCGGCCAGCTCGCGTACGCGATTTCTGGAAAGTCCTGACCAAGCTCCGCTGCTGCCCTCGACGCGCCACCGCGATCGTCCAGGCCATCCTCGTCCTACATCACGTCCAGACCAGCCGAGACTCACGATGAGAAGGGCTCACCATGTCTCGTAGCAGGTCCGGTGACCCGGACGCGAGGTGCTCACGGAGGAAGCCGGCGGGGTCGGTAGGCTCGGGTGCGGCCATCGTGGTGCTCTCCTTTGATCTTGACTTAGCCGTCTCAAGGGATCCTCACGATGGCCGTCTTCTACTCCACGACACGCCCGCTACCAGGCATGTCGTACACCACTCCCGTGGACGCAACCTGCTCGGGCCGCTCTTGGGCCACGCCGCGCCGCTCGGACATGGGCGGAGTCGATCAAGGCGCGGGACCAGTCGAGCTTGCCATCTGCCGCCAGCTCCGCCAGCAACAGCTCGTGCAACCGCTGCCACACCCCCAGCCCGGCTCCACTCCTCCAGGTGATTCCAGCACGTCATCCCGGGTCCCCGAAGCCAAGCTGTTGGGGACAACTCCCACTGGATACCGGTACGCAACACGAAGAGGATTTCGCTCAGCACCGGCCGGTCCTGGATCCGCCGACGCCGCCCCGGGTGTCGTGGGCTCCCGCTGAGCTTCGGTCGGCGTCGATCCAGATGCGGAAGAGCTCCTCCTGGATCGGCTGGTCTATGGCGTTGCATCGCGGCATCGAGACGACTCGCAAACCCGACGTCAGTCCGGCGCAGCTCCAGCCCTGGCCTTCGATGGGTGCTCAATAGGCAATGGATAGGGGGCGACCACGGATGTCCGTCGTCGCCGCGGCCCCGAAGCTGATCGGGACGCGGTCGACGAGGGCGCCATCGCTCCAACTCGACCTTCACGTGGCACGCCGGCAGAGGGCCGGCCGTCGTCCCAACCGGAGGCAACGGCATGGGTAAGGTCATCATTCACAACTCGGTCAGCGCCAACAGCGCCTTTGAAGCGCCTACACCCGAGAATTGGCTCGAGCTCGACGCTGACAGCGGCGGCGCCGGCCTCGAGCAGCTGATCCTGGCCGACGCGCTGCTACTCGGCCGCAAGACCTACGAAGGTCTGGCTGCCGTCTGGCCGCACCTCGGCGAGGACCCCACGATGGGCTACTACGCGGAGCGGATCAACGGCATGCCGAAGTACGTCGCTTCGCGGACGGTCGAGGGACCGCTGGCATGGAATGCCACGCTGATAGAGGATGAGGTCACAAAAGCCGTCGCCAGGCTGAAGAAAGAGCACACCGGCAACCTGATCATCACTGGTTGCGGAGAGCTGGCGCACACCCTCGCGCGGCACGGCTTGGTTGACGAATTCTGGTTCTGGGTGAGTCCGAACGTCTGGCCGGACGGGCCGCGGATCCTCGAAGGTGTCGGGCCAATCCGTCTGCAACTGATCGCGACGACATCTTATCGATCCGGAGTGGTCTGGCTGCGCTATCGCTCGGCCGAGGTCTAAGGGAACGATCATGTGCAGTGGCTGCCGGTTGTCCCATCCATCACAGGCGGACTGGCGGCAACCACTGACAGGCTTTCCCGACGCTGCATCGGTGGCCGGCCCATTCCCATGGCCGGCCACCGGTCTGCGTGGCGGGTCATTTGTGGTTTAGGACCGGCCACCTCCTTGCAGCGGTGAGCCCTCCAGACAAACAGAACGGTACTTATGGCCGACCTGGTGGTCACCGATGCGGTCCGCATGTCAGGCCGTCCGACCTGAAACTCCGGAACCCTATCCACCGTGGTTGCCGATCCGCCCGGCGGCCTGGATCATGGACCGGTGGCTACGGAATCGGTTACCGAGCGGGAGGCGGAGGTCCTGGCGCTGCTCGCCGACCGGTTGTCGAACGTGCAGATCGCCCGCGAGCTCCATATCTCAGTACGAACCGTAGAGCATCATGTCTCGGCGCTCCTGCGCAAATACGGTGCCGCCGACCGGCGGGCCCTGGCCGAATTCGCGAGCCGTGGCTCGCTCGAAGTCTCGCAACGCCTACCCGGACTGCCGCGACCGCACACCAGCTTGATCGGCCGGGCGGCGGAGCGGGATCTCGTGCGCGCGAAGCTCGCGAAGGAACCGATCGTCACCCTCTTAGGCCCGGGCGGGGTGGGTAAGACGAGGCTGGCTATCGCGGTCGCCGAGACGGTGGCACCCGGGCTCGCCAACCGGGGTGGATTCATCGACCTGGTTTCGGTCCGCGACGGATTCGTCGAATCCGCCGTGGGCGCCGGATTGCGGGTATCACAAGCACCACAACAGCCACTCCTGGCCACGATCACGGAGCACCTCGGTGATCATCCGGCGCTGCTCGTCTTCGACAATTGCGAGCACCTGCTCGAACCCGTGGCCGTACTGGTCGCGAGGATCCTCGCGGCCTGCCCGGCCGTGGCGGTTCTCGTCACGAGTCGCGAGCGACTGCGGCTGCCGGGCGAGCACACCGTGCGTGTCGATCCGCTGCTTCACCGGGATGACGCTGTGGCGCTGTTTCGGGACCGTGCCACCGCGGTAGATCCGCGATTCGAAGCCGATACGGACACGGTGGCACGAATCTGTGACCGCGTCGATGGCATGCCGCTGGCGATCGAGCTCGCCGCGGCGCGGGCTCCCGCACTCGGTGCTCAAGGTCTGATGACCGCGCTCAACGACGTTATGCGCGTCCTCGCCGGCGGCCGCAACCTCGACCATCGCCACCGATCACTTCGTGCCATGATCGACTGGAGCTACCAGCTCATGGAGGAACCGGAACGGGTGCTCTTCCGCCGGCTCGCGATCTTCGCCGGAGCATTCGACCTGCGTGCCGGCGTTGCGATCGCTGACTTGGGCGACGCAACCGTCGTCGCCGACCTGTTGGGTCGCTTGGTCGACAAAAGCCTTGTGGTCAACGTCATTGGGACAAACCGGTGGCGGCTGCTGGACACGGTGCGTGCCTATGCGAGCGAGCAGTTGACCGCGTCAGGTGATCGCGAGTCGATCAAACAGTTGCATCTGCGCTGGGCGCAGCAGGCGGCCGCCGCGCTGGAGAGCCGGCTCGGCACGCGCTGGCAGGACGAGTTCGACGCCATCGTTGACGACCTCCTGGCCGGTCTCCACGACCTGCCACCCGGCCCAGAACCCACCGCGCATCGGCTCGGTCGGAGTCTCGGACGCCTCAGCTACGCCCGGCACCTCTGGCAGCAATCCGTTGACAGATACCGGGAAGCGGCACGGCATGCTCCTACGCCGGCCGACGCAGCCGCCGACTTGGCCGCTGCATCGGACTGTGCCGCCGTATACCGTGCGGACCTCGCATTCGAGTTGATACTCGAGGCAGCCGAGGAGGCAGGTCGAGCGGGCGCAAACCGCACCAAGGCCGTGGCACTAGCCCGGGCAGTCGAGCTTGGCAGCCGCTTCCGCGCCAATTTCAAGGCCGTGGTACCGCGCGATCGGCTGAGGGAACTGCACTGCGAGGCGGTCGCGCTCGGGGATCCGGACGACCCGGCGCTCACGGCCGCGAACAGCATCGGCGCCTCATGGACAACGGACCCCGCGCGGCTGGACATCGAGCTGGCCGAAAGCGCCCTTGCCGCTGCGAAGAGCACCGGCGATCCGGTGCTCACCTGGTCCGCGATCGACACCGTCGCGTCGGTGTATGACGAGCACGGGCACCTACGGCGGGCGTACGAGCTGGTCCGTACCGCATTGCCGTTCCTGGACGAGCTGGACCGCGACGATCCGCGGGCCGGCAGGACCATCCGCTCCATTCACCAGCTGAACGCCACGTTCGCGACCACAACCGGCCAGTTCCTGGAGGCGATCGAGCTGGCCCGGTCGGCCATACACGACCCAGTCGTCGGTGAACCGCTCTCGTTGGCCAGGATGGTGATTCCGCCGCTGGTACTCACCGGCGAGTTCGACGAGGCACTGTTGCACGGTGACGCTATGTGGCGCGCATGGGAGTCGGCCGGCCGTCCCACCGCGGGTTGGCTCTGGTTTCCCGCGGCCACTGCCGCCCTGGCCTCGGGGCTCACCGACGATCTCGACGGTTACCGACGCTGGCGGAATCGGATGGCCGACCTCGCCGGACCGCAGAATGCTTACCGCCTCCGCACCGCTTCGTCCGCCCACTTCGTCGATGCCCGGATGGCGATCCACACTGGGGACACCGACAACGCGGCCGACATCGTCAGGTCCACGTTCAACCGATCGGTCCCTGGTACCCGCTTTCAAATCTTCGCCGAAGCCTCAGCGGCGGAACTAGCGGTTGTGGCGCGGTTGCCCGACGCAGCCAAGTACCTCGCCGCGGCCGAGAACCTCGCCGACGAGAACGCTTGGTGCGCTGCCACCCTGACGCGGGCCCTTGGCCGGTACCACGGGGACGCCGGCGCGCTACGCGAGTCCGTGGCCGGATGGGAACGCGTCGGCGCGCGCTTCGAACGTGACTACACACGTCTGCTTCTCCATGACGCCTGACCACCGTGTCAATCCCCTGGGATCGTGGAGGGCTTCGTTATGCGGCCTGGGCCTCCAGGGCGCGGGTCTTTAATCGTTCGTACTCGATGGGCGAGCTCCAGTTGCAGACGGAGTGCTGGCGGCGCCGGTGGTAGAAATCGGTTATCCAGGTGGCGACCTTCAGTCGGGCTATCGGGCTCTGCGGGGATTCGGCGCCCGCTGGACCCGGATCCTCTGGCGCTGCTGGATCGACCCCACACCCACAACCCCGTCCGGCACCACCCCGAGGACACCCCGTCATCGTCTGAACGACAGACTCCTTCACCCGCCGGTCCCACCGCGCGGGCCCGCACCATGCCCGCCCACGGACACCGACATCCGCCGAAAACCGGGCTCCAACCGACAGAGTTGACAGCGGGAGTCTGCATCCTCCAACCGCTGGACCATGCGCTGGAAACCCGCCCTCAACGCCTTCGAGATGACCTTCGTTCGTTTGACAGAGCCCCTTGGCGGATGCCTGGCCGTTGCTGGTTCAGCCTTGTTGGGTGAGTTCGGTGTCGTGGCGGCGGAGTTTGGCGTGTACCCGTTCGGCGTCGGGTTCACGGAGTTGTTCCAGTAGGTCGAGTGCGTCCCGCCATGCGCGTCTGGCCGCTTCGGTGTCGCCGAGCGTCTGGTAGGTGTCGCCGAGGTGGTCGAGGGTGTTTGCGATGCCGTACCGGTGTCCGACCTCGCGGCGTAGCCGCAGCGCGGTCTGGTAAGCCTTGATGGCTTTCGGGTATTCGCCGAGGTGGTGGTGGGCGTAACCGATGCTGTCCCAGGTGGCTGCCTCGGCGACCCGGTCGCCGGTGTCGGCGAGCAGTTCGAGTGCCTCCTGGTTGACGTGCAGCGACTGTCGGTGGTCGCCGAGTTGGCCGTGGCACCAGCCGACGGTACCGAGCGCGCGGGCGCGGTGTGCCCGGTTGCCGTCCGGCGGGAAGAGGTCCAGGGCGCGTTGGGCGTGCCACAGCGCGGCGCGTGGATCGCCGCGCCGTTCCAGGACATACGACAGGCCGTGGTGCGTGCGTCCTTGTCCGAGCGGGTCGTCGAGTTGGGTGTACAGGGCGAGGGCGTGCCGCAGGTGCAGTTGGGCGTCGTCGTTGCGGTGCAACCGGGTGTACGCGTACCCGAGCCCACGGTGGGCGCGGGCCTGTTCCGCGCGGTGGTCCAGTCGGCGGGTGGCCTCCAGCGCGGCCTGCAGGCTGGCGGCACGGTCGTGCCAGAGGCCTCGCCATTGCTGGAAGTCGGCGAGTGTCCACACGAGCTGCCAGGTGTGGGTGTCGAACGTCGCCCGACCGGCCCGTTCGATCGCGGCGAGCAGTCCGGTGTACTCGGCGCCGAACCAGGCCAGCGCCTCCTCGCGCCCGGCCGGTGGTCGGATCCACACGGCGGGGTCGGCCGGTGCTAGGGGGACCGGCTCGCGCAGCGGCTCGATGAGCAGCGCGGCGGCGTGCCCGGTGTGCACATAGTGGTCGAGTAGGCGACGCAGCGCGGTATCGCGGTCGGTCGCGGTGTCGTTGGCGTGCGCAAGTTCGATGGCGTACGCCCGGAGCAGGTCGTGCAGCGTCCACCGGCCGTCGACATGTTCGGTCACCAGGTGTGCCGTGGTCAGCTCGGCGAGCAGGGGGCGCAGCTCGGCCGGGGGCAGGCCGGCGAGGCTGGTCAGCGCGTCCACGGCGATGTCCGGGCCGGGGTGCAGGCCGAGCAGCCGGAAGAGTCGCATGGCGGGCTCGCTCAGCGTCTGGTACGAGTAGCAGAAGATTGCGCGTACATCGGTGGCCGTGTCCGGCGAGGCGAACTCGTCCAGGCGGTCCCGGGCGGCGCGCAACTGTCCCGCGAGCGCGGCCAGCGGCAGCGCCGGGCGCTGGGTGGCGCGCGCGGCGACGAGCGCGAGGGCGAGTGGCAGCCCAGCGCACCGTTCGACGATCTCGCGTGCCGCCGTCGGGGCGGCCTGCACACGCTCGGCGCCGAGGCGGCGGGTCAGCAGCTCGTGCCCCTCCGCGCCGGTGAAGAGGCCCAGCTCGACCGGGTGCGCGCCCTCGACGGCGACCAAGCCGGTGAGCATGTTGCGGGTGGTCACGATCGCCGCGCTGCCGGGGCCGCCGGGCAGCAGCGGTCGGACCTGGTCGGCGGCGCTGGCGTTGTCTATCACGACCAGCACGCGACGCCCGTCCATCAGGGATCGGTACAGCCCGGCCTGGCTCTCCAGATCCGACGGGATCGCCTCACCGGGTACGCCGAGCGCGCGCAGGAAGAGCGTGAGCGCCTGGCCGGGCGTCATGGCCGGGCGGTGGTCGTACCCGCGCAGGTTGACCCAGAGCTGGCCGTCGGGGAACCGGTCGGCGGCGCGGCGGGCCCAGTGCAGCGCGAGGGAGGTCTTGCCGACCCCTGCGGTGCCGCTGATGACGATGATCGTCGCGGGTGGGCCAGAGCCGCACAACAGCGCGTCGAGGCGGTCGATCTCGCGGTCCCGGCCGGTGAACCCGGACACCTCGGGCGGCAATTGCCGTGGCACCGCCGGCAACAGCATCGTGCCGGTGGCCGGCGATCGGAAGCCGCCCAGGATGGCCGCGTGGACCTGCCGCATCTCCTCGCCCGGATCGATGCCGAGTTCCTCGGCCAGGTGCCGCCGCCCATCGTGGTAGGCAGTGAGGGCGTCGCCCCGCCGGCCGCTGCGGTGCAGGGCGGTCATCAACTGCACCCAGAACCGTTCGCGCAGCGGGTGCTCGACCGTCGCCTGCACCAGATCCTCCACGACCCGTTCGTGTCGGCCGAGTCGCAGGTCCACGTCGAATCGGCGTTCCAGCGCGTACAGCCGCTGCTCGCGCAGGCGGGGCAGGATCCGCTGCTGAAGGATGTCGGAGGGTACATCGATGAGCGGATTGCCGCGCCACTGGGACAGGGCCGCGTGCAGGGCGGCCGCCTCGGCTACCGGGTCGGACCGCTCGGCGGCCCGGTCGGCGTCGGCCAGGCCGCGGCGGAACCGCTCGACGTCGATCCGCTCCGGCGGGACGTCGATGAGATAGCCGTCCGCATCGGTGACGATCGCACCGGAACAGCCGGCCTCGTCCAGCAGCGCCCGCAGCCGCGTCACCGCGAGTTGGACAGCACGGCGCGGGCTCTCCGGCTGGCGGGCGTCCCACATCGCCTCGACCAGCTCGCCGACCGGTACGACCCGTCCGGTCCGCAGCACCAGGGTGGCGAGCAGGATGCGGTGCTTCGGGGAGCGGACCGGCACCGCCTGGTCCGCCACCCGCATCTCGAACGGACCGAGCAGCCCGAACGCTAGTGCCACGGGTACGGGCGGGTGACGGGGGCGAGCCGGCCTTCGACGGCATCGCCCGGCTCGGCCAACTGGTCTGGCGTCTCCGCCGAAGCGACCGGCTCGGCGGTGCCTGGGATGAGGCAGGTCGCCACGACCAGCGTCACGAGCGACACCGGGCACGCCAAGCGGATCCTTGACACCTGCCTACTCCAAATCATCGGTTGTGCCGTTCGGCACCATCCCGGATGGGCAACGCCGGGAGTGTGCCAGAGAGCTGTTTCATCTCGTATTCATCGCCGGTCGTGGGCCTGCCGGCTCGTCGCTGGGCCTTGCGGCGTAGTCGATCAGGCCGCTGGCGAGCAACGCGAACGCCTCCCGGGCAGCGCCGGACGCCCGCACCGCGACCTGTTGGTCGGAGACGCCCGCGTGCAGCGCACGGCGGATCGTGCCGATCGACTCCCGGTGCACCTCGATAATCGCCTCGGCGGCCAGGCGCGGACGGATGTCGTCCGGCGCTGCCGCCTGCTCGGTCGCGATCACGTCGGCGAGCGCGGCGGCGTACCGGGCGTGGATCTTGCGCTCACGGGCTCGCAGCGCCGACCCGTCCGGCCAGCACCGCAGCCCGACGCCGTCGATCCGTGAACAAGGCCCACGCCCGCATCCGGGTCTGCGGCGAACGCGCCGGCGCCATCCTCAAGACCTGGAAAGTCCGCGGTCGGGCGTCGGCGGACAGGGAGATCACGGAGATCATGGAGTCGTACGACGCGTACGTGACCAGGACGGACGAGGTTTTCGGCACTCGCAGTTCAGGATGGGCGCGAGCCGAGCCCTCACCCTGCACCGGTTCCGCTGTGGATCGGCCCATCAAGCAGCCTGGGTACGTAGTCAAGCAGTTGGGTGCCCTTGTCGAAAGTCTGCGCCTCGGTCAGGTCGAGGCCGACGTCGGGCCATCCATCGTAGATGCGCTCCCTGCCTGTCGCCCCGGTGACGACGGGAAACACGACCACGCGGTAGCGGTCCACGAGGCCGGCGGCGAGCAGCGATCTGCAGAGGGAGAGGCTTCCCAGGGTGGACAGCGGGCGGTCACTCTCCTCTTTCAGGGTCCGCACTGCCTCGACAGCGTCCCCGCGAATCAGGCGGGTGTTCGCCCATTCCAGCGGCTCGTCGAGGGTCGACGAGAAGACGATCTTCGGCGCCGCACCCAGCGGGTCGGGATCGTCCGGCCGCGACGCGGCGGCCCCGTGCATGAGCCGGTAGGTAGCGGACCCCATGAGCAGTGTGCGCTCGATCTTCGAGTCCTCCTCGAGCCAGCCGAGGTACTCTGGGCCCTCGAGCCCCCAGAACGCGGGCCACCCCTTGGCTGCGCCGTACCCGTCGAGCGAGGTGATGAAATCGACCATCAGTTCTTGTGACACGATGTTTCTCCTCTTGTTGAACGCTCGTGTTTGGGCCGATGCAGGATCGTCCCTGCCATGACCTCCTCCTTCATGCCCCGGCCGGCCCGTAGCGCAGCCAGACGACGCCCGATCGGAAGGACGTGGCCGCGATCAGCTGCAGACGGATTGGCCCCACGCCGTCGAGTATCCGCGGCCCGTCCGGCCACACATGCGGATTCACGAAGAACCAGAACTCGTCGACCAGACCCTGCTGAGCGAGGGTGTACGCCAGCTCCCCGCATCCGGAGACGATCAGGTTGCCTGTGTGCCGCTCCTTGAGCGCGGGAACGGCTTGGACGACGTCGCCCTCGATGAGGATGGCGTTCCAGTCCAGAGGTCCGATGAGCGTGCGCGAGGCGACGTACTTCGGCATGCGGTTGATCCGTCCGGCATATGCGCCCATCGACGGGTGCTCGCCGAGGTGCGGCCAGACGGCGGCGAGCCCTTCGTAGGTCTTACGGCCCAGCAGCATCGCGTCCGCCAGGCTCATCTGCTGAAGGCTCGTGTCGCCGCTGTCGGCGTCGAGCTCCAGCCAGTCCTCGGGCGAAGGCGCTTCGAAGGCGCCGTTGACGGTGACCTGGTTCTTGACTATGACCTTGCCCATATTAACCATTTACCCCCTACCGACTAGCTGAATAGGCCAGCACCACCGAGCCGTTGCCGATCTCGGTCACACCCATCAGGCTCATGGCGGTCGTCGCAGCCAACCGTCCCGATGATCGGCTCGTCTTGTATCAAACCGAATCTCACCGGCCGCGAGGTGCTGCTTGAGGGGGCTGAGGTAGAGACAGCGCAGTCAGACCAGCGATCAAAACGCCAGGAACGAGGTGAGGGACCTCAACTCGCCTGGGGTGTGGCCGGTCGCCCAGCGCATCGCCCGGGTGAGCTGCGGTTGATCGTAGTAACCGCCGATGCCGATCGCATCGGCGATCGATCCCCCGGCTACAAGGAGCAGTGCGGCGTGCCGTGCCTGCTCGATGCTGATGAGCTTGCGGTGCGAGATCCCGACGGCCTGGCGGAACCGGATTTGCGCCGTCCGCTCCGACATAGCTCGTGGCCGCACGCCGTGACGGATCTCCTCGACGAGTGGGTCGAAGACCAACAGACCTGCTCGCAGGAGCCTGTCGACGAAGACGTCGACGTTCTGCTCGGTGGGCATCTCCCACTCTCGGTTGTCCAGCAGGATCCGATCTACCGACGGGGTCGGCAGCGAAGCATCGTTCAGGTTAACCAGACCCGAAGGCGGGAACAAGGGCAGATAGGCACCGGGCTGCAGATCGACACCGAAGAACTCCCAACCCTCCGGACAGGCCAACTGTGTTGCCCTGGTCTCCGGTCCATGCAGGTGCACCGTCACCTCGTGCCGATAGCGCGCGAACGAGATCAGGGTGGAACGTTTGACCGCCGAGGTGAACCTGGTCGCGGCGTCGCAGCGCGCCGACCACACCCGCTGCACCAGCGGGAGTTCACCGGGAACAGCCTCGAAGATCAGCCCCATCATCGTCCTCCCGCAGGAGCTGTCGCTAATGAGATCCTGCCGCTCACCGAACGCTTGAGGGCAAGATCCGCCGACAGGAACACTCCCCAGGCCAGAAACAGCGGATCCCAGAGCAGAGCATACCCACTCATCGCGTCGCGGTCGTAGCCGTCGGCGGGCCGGATCGCACCGTCAGCACGAGTGCCGCGACCACGGTGTTCACGCCCCGGCAAACCGTCAACCCGACCGCGCCGATCCAGCTCACCCCGCTCACCCACTGACCCACTGACCCACCCGCGCGGCCTGTGGCCGTATCGGTTGGTCACCCCGGGCACCCTGCCGATCTGGCATCGCCGGCTTGTCCGTCGATGATGATTCTACCCAACCACGGTCGCAGCCCGCCGGTGCGCGGTGACATTCGGGACCTGGTGGTCCGCCTGGCCGAGGTCAGACCCACGCTGGGGCTATGCCAGGTCCAGGGCGAACTGGGCCGGCTGGGACATCGGGTCGGGGTCGGCACCGTCCGCCGGTCGGCCCGCCGCCCGGGGGTGTAGACGACCTGGCGAGCCTTCGTGAGCCTAGTATTCCGCGCCAGAAATTCGCCTACAACTCGGGCGAGTGAATCGAGGATCTCCTCGGCGGTCTGGTCCAGATGAACGGGGGGTGGGTTGCTGTTCCAGGCGGCGATCCATGCCCAGATGTCGGCTTCGAGGGGTTCGGACACTCTTGTGGGCACCGCGGCGAATCTTCTGCTCGACGGGATAGCCAAACCAGCGTTCGACCTGGTTGATGCAGGAGGAACCGGGCTCCCAGCGTCAGACTCTGTAACGGCCTCCAGGCACCAGGATTGAACCTACGTCAGCGAGCGACCACCCGGATTTCAGCCCAGCACGGGCGTCCTGCCGGACATCAGGGACTCCGGAGCATCAGATCTGTAGCCACTCCTCCGAGCGCACCTGGGATCGTAGGATGATCGTCTCCTGCGGCGCTCCGGACACGCAACGACGTCGCGCAACCATTCTCTTGGGGGACCTTGTGACAACTGCCACCGATGACGCCCACCGATGCGCGCGTGCTCTCGTCGCGAGCCTGGATGAACAGCAGTGCCGCCTGGTCCGCGGCGACCTCGCCGACTCCAGCCTGCGGCAGTGGAGCTACCTTCCCGGGGATCGGCCCGGCCTGTCGATGGAGCACCTCACTGACGCCCAGCACGCACTCGCGATCGATCTGCTCCGGTCGGCCCACTCTCCCGACGGCGGCGATCTCGCGGTCGGCGCCATCGAGATCGAGCGGATCAGGCGGGAACTGGCGACCGGCTCACCGCCCGGAGGTGACCGCTACTGGCTACGGATGCTCGGCGACCCGGACGGCGACAAGCCATGGGGTTGGCGGATCAATGGCCACCATCTGGCCGTGCACGTCGTCGTGACGCCGGCCGGCACCACGTTCACCCCGCATTTCGTCGGGTCCGAGCCAGCCGTCGTACCATCCGGGCCGCACGCCGGCCGCCGGATCCTCGGGCCCGAGGAAGACCTGGCCCGCCAGCTAGTGACTGGGCTCGATCCCGACCAACGTGCGCTCGGCATCAGCGCCGACATCGCTCCCGACGACATCCTCACCCGAGCCGACCCGGTGGCCGACCCGGAACTGCTGCCCGAAGGTATCGGCCGTGACCTGCTGCGTCCGGCGCAACAGGAAGTCCTCGACCAGTTGGTCCGTCGCTACCTTCACCGCGCACCGACACCGTACGCCCAGGCCTGTTGGCGCGACGTCCAGGCAGCGGGCCTGCACCGGATCCGGTTCGCCTGGGCGGGGCCAACCACACCCGGCGCGGGCCACTACTACTGCATACAAGCACCGCAGTTCCTCATCGAGTACGACAACACCCAGGATGACGCCAACCACGCCCACTCGGTATGGCGGCATCTACGCGACGACTGGGGCAGAGACCTGCTCCGCGATCACTACGCACGGCTCCACACCGCGACATCCCCCCCGCCTCCACCCAGGGCATTGCGTAGTTGATCCGCGCTGTCGTGAGCTGCGGATTGGTGCGGCTGGGGCTGGCCCGGTGGCTACGCGCCCGGCTGCGACCCCGACCACCGGCACAATGCCGGCAGCGGCGCATCGTGATCGCCAT
The DNA here is from genome assembly GCF_029626265.1 of Micromonospora sp. WMMD1102. Taxonomy (NCBI): domain Bacteria; kingdom Bacillati; phylum Actinomycetota; class Actinomycetes; order Micromonosporales; family Micromonosporaceae; genus Micromonospora; species Micromonospora sp. WMMD1102. The sequence goes on along the minus strand of NZ_JARUBN010000001.1, from coordinate 8,494,267 downwards.
GGACGGCGAGACGCTGCGCGGCGCTCCGACGTAGCGACGGGACGCAGGTGCACCTGCTGTCGGCGTTTGGACGCCCCAGGACGAGTACGATCTGCTAATCGAAGATAGTTGCAAAGAGGGAGATTCGGCGTGATGCACGGCGCGGTCGTGCGTTGGGACCCGGAGAATCCACACGAGAAGGAGATGCGCGACAAGCTTGCAGGACAACACGAACGTGGCGGTGGCGAGGGCCTAGTGCGTCTTGTCTCCCAGCTACCCGACAGGATTCGTGGTGGGAAGACTCCGCTGTGGACGAATTGGCGGTCGTGGGTCCGACCCGCGGGAAGGCCGGCCTGATGGCCGACGACCCCGTCGCCGAGCGGGCGCGGCTGACGTCCGAGAGCTTCCGGCTGCTCACGCAGAAGTCACCGGACCCGAACCGAGTCAGGGAGGTCAACCGCCAGTATCGTGCGCTGTTGCCCGAGCTAACCGTCGCGCGTTGCCCGGACAACGGCGAGTTGGTGCGGTGGCCGATCGATGTGTACGGCCTCGACGGCCGCTTCTGGAACTACGTGAGCTCCATCCGCCGCCCGCCGTCGCCTCTGCCGCGCAGCTGGCTTGCCATGACCGGAGCGATGCGGCTGGCCAATCCGGTGGAGCATCCGCCGTTCGCCGTGGTCCCGGGCCCGGATGTGCCGTTCGTCGTGCCCCGGATCCTCAACAGCCGAGGTGTGCGAGCTGTTATCGCCGAAGTTACGGTGGGTGCGCACACCGGCTGGACAATCAGCTACTTCGGACCCAGGCCCGAAGGCGTCACGCTTGTGAATCTGTGGGGCCAGAACACGTATCCGGTGTACCGGGACGGCGTTAACCGCGGCTGGGACTGGGACCCTCCGCGGGTCTCACAGTACGACTTCGAGCTCACCGACTGGCTGCGGTTCGGCAAGTTGTTGTGGCTCGAACCCGGCGACGACTCGGCCACGTTGCGGGAGGGGCCGGACGGCTGCCCGTTTGTGGACCTGCCCGGTCGACGCCGGATTACGGTCATCTCGAACGGCCTGGTCCAGCAGGTGGCGGCGTTCGCCGGCCATGGGGCAGGGTAGACCTCATTGGCAAGCTGCTATGACTGTCAGGTGCTGGTGGCTGCGTAGGTGCCATTCAGGGTCCGGAGAGTTGCCGGCTGATGTAGCACTTGAGGCTGCGCATGATCTCGCGTTTGGTGCGTCCGCCTATGTGGACCGGCGCGACGGTGTAGAGCGCTCGGTCGAGGCGTCGGTCGCCGCTGCGGTTGAGCCGGTAGCGGGTGGTGTTGCCTGATGAGGCTGAGCCCGAAGCCAGCGGCGAGGAGGGTCATGTCCTCAACCTTGCGGAACCAGACGAGCACCATCGGGCCCGGTAACAGCAGGTCAAGGCTCGAGTGCCACAGCCGGTACCGCAGGCGCGGCGCGTGCGTACAACAGCCGCGAGGTGCTGCAGGAGGTCCCTTGGGACGTCGACGATGGCACGATGTGCAATCACGGGGGTCCTCACCGCGTGGGTGATCTTGTGTTGAGAATTGCCTACCCAGGGGTCCCACCCCCGTCCGGTCCCGCCACATTCATCCGTGTCGCACCAATCAACACAATCGCGTCGCTCGGGTCAATTTGGTGGCACACGGTGAAGACTGACGAAGTGCGATTCATAGCGACCCGGGGAGTGGATGGGCCGGGTGGAGAAATCCGGATGACATCGACGACGACCGTGTCGACACTGGTCGTATGCAACATATCCAGTACCTGAAGATCGCCACGACGAGCGCCGACGACGTCGCAGGGCCGTGGATCGCCACCGAGAAGATCCACGGAGCACAGCTCGTCGTTGCGGCGGATGGCCGCACCATGCGCGTCGGCAAGCGGAAAGCATGGCTATCCGACGACGAACCCTTCTTTGGGTGGCAACTGCTGCGCGACCGGCTGGCAGCGGCGGCCGAGGCCGCGTGGGCGGGGCCGGGCACCACCGTACGCCTGTACGGTGAACTGTATGGAGGCTCCTACCCGCATCCCGACGTTCCCCCGGCGCCAGGGGTCACCGCCGTGCAGACCGGAATCTGGTACACTCCCGACCTACGTTTCGCGCTCTTCGACGTACTCGTGCAGACAACCAGCGACGACGAGGGTGTGTACCTGCCGTACGCGCAGGTCCGCGACATCGCAGGCGCTGCCGGGCTCGACGTCGTGCCACTGCTGCGACGCGGCCGACTATCCGACCTCGACACGGTGCCGACAAGATTCATCACCAGCATCCCTGCGGCGCTCGGGCTACCACCCCTGCCGGACAACCTCGCCGAGGGCATCGTCATGCGCGCCGACCAGTCGCTGCCGCCCACCAAACGATCGATCGTAAAACGCAAGATCGCCGAGTTCGACGAGCAACGCTTCGACCAGAGTCGGCCCTTCAACGCGGACGCCTCGCTCACACCAACAGACCTGCTCGCAATCGCCGAGCACATGGTCAACCCAACCCGCCTCGCCTCCGCGCGTTCCAAAGTGGGCGAAGACCAAGCCGCCATCACCGACGAGACCATCCTGGACATCCTCATCGACCTCACCAACGCCTTTCCTGCCGCAATGGCGCAACTCGACCCCACGGCCGACACCGCCCTGCAGGAGCACATACGGCAAACCGTCCAACGGGAGTTAACTGCTTGGGGGCGGTCTCGCTAACGGCCCCCACCCGCCGCTGCACGTCGCCACGACGCCTGGGCCTCCGCCACACGTCGAAGACCGTCGAGCGACCAGCCAAGAGTTCGCTCAGCCGGTAACAGAGAATCAGGTTGTCGTCCTCGCTTTCGCCGCCGTGACGGAGCAGGCCGACCAGCGGGACGAGGTCAGGATCGAGGGAGATGAGCTTCCGCTCCACCCGTGCCATCCAGTCCGCCGTAGGCGGGGGACCGCCACGGTCCAGTGGCACGGCCAACCTCCACGGCTGGTTCGTAGACTCGGTCGGAGTGTCCAGCGAGTACGGATCGGCATCAGCGATCACGAACACCTCGGCCGGGAAGTCGACGCCGTAGCACTCGAGGAGGACCTCGCGGGCGCCAAGCCCGGTTTCGTACAAAGCACGGGCCAAGCGGGCCCGTAACTACCGCCACCCGCATCATCGCAACCTGGACCGGCTGGCGTGCTGCCGCTCGAGCTGAACTACGGTACCTCAGGAACGCCGCACTCGCCGCTGAATCGCGGGACCGTCGAAGGTCAGGTTGGGATCGGCGGCCATGAGCTGGACCAGCTCCACGACGTGGACGAAGATCTTCTTCTCGCGAGCCTGCTGCTCTGGATTCCTGAGCTAAGGACTTTGCCGAGGCCCTGGGGAACCACCTTCGCCAAGCCGGGGACTGCGGGCGAGGCGCCGTGTTCGCCCGCCAGGCCCGACCGGGCGTCTGTCCCTTGGTCGATTGGTGATCCGCAAGCGCGGTCGTGAGGTACACCGCGTCTTCGTCGATGGCGGACTCAGCGTTGCCCCAGCCGTCCCAAATGCACACGTAGCAGTCATCGGCGGTGGCGGTGTGGGCGGCCAGGAACTCGAAGGAAGCCGGCCGGGCCGAAGAACACGAGCTGCTGCCACGGCAGCCAACCCTGCGTGAGCCAGTCAGCTGCGCGGACATGCCGCGAAGCGCTCGTCACCTAACGTGACGTCAGAGCCGGTCGCTGACATCCAGACTTGTCGGTGTGCGGGCGATCAACGGATCGTGGCTCAACGAAGTTGATGGGGGCCGGCTGATGTCCGGGGGCTGTTCAGGGTGGACCCTGGTGTGAGGGCGCCCGTGGCCTCTGGTTGATCATCTTGTTGTCGAAGCAAGGTTGTTCACGACAGAAAAGCCACGGGCATGGTTGAGGATACGACCCGGCTGCTGGGCCTTGCCGGGCTGGCCGTCGTCGGGGTCGCGGACGGGCCGGAGGGTCTTGTGGTGGACCTGGTCACCGCGGATGAGCGGGCACGGCGGTGTCCGAAGTGCGGAACACCGGCGCGCAGGTCGAAGGGCCGGCGGGTGACTCGGCCACGTGACCTGCCGATCGGTGGGCGGCGGCCGGCGCTGCGGTGGCGCAAGCGGCGCTGGCGTTGTGATGAGCCAGCCTGCGTGCGAGGCTCGTTCACCGAGGCGGTGGAGGTCGTGCCGGCGCGTAAGCGGTTGACCGCACGGTTGCGGGCGGCGGCTGGTGCGGCGGTCGCCGATGGTGGACGCACGGTGGTGCAGTCAGCGCGGGATCACGACGTGTCCTGGCCGGTGGTCGGCGCCGCGTTCGCCGCGCATGCGGCAGCGGTGCTGCCCGAACAGCCGCAACCCGTCGAGGTATTGGGCATCGATGAGGTTCGCCGGGGCCGACCGATATTTGTGTTCGATGAGGCCGCCGGGACGTGGGAGAGCACCGTCGACCGCTGGCACGTCGGATTCTGTGATCTGTCGGACGGGCAGGGGCTGCTCGGTCAGGTCGAGGGCCGCTCCGCCCAGGTCGTGGCCGACTGGCTCCTGGCCCGCCCACCGGCCTGGCGTGACCGGGTGCGCTATGTCGCGATCGACATGTGCACGGTCTTCAAGTCCGCCGTGCGGCGGGTGCTGCCGCACGTCCAGCTCGTCGTTGATCACTTCCACCTCGTGCAGTTGGCCAACGCCACCGTCACCGAGGTCCGCCGCCGGGTCACCGTGCAGCAACGGGGCCGACGCGGACGCAAAGGCAACCGCGAGTGGGAACTACGTAACCGGCTGACCCGCAACGCCGCCCGGATGCGCGCCGAGTACGTCGATGACCTGCAAGACGAACTGGCCGCGCTGCCCGCCAGGATCGGCGTGCCGATCCTGGCGGCGTGGAACGCCAAGGAGGACCTGCTCGATCTGCTCGCGCTGGCCCGTACCGACCCGGACCGAGAACGCGTCGCCGTGCTGTTGGACCGCTTCTACCGCCGTTGCGCCACCACCGACCTGCCCGAACTTCACCGCCTCGCCACCACGATCGAGACCTGGTGGCCACAGATCCTCGCGTTCATCCGCACCGGAATCACCAATGCCGCTCCGAAGGCACCAACCGAGTGATCAAGACCGCCGCCCGCGACGCCTACGGCTTCCGCAATCCCGTCAACCAGCGACTACGCACCCGCTGCGCCACCACCCGACGAACCCGAGGCCACCTCGACCCTCGCTAACGTCGTTGAGCCCGGATCGTGCCAGGCGAAGCGCGGCGACCGATTTCCGCCAGCGCATCCGGGCAATTTGGGGCAGGCTAAGGGTCATGACTACGCCTTCGACAACGAGCGCCCTGTCCGTGCTACAGGGGATGTACGCCGCCGAAGCCGATTACCTCGCCGCAGGCGGACCAGGAACCGCGGACTTCACGCCGCTCGCACCGTTCTTCTCTCCAGACGTCGTGCTGCACCAGGCAGAGACCCTGCCGTATGGGGGCACCTGGCGGGGCCATGAGGGCCTGGAACGCTTCTTCCTTGCCATGAGCCGGACGTGGGAGACCCTCGAAATGCTGGAGCAGCATTTCCTGGCCACCACCAGTCCGCTCGTCGTGCTGACCCAGGTACACGCGCGAGCCCGAACGACCGGACGTGAACTCGATTTCCCGATCTTGCAGACGGTCACGGTGGAGAACGGACGGATCAGCGAAATCCGCCCCTTCTATTGGGATACCGCCGCGATCGCGACCGCCTGTGGATCACAGTAATCGCCCGGGTCGACAGGCCGTGACCGCGACTGGGCACGGAGTGCGCCCGTTGGCGTCTCCGCCGGACCGGCCACGCAAGCGCCGCCTGGCCAACAGCGGTGAAGCCAACATGAAGGCGGCGACGGCTACCGTCACATGACTTCCCCGAGGGAGGAACTGTGCGGCAAAGCGTGCGGCGTGTCTGGTGCATGCGTACCGTCGCGGCCGGTCTGGTCGTCGCGTTGGGAGTAGGGCTGGCACCACCAGCAGGCGCCACGGCGGTCGAGGCCCCGCGGCCCGGGCAGGTTACCTGGGACGATGCCGGCGTGCCCGGGACGCAGACCGGCGCTCCGTTGGGCCTGGACCGGCTCGACCAGCGTGATTTCGGGCGGTCCGGCACGTTCTCCTGGCTGACGACAGGGCGCAACGTGCACGCGTACGTGCTGGGCGACACCGTCGCGACGACCCATGCCACCTTCGGCGGCCGGGCCAGCATGGGCACTGACTTCACTGGCGGAACCCAGTGTCCGGACGGGCCGTGGGACAACTTCGGGACCGGGTTGGCCAGTGCGGTCGGCGGCACGAGGCACGGGGTGGCGAAGGAGGTGCGGATCGTGGGGGTACGGATCGCGTCCTGTTCCGCACGTACCACCTCCGAACGCCTGGTCCAGGGCCTAGACTGGGTGACGGCCAACGCGGTCAAGCCCGCCGTGGCGGTACTCAACATCACGCACCCGGCTGATTCCAGAGTGGACGCCGCTGCGCTACATCTCGTCCGGAGTGGTGTCACGCTCGTCACGACCTCCGGGCAGGTCGATTCGGCCACCCAGGACCGCGACTCACGGAACGTCTCGCCGGCCCGGGTCCGCGAGGTCATCACGGTCGCCCAGACCTGGGCCAACATCGTCCAGTTCGCTATCACCCGCCTGGGGCCGAACGTCGACCTGTTCGCGCCCTTCTCCCACATGGCGATCGGGACCGGCGTCGGCGAGTACGACACGACGATGAACGAACCTGGCCTCGTGGCCGGCGCCGCAGCACTCGTGCTGGCTGTCCACCCAGACTGGACCCCAGCGCAGGTTAGCCAGGCCCTCACCGACCACGCGACACCGAACCTGATCAACCAGGATCTGCAGGACACACCAAACCTGATGCTCTACACCGGCCCGTGACCGGCCTCCGGGCCAGGCTCCGCTGTCCAGGTCCGCGCCCGTACGCCCTCGGGCCATGGCTGGTCTGGCCAGCGACCGTGGTGTGCCGGGGCTGGGTACGCTCCTGCCCCGGCACACCCACGATGAGGCGGCCGGAGCCGTGGACCACACCCGACTTCGTCCAGGCAGGTGCAGGGCTCGGACGGGTCGGTCCCTCCTCCCCCGGGGCGACCGACCCCTTCGTGACCAGTCGAAGATCATTCCGACGCCGGCCGACGCTCTAGCCCGAGCAGCCGGCAATTGCGCCCCGTCAACCACATCTGCGAGTGGTCCGATGGGGTGCCTGTGGTGTGCCGCCGCTGGATCCCCCCAATCCCCTATCCCGCGGCGGCACACCACCCCTACCGAGCAGCTACAGCCGACCACTCACGATGGGCGACACCGTGACCCGACCCACCCACCACACACACCGTCAGCCCGTCCGGGGCTCGATCCCGGGCCCCGACCGCGCAGGTACCGCTGACCGTGCTGACACCGCCGCTCAGTTCGCCCGCCTTGCCGCTGCCTGCCTCACTGCGGCCCCCTGCGTGGGCCGAGGCGCGTCGGCCGTTGACGCGCTGCTTGACGGAGCCGCTTATCTCGACGGGGCGCACCATCTTCTGACGGACTGGATAGACGAGGGCGAGCGGGTGGGCGCCGAAGCCTCCCCCGAGCGGGGGACCGATCTCGTCGGCACCGCCCGACGCTTTGCCTGGGGCGCGCTGCTCCTCACCGAGCACCTGTTCATCGATTCACCTGACCGGGACAGTGCCGGATGGGAGGCCACGAGCCGGAGCCGTACGGCGACGGCTCGCGTCCTTTGCACGCTGGCCGCTGAACGGCTCCACCACGCGCTCACCCAGCTTGCCACGGATCGGCCCGCTGGGGAGCATGGTCGCGGGCGTGACCACCCTTGGCAGGTCAGGACGGGTCGGCACACCTGAGGTATCCTCCTCGGCCACATGGTGCACGAGTGCTCGCGTCGTGACGCGCGCGGCCGGGCCAGGGGGTCAGTTCTGGTGGTATCGCAACGACTAGGAGATGGCGGGACGATGTCTGAGCCGTGGGCCACACAGGCCCGGCAGCACCAGTACAACGAGTTGCTGCAGCAGATCGGTGCGGCGTTGGTCGGTGCGGTACCACAGGGATGGCGCCGGCTCGACCTGACCGCGAGGATCGCGGAAGGAGTGCAGGACTTCGGTCTCACCGTGATCATGTCCGACTTCTCCTCTGCGACGGTCGACCCGCCGGCGCAGGCGGCCTGGGCGTTGGCGGAGTTACGCAAGCTGATGTACCACCCGGAGCGCGGCGCGTGGTTGTCGGCGAGGTACCTGATGAACCCGCCGGGCGAGTTCCGCATTTTCTACAACTACGATCACGACCCGCTCTGGGATCCGCCGATCCCGCCCGCCGCGTTCCACCGCGACCTTGCGGCGTATCCCCGGCCGGCGGAACGGGTTCCCGGCTGGCTCCTGCGCGTCATCGAGCCGGCGGGTGCGAGTCCGGGAGGCCCCACGCCAACCGGAGCCACGCTCACCGCGCCTGATGGGCGGGACCCTCGCCCGAGGCACCCAACCCCGCTCGGTTTGGAGGACCAGCGCAACCTACAGCGGCAGATCGCCGACCTGCTGGTGATTCGCGCTCCGGCCGATCGTGACCAGATCCGGGTGATGTACCGCGCCGCGGGCAACCACGAGGAGATGGTCGGACACATCCTCGGCATCGACGGCCAGCTCCGTGAGTGGGAGCCACCGCGTGAACTGCCGGAGTATTACCGGCAACTGCGTGCCGGGATGCACAAGCACGGCGTCGGCGCCTGGTCGGGGGCGAGCACCGTGGTCGAGTACCCGATCAAGACCTCGATCAATTATCTGTTCGACGAAGATCCGCGCTGGCGGCAGCCACCGCCCCGGACGGCCGTGCTCGACGAGTTGGAGATGTTCCCCCGGAAGCCTGAGCACGTCCCGAGCTGGATGAAGACCGTGCTGCCGAACGCCGAGCGGGTGGCCGAGGTGGCCGACCGTTTCCGGCGCGGGCGCATTTTCGACCACCGGGACGCCGGCGGCCGACCGGTGGTCGACCGGCCGCCCGTACCGGAAGCCGACGTGCAACGGGTACTGGAATATCTGAACACCGCCCACGTGATCATGGGCGGTCGCGGCTTCGATCCCGACGTGTACGACCCGAACAGCGCCCGGGACGTGCCGTCCGCCTTCCACACCGACGGTACGTGGATCTGGCCGGCATCCGTGCCGCACTACCTGGCCAAGCACGGCGTTCCCCCGGAACCGGACCTGGTCGCGCATATTCGGGCCAACGGGTTCGCCCCGCCCCAGCTCGACCAGGCGACAAAGAACGCCGCCTACATTGCGCTCACCGGCGAGGTTCCGGCGGCACCGCCGCGGCAGGCCCCCGTCGCGACGCCGGCAGAGGTGGCTGGTGCCCAGCGGCAGGCTCCCGCCACGGCGCCGACACAGGTGGCTGCCCAGCCAGGGCAGGCTTCCAGCGCGGCATCGACGGATCTGTCCGACCGAGAACGCCGAACTCTCGCCGTCATCGATCAGCGGGTCAGTGAGATGGGCGCGGTTCCCGCGGCCTACCGGCTGCTCGACTCGGCGGAAGGCGCGACGTGCCTGGAGCGCGTCGGCGACGAATGGCAGGTTGCCGACTACGAGCGCGGCAGGCCACGCAACCCGCGCCGGTTCACGCAGTTGTGGGAGGCGGGGGCGTACCTGCTCGGCACCTTGACCATCCATCCGTCGAGGCTGCGGGCCGGTGGCAGGGAGCGGAACACCCCACAGACACTCAACGACTGGCCCATCCAGCCGCTGCCAGGAGAACCACCACTCACCCTGCTCGCCCAGAAGCGCATCGCCGTACTGATGCCAGGACGGGAGATCGTCCGATACGGCCCGCCGACGGGCAACCTCACCTTCGCGGCCGGAACCCCGTTCAGCGCCATGTCGTTACGGTCGGAAAGAGAGCAGCAGGGGCCAAGCCGCTACCGCGTGCTCCGGGAACTGCGCACACTCTCCGGCGAGGCCGTGCCGTGGCACGGCCAGCCCGGCGGTGGGACGGCGTACCTGCTGACCGGGTCCGTCGAACAACACCTGGCGAATGGCAGCCTCGCCGAACTTACCGGCGAGGCCCCACAAGCCGTTGAGGAATGAATCGCTGGTACTACTGGAACTGCTGGGTGGAGGTGCCCGACGAAGTCGGGTGGTGGTCAGGTGTCAGGTCGTCTTGCTAGGGCAGCGTGAGTTCCGGGCGCAGGGGTTGTCACTACGAGACCCGGGTGCCAGGAAATCCGTGCTGGGACGATGCGACTTCGTATCCCGCACGTAGGTCGCGGGTGGGGCGAGTGTGGCGAGCAGGGACACGCCCATCCCGGCGACCTACAGGACTCCGCGGAATGGCTCACTGAGCTGGCAAAATCCCTTCCGCGCCCGTCGTCGCCTCGATCGTCAGCTACATGTTTTTGACATCGGTCAGGTAGCGAACGTCGCCGCGGTCTGAGCGGGTGACATGGCGCGGACAGCCCCGGCCGGTTCCACATAGGTTTCGCTGGCCGCGCCGCGGCGACGGCGCGGGGGTTACTGTGCGTATGGCGGACAACTCCACTGGAGGTCTTCGTGTCCTGGCCCATGACCGTGCTGTGTGGCGCTTCCGGTACCGGCCGGAGCCGGTTAGCCCATGCGTTCGCCGACAGCTTGAACGGGCACGTCATCGACACCAGCGACGTGCTGGAGGCGGTGCGGACCATGACAGGTCCCGAGCAGTATCCCGAGCTGTTCTACCAGGATGCCGAGGACTGGCGGAAGTTCGTCCCAGGAGACTGCCCTGGACGCTGGTCGAAGGAGCCGTTGATGGGGACGGCTGAGGAGTTGGCCGCCGCGCGACTGCGGGCCGCCGACGTCCTGGCTCCCGCTGTGCAGGCCGTAATGAGGAAACAGCCCCGGCTGCTGGACGAGAACTACAGGGGCCGGCACACGGTCGTCACCGGGCGCCATGCTCTGCCCACCCTCGCCTGGGACTTCGTCGTGATCCTCACGGAGGACGAGGACCAGATTCGCGCCAACCTCGCGACCCGCTATAGCGCTGACTCCGTCGACCTGCGGGCACGGGCCTCCATGGTGGTCCAGAAGGAGCTCCTTCGCAGAGGCAGTGAGCATCGCACGTCCTCCCACTGTGAGGTCATCTCCGCTACCGCGCGGCCCTGGACGGACGCCGTCGACCGGGTTTACACGATGTATGGCGACCTTTGGGACCTTCGGAACGCTCTAGGCTAGTACTGAGCTGATTTCAGCCTGAGTAGCGCTGCTCCTCGACGAGTTGCAGCACGAGGATCGCGGCGAGTAGGGCGGTGGCCCGTCGTGGGCAGCGGTGCAGCTTGGTCAGTAGTTTCCAGCTCTTGATGGTGGCGATGACGCATTCGCCGATGGCACGGACACGGGCGTGATCGCGGTTGACCGCCTTCTGCCGGTGCGATGGTCGGGGCCGCAGCCGGTGGCGCTTGAACGGGGTACGCACCGACCCGCTCGCGCCCTGGTAGCCGCAGTCGGCGAAGGTCATCACGTGCGCGGCGCTCAGCGCGGTGATGATGCCGTGCTCGCGGGCGGCGCTCAGGTCGTGTGTCGAGCCGGGCAGGGCGGGTGAGACCCACTTGAGGCGGCCCGCCGGGTCTCTGATGGCCCGGGCGTTGACGCCGTGGCGGCGGTGTTTGCCGGCGTCGTGCCGCCGGGCCCGAGGACCGGAGAGTCGATTGGTACGGATCAGGGTGCCGTCCAGGATGGCGTAGGCCAGCCGGGCGATACCGACCATAGCCTGCTCCAGCGTGGGGGCAATCGCGGCGAGCAGGTCGACGGCCTCGCGGATGTAGCGCCACGCGGCGGTAGTGCTGACGGCGAAGGCACTCGGCCCGCTCGGCGGCGACGTCACGATGGGCGGTGCTCGATGCTCCAGTGCCCGCGGATGAGGGTGGCAACGTACGCGGGGCGGGCCTGATGTACGCGGAGGTCGGTGATGGCGTAGATGGTTTCGGTGGTAAAGCGTTTCGGCTGGTCGAGCCTGCGTCGGCGGCGTCGGACCTGGATGGCCTGTGCCGCGTGTGGGAAGTCGGTGCCGGTCGAGATGGTCAGGGCTTTCAAGCTGCGGATCTCCCGGCGGCTGTGGCCCCGGCTGGCGTCGCAGTGTACCTCGGGTACGGCCTTCCAGGGCAGGCCGGTCAGTGGGTATGCAGGGCGGGCTGGTTGCCCTTGACGGTAAGGATCCACTGCGCCACGTTCGGCCAGGTAAGCGACATGCTCACGTTGGCAGTGCAGACGTCGGCGGTGATCACCACATCGCGGAGGTCGCCGATCTGGTCGAGCAGCGAGGCGAAGCGGGTGATCTCGTTCGTCTTGCCGTGCACGTCCGTGCTGGCCAGCATGATCCCGGTGGCCTGGTCGGAGGCTGCGAGGACATGCCGGGCGGTCGTGTCGGCCGTGCGGGATCCGCGCAGTGTCTCGCCATCCACCGCGATCACGTGTGGCGGTGCCCCCGGGCGGCCAGCCAGGCGCCCGTGACCGCGGCCAGGCGGTCAGCGTCGATGGCCTGCAACAGCCGGCGGATCATCGACTCTGACGGCCGGCGGCCGGCGGCCGGCGTCGATACCCAGCCCGACGACGGTGGTCTCGGGTACCTCGGCCACCCACTCACCGATCGCCGCGTACGAGCGGCATCCCGTCAGCACCGCGCACATCGCTACTGCGACCACTGCCGTCAGACGGTGACGCACACCTCGCCGTGCTCGCGGGTCCGGCAGCATCGCCAAGGCGCCGAGCAGCCCCGATGGTGGACTCTCGGCCGAGAGCGCCCTCCGACTGCTCCGGGCCGGCGCCAGAAACGCCTTGCTCTTTGCCGGGGTTCCGTGGGCCAGCGGTCATGAGCCCAACGATGGCGGGCTGCAAGGTGCCCGTCGGCCGAACCACCACCGCCTGCCCGGGAGCGTGCCTCCGGGCACCGGCCTTCGATTTGCCTCTGCCGTCGCGGTACGTCGCGTAGGCTCTGGATAGATTCACGGAAAGGACCGGTCCTGTGACTTACGGCGTTATCATGTTCGAGTTGCCTGCGGAAGATATGAGCCGGGCGCAGACATTCTACCGTGCGGTGTTCGGGTGGGAGTCACAGGCCGTGGTTGGGCTTGACACCGTTCCAGAACCGCAGGAACAGGGTGGGCAGGTTCAGCGGCCCATCATCGAGCTCATCACCGCCCCCCTTGATGACGATGGGCTGCCGATGGAGCGGGGCGTAGTCACCGGTGCAGTGATTCAGCGTCGGCCTGAGATAACCGGGCCAGTGATATTTATTCAGGTAGATGATGTGAACGAGGCGCTGCAGCGCGTTGAGGAAAATGGTGGCTCGACCGTCGTCGGCTGTCTACGGGTGGGGGAGGTGGGGCGGGCAGCCTACGCGACCGATACCGAGGGCAACGTCATCGGCCTGTGGCAGGAGGCGGTGCCTGGGATCCGGATCGGACTGGCAAGGAGGCGGTGAGGCGACTCATCGAGCGACCCGAGCCGCACCCCGGGTCACCGGGCAGCCGGGCGCCAGGTGCGCCGAGTCACGAAACGGCCGAAGGCATCTGTCCGCCCCCACCGACCGGGAATGTCAAGCAAGCTGATCCGCTCGATCCCGCTCGGCAGTTCCGGATCCACGACTAGGTGGTCCTTGATTGGTTCAAGGCCAAGCATTGTCCGCAGGAGCAACAGTACGGTTCCCGTGGACCAGGCTTGTGGACTACACGCGGTAGGATACTGCACCGGGTGGTGTGTCACCTTGCGTTCATAGCCCGCGAACGCCTCCGGCAGGCGCCCTCCGAAGTACTGCGCGGCATCGAGGATTCCCTTGGCGAGCTGTGCCGCCTCCTTTTTGAAGCCGTACCGCCGCAGCCCCCATGCGATGAACGAGTTGTCGAAGGGCCACACCGTGCCCACGTGGTAGCCGACGGGGTTGAACCGTCGCTCGCTATCGGCCAGGGTCCGCACGCCCCAACCCGAGTGCAGCCGCGGTCCGAGCAGGTGCTCGACCACCATCCGGGCCTTGTCGTCGTCGACAATCCCGCTCCACAACAGGTGGCCGATGTTCGATGAGAGTGCGTCCACCTTGGCGCCGTCCGCGTCGAGCGCGAGGGCGTAGAAGTTCTCGCCATCGATCCAGAAATCGCGGTTGAAGCGCATCTTCAGGTCGGCCGCCTCGCGCTCCAATCGATCGGCGTAACCCGGATCGTTCCAGCACAGTCGGGCGAGGCGAGCAGCACGCACCTTCGCGTCGTACGCGTAGCCTTGCAGCTCGCAGGTGGCCCGCGGAAATCCCGGGAGCCGGCCATTGCGATAGCATATGGCGTCCCAGGAGTCCTTCCAGCACTGATTCTCCAACCCGTTCCTGTGGTTGCGGCGGCGATAGGAGACATAGCCGTTGCCGATCAGATCAGCGAAGTCGTCGATCCAGCCGATTGCCGCGCGCGCCTCGGCCTCGAGTTCGTGGACGAGTTCGGAGTCGCCCGTCCAGCGCTCGTACTCGTCTAGGAGCACGACCCATAGCGGAGTGGCGTCCGCCGAGCCGAAGTACGGGGAGTGCGGCTGTTCGAGGAAGGCGGCGGTCTCGCCGAACCGCAACTCATGCAGAATTCGGCCCGGGTCTTCCTCACGAAGGTCGTTGATCTGGGTCCCCTGCAGCATGCCAAGCAGCCGCAGGGTCGTTCTGGCGAGTTGCGGCACAAACGGCAGCGCCTGGAGGCACGTGAAAATGCTGTCGCGTCCGAACAAAGTCATGAACCATGGGAGGCCGGCTGCGGGCACGGTCTCCCCGACTGGGCCGAACAATGAAAATCGCAGAGCTGCGAGGTCTAAGAGGCTGCGCTGGTAGGTCATGTTCAAAGATTCCCAGTCGCACTCGACCCGTGGCGCCTGGGCGAGCCACAGCTCAAGATCGTTGCGCAAGGAGCGTCTGTTGCCGGCGTACTTCCATCCCGATCGGATGTCTTTACCCGTCCCGTCGAGCGTCAGCATTTCGATCATCAATTCGGCCGTCCACTCGCTGAGTGGCTCAATGCGGACAGCATAGGTCAGACCTTGTGCGTCGCACTCCGCCGGCACGTCGGTTGTAATCGACGTTTCCCGACGAAACGTCTCCCGTTGGTAGCCGAGACGGATCCGGCGGGGCTCGACGTGTTCGTAGTAGTGCCCCTTCTTGGCGAGTTCGTCCTTCACCTCAAAAAGGTCCGCAAAGTCGGATCCTACATCCACCCGAACGGTCAACTCCGCTGCGGCTTCGCCATAATTGAAGATCGTAATTCTCTCGCGGAATCCCTCGCCCAGCCGACGATGCCGGAAAACCGAGAGCTTCGCGTCGATGTACTGTGTTGCCGGCCCTGGGACGAGGAAGAAGCGGGCCTCGTAGTATTGCACGTCATCGACGGTAAGTGGGATCAGGCGCTGCTGGTCGACGGTCAACACCCAGCGTGAGAGAAAACGTGTGTCCAATGCGAAGAGGCCGGTGGGAGATGCCCCCGGCGCCTCGTCGACGTCGCCGCGCTCGTCGCTGACCATGAACGTGCTGCCGTCCAGGATGCGGACGGTCGTCTCGCTCACCGGGAAGGACTTTCATCGTCTGGCGCGACTCCTGACGGCGCACCGCGGCCAGAGAACAGACGGCCCGCCAGGAAGAAGACCTCCAGGTCTCCCTCCGCCGTCAGGACCCCCCGCAGCAGCGGAGCGATCAGAGTCTCATCGCCGGCGACGACTCGACCGAGGATCGACCGGTCGGTCCTGACTATGCAATCGGCCGCACCACGATCCCAGGTGACAACGACGCTCCCGTCCCGCATCTTCACGGTCCGGTGATCTGTCCGCTCCGCGGACACCAGATCAAAGCGCACCATCGCGTCGACCTTGCGCAAGAGCGGATGTCGTTGCCGGCCCAGGGTCTCGAAAAACTCGTCCACCCGATCCACCAAGTACATGCCTCTCACGCGATGACTCTCCATTGCCCGATGGTCTGCTGCCAGCCCCGGTCCGCCGCAAGTTCCTGCCGAAAACTTCCACCACCAGAATAATTGAACTGGGTGGACGGGGTGGGGACTGTCAAGAAGGTCGGGCAACTCGTTAGGAACCTACGAGGGGCATTTCGCGGCCAGGACGGAAGTCACGACCACCCGCACCCGGCACGACGGCCGCGTACACGCCGATCATGCCCGCGAGACCAACCAACTGGCGGGCCTGTCCAAGACCGGAAAGCGTACCGGCCAGCAGCGTCCGGTGATGGCCACGGCACCGACCGCCGCGCTGGTCCCTACCGCGTAGAGGTTACACCGCCACCGGCCCTGAGGAGTCTGGATGACAACAGTGCAACCCCCCAGCATTCAATCCCGTGGCCAGATTCCCGTCGTACCACGTGTGGACAGCCGATCAGCCTCACCTGGGAAGTCCTGTGCGGTTGCCCTTCCCCTCGTAGCGCGGACGCCAGAATTTGAAAGATAGAGGTTCATGGCTGGGACGAGAAGGCAGTCCGTCCCGGAGTTCCGGGCGGGCGCGGTGCGGATCGTGCGGGAGACGGGTGAGTCGATCGCTCAGGTCGCCCATGGCCTGGGGATGAACAGCGGGACTCTGGCCAACTGGTTGAAAGAAGGACCGCGAGAGTCGCGGTGAGGCCGCTGCCGGGCAACTGGCCGAGGATGAGCGGGCGGAGTTGGCCCGACTGCGGCGGGAGAAGGCCGAGCTGGCGATGGAGCGTGATGTCCTCAAGCGATCCCCGTGGTCCTGTGGGTCAAGGAAGCGACGGGCCGATGAGCGCGGTGGCCTGCCGTGCGTTGGGGGTGTCCGGGTCATGGTTCTACAAGTGGCGTGACCGTCCGCCGGCCCGCCGCGGCGACCGACGTGCCCGGCTGGCGGCCGCGGTCGGGAAGGTCTTCGACGAGTCGGGCGGCACCTGTGGCAGCCCGCGTATCGGGATCGAGCTGCGCGAGCAGGGTTGGCAGGTCTCCGACAACACGATCGCGTAGCTCGATCCCGATTCCGGTATGGCCGCCCAGGTCAGGCGTCGCCGCCGGGGCCTGACTCGCCAGGGCACGCGTCCGGCCGCGCCGGATCTGGTCAAGCGGGCGTTCACCGCGCCGGCGCCGGACATCGCCTGGTGCGGGGACATGACCGAGATCCGCACCGACGAGGGCAAGCTCTACCTCGCGACGGTCATCGACCTGTACTCACGTCGGATTCTCGGCTACGCGATGGACCACCGGCACGACGCCGGGCTGGTCGTCGCCGAGGCCACCTTCTCCACCACCAAGGTCGAGTACGTCCACCGCCGTCACTTCCGCACCCGCGCCGAAGCAAGACTGAAGATCGCCACCTGGATCACGGCGCCGCCGGCACTCCGTCTGCGACCGGCGCTCCTCCATCGACTACGAACGACCAGAGACCGCGCCGTGGAGGCCCAGGCCGGTTGACGGAGCCCTCCACGATTCCAGGGGATTGACACTGCGGCGACCCGCGGGGTGTGTTGATCCTCGACGACACCGGCTTCCTGAACAAGGGCATCCGCTCCGCCAGGGTCGCCCGGCCGTACTCCGGCATCGCCGGACGGATCGAGAACTGCCAGGCAGGGGTCTTCCTGGCCTACCCCGATCCACCAAGGGGACACGCCTGATCGACCGGCAGCTGTACCTGCCGGCGTCGTAACGACAACCGCGATCGGTGCCGATCGGCCGGTAGCCCGACTCGGCGGGGTTCACGAACGCGGCGCCTGCGGTGGCACGGAGCCGCGAGGGGTGGTTCTGGAACGGCCGGCGGAGTCAGCGGAATGTGCCCTGCGACACTGATCCCTCCAGTCTCCGTTGGAAGATCATGTAGACGACGAGTACGGGAATCACGGTCATCACGACCGCGGCAAACAAGGCGCCGAAGTCGACCGCGTAACCTGCCTTCGACGCGAACACCGCCATGCCCTGTGTCAGCAGGTAGTTGTCCCGGTCGCTGTTGAGGACGACCGGTAGCAGGAACTGGTTCCATAGGCCGAGGAAGTTGAAGATGGCCACCGAGGCCAGGCCGGGCTGTGCCATGGGAAGCATCACCCGGATAAACGTGCGCCACTCCCCCGCGCCGTCGATCTGCGCCGCCTCGTAAATCTCGTCTGGCAACGCCTTGAAGAACGAGTACAGGAAGAACACTGTGAACGGCAGGGCGAGCGCGGCGTACGTCAGGATCAGGCCCGGCAGCGTGTGGAGCAGGCCGATGTTCTGCAGGATGAAGAAGAGCGGCACGATCGCCAGGAACAGCGGGAAGGCCATCGAGGCGAGGATTACGTTGTAGATGAGCCGGTTGCCCGGAAAGCGGAACCGGGCCAGCACGTAGGAGCACATCGCGCCGAGCGTCATGACGACCACGAGCGCGGCACCCACCACGACGACGGTGTTCAGGAAATAGCGCCCGATGCCGGCGTCGGTCCAGGCCGCCACGTAGTTGTCGAAGCGCCACTCGCTCGGCAGTGAGAAGGGCGATTCGAGAATCTCGCGCGAGGACTTGAAGGACGACATGACCGTCCACAAAAATGGGACGATGACCAGTACGGACCAGATGCCCAGAAGCGCGTGCGAGGTCGCGGCGACGCCGCCTATCCGCCGCCGGCGTGGGGCTGGCGCAGCGACCCGGAGCGGCTCGTGGTGGATAAGCGTGGTCATGCCGGCTCGCCGTCGTCGCGCGTCCTGGTCAGGCGATCGACCAGAAACACGATACCGGCGAAGACCAGGGTGACCGCCGCGAGCACGACGCCCATCGCGGTCGCGTATCCGAACTGGCCCTTCCGGAAGGCGGTGATGTAGATCTCCTGGCTCATCGTCAACGTGGAGTAGTCGGGCCCACCGGTCGGATTCAGCGCCTGCATGTAGACGAACGCGTCGAGGGCGATGATGCCGATGTAGATGTACGCGGTCCGCACGTTGTCCCGGATTTGCGGAACGGTGATCGACAGCACGGTCCGGAACCGGCCGGCGCCGTCCAGGCGGGCGGCCTCGTACGTCTCCGCCGGGACACCCTTGATAGCCGCCACAAAAAGCACGGTGTAGAAGCCGACAAAGCTCCAGATGATGACGAACATCGAGGCGGGCATGGCGGCGGCGGCATTGCCAAGCCATGGAAAGTCCTCGAAGCTGTCGAGGCCGATCCTGGCGAGGAAGCCGTTAAGCAGGCCCCGGGACGGATCGTAGACCTGAGCCCAGATCAGTCCGACAGCGATGGCTGGCACCGTGTATGGGAAGAACGAGACGACCCGGTAGAACCCGGACCCACGAAGGCCGCGGACACTGCCCGTGCTCGACCCGCCGACCGTCACCACGCTCGCGATTGCCAGCGCGAGCGTGATCGTCACGGCCGGCACCACGATGGCGAGCAGCACGTTGTTCAGCACTGAGCGCAGGAAGGCATCGTCGTCGAGGAGCTTAGTGAAGTTCGCCAAGCCGATGAACCGCATGTCCGGCGAGAAGCCGGCCCAGTCCGTCATAGCGAAGTACAGCGCCTGGGCGAAGGGTGACAGGACGAAGATCACGAAAAGGGTCAGCGGAAACACCAGGAACACCACCATGAAACTCAACCTGTCGAAGGTGAGTGTGCGGCGGCGCCTGGCGTTCGGGCGGCCGCTGAGTATCGTCGTACTCATGGCAATCAGCTGATCTTGATCTTCTCGACGGAAGAGTTGTTCGCGATCTTGTCGCTGATGGCCTGGAGGCCCTTGACCATTTCCGCGACGTTCAGCCCGCCGGAGAGGAACGAATTCCACAGGACTATCTGGTCCGGTCCCAACCCGTAGTAACTTTCCGAGACGAAGCTGAACATGTTCTCGCCGGCCTGCTCGAGCATCGTGGCCTGGGAAACCAGAGCGCTCGACCCGTAGCCGTCGGCCGGGACAGTCCCCTTGACGACCGTCGGCGCCAGCCGGGTCTTGGCGAAGTTGGCGGCGGCCTCCTTCGAGAGCATCGCGCGCAAGATCTCCTTGCCGCCGGCCACGCTCTTGCCCCTGTTCGGCACGATGAACGGTTCGCCCGCGGCGGCGCGGATCGTCTCGAACGGAAGTGCGGGGCTGGTCGTCAGCGTCGGCACCGGCACCCCCGTCATACGGAAGCCCTGTTTGGTGGCCTTCTTCATTTCGTTCTCGATCCAGCCTCCCGAGCTGTACATCAGCGCCTGCTGGTCGTTGCTCCACCTCGCCTGCGCGGCGGTGAACTGGGTACCGGCGCCGCCGGGAACAATGTAACCGGCCCGCACGATGTCGTAGATTTCCGTGAGGACGCCCCGGAGCGCCGGATGCGACCAGGCGTTCGGCTCCAGGTTCTCCAAGGCCAGGCGTACCTCGTGCCCGCTCTCCTTGATCGCAGAGTCGATCGCCGTCCACTGGTAGTAGTTCGACGCCTCCTTACCGAAGACGAACAGGTACTTCCCCTTCGCCTTGGCCTTCGCGCCGAGTTCCTTCGCCTCGGCCCAGGTCTTCGGCGGGGTCCAGCCGTTCTCCTCGAAGAGCGAGGCCGAGTACCACAGCGAGAAGACCGTCATCACGTAGTTCAGGGCGAGGAACTTGCCGTTGAAGGTGCCCGGCAGCTTGACACCCGGGTAGAGGCTGTCCGCTATTTTCGCGCCGTCGTAGCCAGTCGCCTCCAGGACGTCGTCGAGGGTCGCAAGCTGGTCGATGACCGTGGTCATGGCGATGTTGCCCGCCCCGCCGTTGTTGATCAGATCAGGCGGGTTACCGCCCACGAACCTGGGCTGAAGCTCCTGGGCGATCTCCGTCGACGGGAGCACCTTGACCTTGAGACCCTCGTGTTTCGCCTGGGCCAGGCCGCCCGCGAACGTCACGTAGTCATAACCGTAGCCGCCGTTGAAGACGACCGCCTCGATCTGCGCGTTCGCGGCGAGCCCGAAGGGGTTCTCGGCACTCTTGGCGCCGGTGTTCGACGTGTCCGTGGAGTCCCCGCCCGGCGAGGCGCACGAGGCCGCCGCACCGGCGATGGGAATCAGCGACGTGGCCAGCGCACCCCGCAGGAACAGGCGGCGGTTGATTGGGTTCCGTGCGGAAGACATGGATAGCTACCTCTCTATTCGGCTTGTCTGCCGGCCTGGGTCTGAGTTGTTTGCGGTCGTGTGGCCGTGACGGCCCAGCCCGCGGACGGACCTCGCGGCCGCTGGCTGAGGAGCCCCTGTCGGCTTGATACGGGCTCCGTAGCGCCGCTCCAAGGCGTCGTTGTGCTCGTCACCGCCCGGGATGTTGGCCGAGATGTACAACGGCGGCAGGTGACCGGCGGCCCGGATGCGCTCGGCCGCACCGATCGTCAGCAACTGCGCGATGTAGGCCGCGGTGATCGACGACACCGGCCCGGCCCCGAGCCCGTCACCGAGGTCGAGGGTGGCGTCTCCGTACGGGGCACGATTGTCGAGGACGACGTCCGCGACCTCGGAAAGTCGTTTACCGCTAGGGTGCTTGGGCTGGACCGCGTTGCTGTGTTCGAGGCTGGTCACGGCGATCACCGGATGCCCCTCGGTCTTGGCCCGTAAGGCAAGCCCGACGACCGAGCCGTTCACACCCGAGTTCGAGGCGATGAGAAACGCGTCGGCCGGATGTATCTCGTACAGGTCGTAGAGCTCGTCCACGATGCTCTCGTCGCGCTCCAGCTGGGCACCGACGAGGATGGAGGCATCCCCGCGCCCGCCGAGCAGGACCAGGTCCCGCAGCGCGATGGCATGGCTCGGAATGAATCCACCGGCCCGGCCCGCGATCTCCATCGCAAATGCCTCGGAGTGACCGGTGCCGAAGGCGTGCAGCACGCCGTCGCCTTCGATCGCATCGGCTATCACCTCGATCGCCCTGGCCAGTCCGCCCGAGCGGGCATCCTCGTCGATCGCGCGGAGCCGGCTGGAGACCTGCATGCCGAAGTCGGAAAAAAGCGTTGTCATCAGAGAGGGGTTCCGTCCGTCGGGGAAGCGGTCGTGCCGCGTGTGACGCGCGGTGGCCTGGGTTGCGTGTCGCAATGGTTGGCGACGGCTGCGGTGGTCTGCGCGAGAGTGCTCGTGGTGCGCTCGTAGTTCTGCTGCGCGACCATCAGGTAGAGAAGGTCGAACACGAACAGCTGGGCGTGCTGCGCCGCGAAGGCCCCCGGTTGGAGGTACTCGCCGGGCGCGTAGCTCTGGATGTGCACATCGGCGGCCACGGCAAGGGGCGAACTGGGGTTGCTCGTCATGGCCACGGTGAACGCGCCCCGCGCGCCCGCGAGCGCCAGCATCTCCACCGTCTCGCTGGTGCGACCGGTGTTGGAGACGCCGATCGCCACGGCGCCCTCCCCGAGCAACGCCGCACTGGTGAGGCCGACGTGCACCTCGGTCCACGCATGCGCGTTGATTCCGATCTGGTACAGGCGTGCGTGCATACCGGCGGCGACGAGCCCGCTGCCGCCGATGCCGTAGATGTCCACGTGCCGGCTGGACGCGAGGGTGGCAGCGACCCGATGGAGGAGGGCGAGGTCGACCAGATCGGCGGTGGCCTGCAACGCGCCGACGTGCACGTTGAGCAGCGTCCGCAATACCTCGGCGGGGCTCTGTGCCGGTCCGAAGGTGTACCCGATCACCTGATCCCAGGCATCGAGCGCGCTCGACCGCCCGAGGTCGGCAGCCGCGCCAACCCGCAGTGGAGGATAGCCGCCGTAGCCGATCAGCCGGCAGAAGCGGGTCACCGTCGCGGCCGAGGTGCCCGCTCGCTCCGCGAGCTCGGTGATCGACAGCTGGAGCGGCAGTTCAGGGTTGTCCAAGAGGAGTTGACCGATCTTGGCCATGGACTGTGAC
This sequence comes from Micromonospora sp. WMMD1102, assembly GCF_029626265.1. Lineage (NCBI taxonomy): Bacteria > Bacillati > Actinomycetota > Actinomycetes > Micromonosporales > Micromonosporaceae > Micromonospora > Micromonospora sp. WMMD1102. The sequence continues at coordinate 8,471,563 of NZ_JARUBN010000001.1, read as the reverse complement.
ATGTGTGCCAACTGCGCCCGGATGCGGCTGCCGAGGCCGAACCCGGCGGCCGTGTGGGTTGGGGTTGCATCCACCGAAGGCATGATTATGAAAAGACCTACCAGGTTTGGAGTAAGTGCATGAAAACTAGTTGCATGACCGTGCCCGGGCAATGTCGCTCAGCATCACGAGTCGGTAACAATGCCTGAGCTGCTCGCCGTCGACGCCGGAGGCACCTCGACCCGTAGCGTCGTCGTCACGACGGAGGGACACTGCATCGGTTACGCCCGTGCCGGCAGCGGGAACCCGACCGCCGCCGGACCTGACCACGCGGCCGCGTCGGTGGCGGCGAGCGCCACCGCCGCAATCGCGGCCGCCGGGGTGCCAGCCGAGAAAATCGCTGGGGCCGTGCTCGCCGTGGCCGGCGTGAGCCCGCAGATCGGCGTCAGGGCGTTCAGCGCTGCACTGAAGGCACGGGGCATCATCGCGACTCCCGTCTTCGAATCGGACCTGCTGGCCACCTTCTTTTCCGGCACGTACCGGGATGCCGGCTACGCGCTCGTCGCCGGCACAGGCGCGGCAGCCGTCCGGGTCGAGCGCGGCAGCATAGTCGCTACCGCCGACGGGCTCGGCTGGCTGCTCGGTGACAGCGGCTCTGGCTTCTACATCGGACATCGCGTGGCCCGGGCGGCAATGGCGGACCTGGACAACCGCGGTCCGGCCACCGATCTCACCCGGATGCTGCTGGCAGAGTTCGGCCAGGAGGGCGGCCGCGACCGGGGCCCGGACGGCCGGCCGACGGCCGTCTCGCACGCGCTCGATGCCCTGTACGCGATCCGTCCGGTACAACTCGCGAGGTTCGCACGCCTGGCCTTCGAGGCACCGGGTGACGAAGTCGCCGAATCGATCATCCGCGATGCGGCCAACGCACTGGTGCACACCCTCAACACGGTCGTCACCTCGGGCATGAGGGGCCCGATCGTGCTCGGCGGCGGCACGCTCATCCGGCATCGCACGCTGGTCGACCGGATCGCCGCCGGGTACGCGCAGGACGGCGTCTCGTCGGCGGTCCGCACCGTCGCCGACGGAGTTGTCGGCGCGGCCGTGCTCGCTCTCCGGGAGGCAGGAGTGACCGCCGACAAGGTGGTCTTCGACCGACTCACCGCGTCACTCGCGACCGTGCGCTGACCCGACGCAACCTCCTCGCGATTCGCAAACCTGCGGAGAAACGGCTATTCGCCTGACCACGTACCCCGGGCCGGGACGGCCGACGTGCGGTCGTGAAGCCGGCGCGAAGGCGCATCGTGAAATGCTGGGCGAGCGCGATCTTGGTGGATGTCCAATGAACCTTTCTCAACCTGAACCGCACGGGGCCCACGCAGCCTCGCGGTCTGCCGCACCGCAAGGAGGTTGAAGAGGTCCGATGATGGGAGGTAGCAATGAGATCGAAGATCGGGAGATTCTTAGCCGTTGTGGCGATGGCGCTGCCCGCCGCGATTGCCGTGCCCGGGGTAGCCGGCGCGGCCGCGGACCGGAGCGGGTTCACCGCGCAGGCACGGGCGGCGGGGCTGTCAGTCAGCCAGGCAGCGGGGCTGCAGGCCGAGGTTGACGCCTATCTGGCCAATCTGGCTGGGCGCGGGAGGCAGGTGTCACCCAACCAGATCGACATGAACGGGGCGATGCTGACCGTCACCGTACCGGGGGAAATGCATCCACGGCAGTTCGAATCGTCCGTGCCGGTGCCGTGCGATACACGGTCGGGCGTGGACTACGGATACTTCTGCGCGTACCAGAAAGAGTGGGGGGCCGGCGCGCAGATCGCCATGTACAACTGCGCGAACTACCCCATCCCCTGGCAGACCGTCGGCTCGTGGATAAACAACCAGACCACAGGCACCAGGCCCGTCCTTTACTTCTCGACCACACCGCCCCGCCCCCCGTGGACAATGCCCCCGGCCTACGCGGTTCAGCTCACCGGTGTGGACTGGACGCCCGTGGGCTCCATCACCAACTGCTGACAGCGCCGTGGCGGCAGAATGACAGCCCGGGCAACAGCACTCGCCCGGGCTGTCATTGCTTCCACCCGCGCTCCACACCGTTCGGCCCGTGGTGCCCACGTCTGGAAGAAGCAACGTCGTGCGACCGCCAACGCCGTGCGGCGGTCCACACGCCACCTCACGACGGCTCGGCCATCGACCGTGGCCACGGCCCACGCCGACGTCCAAGCCGGCATCGCCAGCGTGCACGCCACCGGCGATGTCGTCCAACGGTAGCGACCCGTGCGCTCGCCGCGGGTCGCTACTGGAGATTGACGAAGAGGCCACCGTCGACAAGCAGGCTGGCGCCGGTCACGTAGCGGGCGGCGTCGGATGCGAGAAAGACCGCCGGCCCGGCGATGTCGTCGGGCTCGCCGAAGCGGCCCAGCGGGATCCGCTGATCCAGGTATGCGCGCTTGTCGGGGTCGCTCCAATCGTCGCGGTTGATGTCGGTTGCGATGGCCCCGGGCATGATTGAGTTGCACGTGATGCCGTGGGGGCCCAGCGCGATCGCCATCGATTGCATGAGCGAGTGCATGCCGGCCTTGGTGGGCGTGTAGTGCGCCTGTTGGCCACCGCCCACCAACGCGCTGATTGAGCTGATACCGATGATCCGGCCTCCGCGTCCGGCCGCGGCCATTGCTCGCGCAGCCGCCTGGGAGCAGAGGAAAGCGCCCTTGAGGTTGACCTCGTGCACCCGGTCCCACAGAGCTTCCGGCATCGTCAGAAAGTCGTGGAACGGACAGATCCCGGCACTGTTGACCAGGATGTCCAGCCGGCCGAACTCAGTCACCACCTGGTCGACCATGCGCTGCACGGCGACGCCGTCGGAAACGTCGGCCTCGATAGCCAGAGCTCGCCGGCCGAGCGCGGCGATCTCATCGGTGACTGCCGTGGCGTCGCCGGCGTTGTCGCGCCCGAACTCCGGCCTGGCCGGAACATGATAGTTGACGGCGACATCCGCCCCTGCTGCGGCCAGGCCGAGCGCGATGCCTCGTCCGATGCCGCGCGACGCCCCGGTCACCAATGCCGACCTGCCGTGGAGAACACCAGTCATCTCATACCTTCTCGAGCGTGTGGCACCCGTGTCAACTGCAGCTTTGTCCTCTTCGTCATGAGGGGTGTTCGTAAGGCCGTATCAGTGGCAGCTGCCGATTGAGGCGCACGCCGAATCCCGGTCGGTCTGGCACCTTCAACCGGCCCTGGTGCGGCACCGGCTCGTCTTCGAGCAAGGGGTGGAGCATGGGAACGACCTCGGTACCCGCCGGATGCATCATGAGGAACTCCGTGAACGGGCTGTTGGTGCGGCTGATCACGAAATGATACGAGTAGACGCTCGATCCGTGCGGCACCACGGCCTTGCCGTGGCTGTCGGCCAGCGCGGCGATCCGCAGCAGCTCGGTGATGCCACCGCACCAGCCGACGTCAGGCTGAACGATGTCGACCCGGCCAATCTCCAGAAGCAGCCGGAACCCCCACCTGGTCGCCTCGTGCTCCCCCGCGGTGAGCAGTACCCGGTCGGGCATCCGTCGGCGCAGCTCGCCATGGCCCCAGTAGTCGTCCGGTAGCAGGGGCTCCTCGATCCAGCGCAGTCCGATCTCGTCCGCGCGGTGAGCCAACCGAACCGCGTAGTCCAGGTCGAGCGACATCCAGCAGTCCCACATCAGCCAGAAGTCGTCGCTCACCCGCTGCCGCATGCATGCCAAGAGGTCCAGGTTGGACCGAATGCCTTCCTCGCCTTCCGCCGGCCCGTGCCGCAGCGGCAGCTTGCCACCGATAAAGCCCATCTGTTGCGCCAGATCGGGCCGGGGGCCCGTGGCATAGCAGATCAGCTCGTCGCGGACCGCGCCGCCGAGCAGGTGGTACACCGGCTCCTGCCGGAGTTGACCGAGCAGGTCCCACAGAGCGAGGTCGACCCCGCTGATCGTGTTGAGCACCACGCCCTTGCGCCCGTAGTGGACGGTCGAGAGGTACATCTGGTCCCAGATCTTTTCGATGTCCGTGACCCGCTGTCCTTCGACCAGCCGGGCGAGGTGTCGCTCCACGATCCAGGCGCCGACATCGCCGCCTGTGGTGACCCCGAATCCGATGGTGCCGTCGTCCGCTTCCACCTCCACGACCAGCGTGCCGAGCACGTTGATGCCGTACGACTGCCGGCTGCCCCGGTATTCCGGATACCGGGCCATCGGTGTTGCGATGTGGTCGTCGATCCAGTGACCCCTGTCCTGGTCGTGGTAGTCCGCACCCCGGCCGCGCAGGGTGTACGCCCGCACCTGCCGGATCCGCCTGACGTGCGTGGTCATGCCGGCTTACCACCGGTGGCGCAGAGCACGAGCACCTTGCTGGCATCCAGATCGCCGGTGGCAAGCTCGGCGAAGGCCCGCGGCGCCTCGGCCAGACTGACCCGCCGCTCAATCAGATGTACCAGGCCAGCCGGCCCGGCGGCGACCCACTCCGCAGTCTCGCGGAACTCCGCGGCGGTGTAGCAGAAGCTGCCAATCACGGTACGCTCGTAGGTGCTGAGCGCATACCCACTCACCGACAACTGCGGGGCGTTCATCCCGACCAGGACGATCCGGGCACCGAGCGAGGACGCGGCGAACGCCGCCTCAATGCTGGCGGTGGTACCGACGGCGTCGAGCACCACGGTGGCAGGACCACCGAGCAGCACTATGGCCCGTTCCGACGGGTCACCGACGGTCGTATCGACCGCGGCGAAGCCCAGCCGGCCAACCAGCCGACGCCGGCTCGGGTTGAAGTCGGTCACGACGACGCAGTGCGCGCCGAGTCTGCGGGCGGCAAGCGCGCACGCCTGTCCAATCGGGCCACCGCCGATCACCAGAACGCGGTCGGCCGGGGTCACCTCCCCGCGTACGGCGGCGTGGTATCCGACCGCGAGCGGCTCGACCAAGGCACCGAACTCCTCTGGGAGGCTGTCGGGCAGCGACACGACGTTGCCGGCCGGCGCGACCATCAGCTCGGCGAACGCCGACGGCAGCACCGGGTCGACGCCGATGACCTGCCGACGCGCACACCGCTGATGGGTGCCGGCGACGCACTCTGCACAGCTGCCGCATCCGATGACCGGATTCACCGTGGCGACCACACCGGGCACCAATCCCAGGTCCGCCGGCACGCTGGAACCCAGCGCGACGACTCGGCCTACCGTTTCGTGTCCCATGACCTGCCCCGGGTGGCGACGTCCGTTCTCACCGGTGTAGCCGTGCAGATCCGAGCCGCAGATGCCGGTCGCGGTGATCCGCAGCAACACATCGTGTGGGCCGGGCACGGGATCGGACCGCTCCTGCACCCGGATGTCGCCTGGACCGTGGAAAACGAGGGCGTGCATGTGTCTCCTCGTCAGCTCGAACGCGGCCCACCGGTTCTCCTTCGCGGGGGCACGCGTGACCAGGACACGGCGGGTGAAGGTACCGTCGCCGAGGTTTGCGCCGAGGAATCGGACAGGGCCGGGGCGATGACACCGCCGGGGTACCGATCGAAGACCTTGGGGTCGTAGAGCGGAACGACGTGGTCGGCAACCCTCTGGGTCCGTTCGTAGCACTCGATTGCTTCGTACATGTTCTCGTTGATGCCGAGAACGATGTTGTCCTCGACGTTCTCGTAGTAGAAGAACGCGTCCGAGGCGACGACTGTACCGACGGTGGAGTCGATCTCGACAGCGATGGAGGCGCGGTGGTGGGTGCCGGCCCACCAGGTACGCAGCCCGGGCAGGACCTCGTCCTCGTCGTCCAGCAGCCGTACGCGATCCCAGGCGTCGGTCACCAGGTGGACGAGCACCTCGCGGGAGATCGACGTCCACCGGTTGTCGTGTGGGTGCTGATGGGTGGTGTGGAAGTGGATCCAGCCCTTTTTCGACAGGCACAGCTGCGCGTTGGTGAACAGCGGGATTCCCGCGGTGGTGTAGAGCTGGAAGGGCGTGGCGATCACGTGGGTGACCTCGTCAGGACGCACGCCGACCGCGGCCAGCTGCCTTTCGAGCGTCTCGGACTCGTCGCGCATGTACCGGGAACGCTCGCCCAGGATCGACGTCCAGATTTCGTTGAGCGGTGCCAGGTCGTCCGGCGCGCCCGTGTTGACGAGTGCGATGACCCCCTCGGCCTGCACCAGTAGGACGTTGAACGACAGCGGGAACCACCGATCCCAGGCGCTCATCCAGAACAGCTCGGGACCCGGGATCTCCGTACGGCCGCACGACAGTGCCCGCACCGCGAACTCCACGCAGATCTCCCTCTTCGCTCGCCCTAACACAGTTCCGACAGATGAACAGCTTTGGTCAACTGCTGGACAGTGTCAAGGTCGTGAACTAGAGTTCACATATGTGACTAGACGGTGTGTCGCGGCATCGAGACACCATCCCCCGAACCTGGAGGTGACGGTGACGGCTGCGAACCCCTCGCGTTCAGAGGCCGACATGGTGAAGTCGGCCCACCGTGGGCTGGAGATCCTCGACCTGTTGACCCAGCGCGAAATACCGCTGACCTTCACCGAGATCGCTGACGCGCTCGCCTATCCCCGGTCGAGCCTGCACGGCCTGCTACGCACCCTGGTCCAGTCTGGTTGGGCTGAGCTCGATCCGGTCACCCGCCGGTACAGCCTGGGCATCCGTGCCTGGCAGGCCGGCAACGCGTATCTTCGGGCCGTCGACCTCGCCGACCGCGCCCGGCCGTACATGGAACGAGTACGCGACGCGCTCGACGAGACCGTCCAACTTGCCGTGCTCGACGGCCGGCACAACGTCTACCTCTGCAAGGTGGACGGCACCCAGATGCTGGTGCTGGCGTCCGCGATCGGACGGCGCTTGGCTTCACACGCCACCGGGGTGGGCAAGGTGCTGCTGGCCGGCCTGTCCCCGGCGGAGCGCCTCATGTTACTCAAGGCGCAACCGTTGGAGCGGTTCACCACGCGAACCATTACCGATCTCGACGCGCTGGAGGCCGAGCTCGCCGAGGTACGGCGCCGCGGATACGCCATCGACAGCGAGGAATACACCATCGGCGTACGATGTGTCGCGGTTCCCGTGCGCGATCACACCGGAGGGGTCACGGCCGGCATGAGCGTTCCGGTCCCCACCATTCGCTTCGATGGAGACCGCGCGGAGCGTGCCCGCGCGGTGCTTACCACCGCGGCAGCCGATCTGTCTGCCGCGCTCGGCTTCGCCACGCACAGCTCAGCGCCTGCGGCCGGCTAGTGCCTCGTCTTTGAATGTTGATCGTGTAATCCGTCGGTTCTGAGGACGTGTCGGGCAGGCTGTCTCCCAACGGTTCGTGTGGAGGTGGTGCCGGTGGGCAGGCGTCCGGAGGTGTTCGTCCGGCAGGTGTCGATGGCCGAGGGTCAGCGGTTGCAACGGATCACGCGGACCGCGAAGGACCCGGTGAAGCTTCGGCGGGCGATCGTGGTGCTGATGTCCGCCCAGGGGCGGCCCCGGACATCGCCCACCTGCCGAGGGTGACCGAGGACTACATACGGGACGTGATCCACGCGTTCAACGAGCGGGGGTTCGACGTGCTGAACTCAAATGGAGCGGGGGCGCACCGAGACGGATCGATGAGCAGACCCGTGACGGGATCTGCATCATCGCCCGGAGCGACCCCCGCTTCCTCGGCAAACCCTTCTCCAGCTGGTCACTGGCCAAGCTGCGCGACCAGGCCAAACGTCTCACACAGCGTGGAGTCGATGTCCACCGTCACCGACTCGGTCAACCCCGGTGACGCCCCGGCGGCGACAGCCCGGGCCAGCAACCGGCGGGCGACCACATCGAGCTGCCGGGCGTTAAACCCGAACGCCCCGCAGAAACGACCCGACCGTCGAGGGCGCCGCCACCCGGTGACCCAGAACCATCTGGGTCGACCCGCCCCGCAACGCGGCAACATCATCGATACAGTCCCCACCCGCCAGCAGCGAATGGATCATCGTCAGATACTTGTCGTCTGGATGCGCACCCAGACACCACTCCGAGTACCGGTAGATTCAGGCTGAGCGGCCTGACCCGCTTTCGTTACCGCCGACCACTGGCGGGGCAGACCCGTCCGCGGCCTGGCGGTCGATCTGCTGACCCGGACGTTGGACGCGCACCCGCGCAGTAATCTTCGGCGGATTATCATGAACGACCGACCGCAGATCGTGACAGCGGGGGACGAAAACGTTCGGAGTTGAACGCCTTCGCTTCCGCCATCGATCTCCAGCAACACTGGTGCGATCCGGCGCGGCCGTCGGATTCGAGGCGGCAGAACAGGAGGGCCGAGATGGCCGATCCACCCGCAGGCGAGCAGCCCACCGGATCCGCCCCCGTCGCCGTGCGAGCGCAGATCCTGTCCACCGAGCACTGGAGCCTACTGGCCACCCGGAACCTGGCATGGAGCGAGAGCTTCAGCCGCGCCAGCTGGTTCGTGACCGTGGTGTCGGCGACCGTCGTCGCGCTCGCGCTGGTGGCGGACAGCACCGACTTCGGCGCCGGCTTCCGCCTCTTCGCGTTACTGCTCATCCCGTTGCTGGTCGTCATCGGGGTGGCCACCGTCGTCCGCCTGGTGCAGCTCAACAGCGAGGACGTCGAGCTGGTGATCGGAATGAACCGGTTGCGTCGGGGCTACCTCGATCTGGCGCCCGAGCTGGAGCGCTACTTCGTCACCGGGCACGGCGAGGATGTCGCCGGGATCATGCGGACCTACGGTGCCAGCCGCACCCGCATCCCCGCCACCCAGTACCTGTCGAGCATCCCGCTGCTGGTCAGCGTCATCGTCGCCGTCCTCATCGGCGCATTGGCCGGCCTGATCGGCGATTCGTTCGCCGTCAGGATCGAGGCGGCCGTCGTCATCGGCATCACGGCCGGCCTCGCCGCCCTGGCGACCCTGGTCCTCGTCGTCGTGCGGCACGTCAACCGCACCTGGGACCGACGCGTGCCACGATCCTCAGCGACGATGCCGGATGATCATGCGGTGGCCGAGTGAGCAGCCCGAGCAGCGTCCCTGGCGACCGCACCTGACCGGGTCTGCGGCCCGGCCGTCACGGCATACGACCTGCACGCCCGGATGCTCGCGCAGCCACGCTTCCAGCGTGTCGGCGGTGCGGTCGGGAAGCACGTCGATCCGCTCATGCGTCTCGGCATCGATTACCAGGGTGGCGTAGCGGTGCCGCCGGCGCAGAACGATATTGTCAACGCCGATCGCAGGAGGCGCCCGCCCGGTAGGCAACGGGATGCGCAGCAGGGCGCGCAGGGCCGTATGGCGAGACAGACCTACCGCGAGCACCGCCTCAATGAGCTTGAACGCCATGGCCAAGCCGGCAATCTTCGAGCCCGGCCCCTTGGCGACCTCAGAACCGGCGTGACAATGCGAACCTCAGCCTCTCAACCTTTTCAGCCGACTTGTTCAGGGGACGCGTCGTACCGGAAGTCGTCCCGCCGTTCTTCGATGAGATCGCGTAGCGTGCACGCCGGGCGTCCGAGGAGCCGCGGCAAGATCGGCAGGACGCCATCGGGATCGCGCAGGGTGCCGTTCCTGGTTCGCTCGAAGACGTTGCGGACACAGGCCGCGTAAACGGGATCCCCGCCGGCCGCGACCATGTTCCGGTAGAACTCGTCCGGCTCACCCGACCGGTACCGCCACGGCTGACCGGTGATCTCGGCGAGCAAACCGGCCAGTTCGGGGTACGAGGCAGCCTCCGCTGCGAGGTGGTACCCGACCCCGCCATGCGCCTTCGGGTCCCGAAGTACCACCGCCGCGGCGGCCGCGATGTCACGGGCGTCGACCCAGTTGGTGCGCGCGTCACCGACGTAGCTGGTGAGGACGCCCGGCGCTGCGGGATTGATGTTGAGCGGCAGGTTCTGCATGAAGGCCGCGGGCCAGAGGTGCGTGTAGCCCATTCCGGACCGTTCGATGTAGGCCTCGATCAACTGATGCCAGGCGAAGTGCACGACGGTGGTGTCAGGCTCGGCACTGACACCGACATGGACGATATGCGCCACGCCGGCTGCCTTGGCCGCGTCGATCACGGCCTTGGACTGTGCCAGCATCTGGACGTGATAGCCGGTGATCAGGACCACGAGAGTAACTCCTCGTACGACATCAAGCACCGGCGCCAACCCGTGCAGCTCGGCGTCGTTCAGGTCGAGGTGGCGCGCCTCGACGCCGCTGCTGGACAATGACCGCAGTACGTCCGCGCGCCGCGCAGAGCCGACCACCCGCAGCCGGCCGTCATGGTGGTCAGGCAGCAACTCCCGGACCAGCGCCGAGCCGATGCTGCCGCCGGCGCCCAGTACGAGCACAGTTGGCGCGGACATGAAACCTCCAAGGTGTTCCGGCCGTGAGTCGGACGTTGCGGCGTTGATCGCCGGCCGCCGAAGCACGCTACGTGCCTGCGGCTTCAGAGCGACTTCACCGACCGCGGTTGACGGCGAGATCGACGTTGGCGTCGGCCCCTGGACGCTCGAAGCCGATGTCGCCTAGACCCGGCCGGCAGCGGCCAAGAACGCGAAGGTCGCCCTCGGGCAGATGATGCTCCCCGGGTTTGGTGGAGTCGGTTTGGTTGACTTTCGTGCGTTTCGCTCGTTGAGGAGTGACGTGCCGAGGAGTTACCCACCCGAGTTCCGCCGCAAGGTCCTTGATCTACTGAAGGCCGGCCGCGCCCAGGCGTTCTCGGGGGTGAATTCAAATCGCATAGACAAACTTAAGGCCCTGACCAACGTTATCCCTGGTCAGGGCCTCATGAAGTGGAGCTGAGGGGATTTGAACCCCTGACCCCCTCGATGCGAACGAGGTGCGCTACCGGTCTGCGCCACAGCCCCAGAACCGACCCACCTGACCGGCGGGCCGGCGGGCCGGCGACAAGGCTAACAGGTCGGCCACCCGGCGCGCGAACCAACCCCCTGCCGAACCGGCAGCGGCCGGTCACCGCCCGCCGGCCTCGTAGGGCCGCCCCCGCAGGCCACCGGCCCGCCGGTAGGAGACCGAACCCGCCGCCCGGCCACCGCCCCCGCTGGCCGCCGGCGGCAGGTCGGCCGTCCGGTTCATCCCCAGCGCCGCCCGGCGTACCGCTTCACGCTGGGCCGCCAGCCGGCGCTGCGCCTCCCGGCGGGCCTGCGCCCGGCGGGCCTGCGCACGCCGCACCTCCGCCTGCCGGGCAGCCAGCCACGCCGCCTCCCGGGCCTGGGCGCGCCGCCGCCGACGGTCGGCGACCGCCCGGCTCCGCAGGTGTACGAGGTACGCGCCCAGCAGCGTCCCGGTGGCCGCGAACCCGATCCAGAAGCCGGGGCTGACCAGGATCACCCCGACCAGCTCGACGAGGTTGAGCAGCAGCAGGGCGGCGAAGACCCGGCGTCGCCGGTAGACGGCCGGGGTGTGCCGGGCGGGCGGTGGCCGGCGCCGGGCCGGTCCCGGGCTCCGGGGCACCGAACGCAGTCGGCGGCTCCGCCGACCGTTCCCCGGTGGGCCGGAGACGGGCGGTCCGGAAACCGGCGTGCCGGGGCCGCCGGCCGGCGAGACGGGCTCGGCGGCCAGGGCGTCGGCAGACGGAATCCCGGAACGCAACGTGACGATCCGGGTGCGGGGCGGGTTGACGGGCTGCTGTCCGGGGACACTCCTACGCCGCCGACGGCGCTGGAGCACCCGCGCCGTCGACTGCGCCCGCTCCGCCGCCAGTCGCTCCGTGGCGTCGTACCGGCGGACCAGTGCCGGCGCCAGGGCGAGCAGACCGGCTGCGGCGAGGACGGCGAGGAGCACCGAGGCCGGCACCCTCATCCCTCCCGTCACCCACCTGGGGGCAACCGACCGGACGAGCATCTCCCGCGCCGGGCGGAGGCGTCCACGGCTGGCGCGGGCCGGCTCCCGGAACCGGTGCGGGTCCGTCCGACGTTGCCGCACGTCCCGATTACTTCAGGTTATGGGGAGCACACCAGGAAAATCGTACGCCGCGCCGGGCGACCAGCCATTTAGAAGATCAACAGACGGTCGGGGGCTCAGGAGGCGGCGGCGCGCAGCCGGTGCCAGCGGGCCAGCAGGCCGCCCTCCCGGGCCACCTCCTCGCTGGTCATGGCATATCCGATGTGGTCGCGCCAGGCGCCGTCGATGTGCATGTAACGGGGGTGGTACGCCTCCTCGCGGAAGCCCAGTTTCTCCACCACCCGCCGGGACGGGCCGTTCTCCGGCCGGATGTTGACCTCGACGCGGTGCAGTCCGCCCGGCCCGAACGCGTGGTCGACGGCGAGCGCCAGCGCGGTCGGGATCACGCCGCGCCCGGCCACCCGACCGTCCACCCAGTAGCCGACGTACCCGGAGCAGAACGCCCGGCGCACGATGTTGCCCAGGTTGAGATGCCCGACCAGCCGTTCCCGGCCCTGCTCGAGCAGACAGACCGCGAACGGCATGCTCTCGCCGCGACGCGCCTGCTTGCGCTGGTCACGATGGACCCAGCGGAACGCGGCCGGCGCGTTCAACTCGTCCCACCGGCCCGGCGGCGACGACTCCCAGGGTGCCAGCCAGGCCTGGTTGGCGCGCCGCACCTCCGACCAGGTCACCGCGTCCGACCGCCGGTACGGCCGCAACAGCACCGCCCCGTCCTGGAGGACGGCCGGCCAGCCCGGAGTCGCGGCGAAGTTCACGCCCGCTGCCCCGCCGTCACCGTCGCCGATCCAGCAGCAGCCCGCGGTCCCACCGTCACCGTCGCCGATCCAGCAGCAGCCCGCGGTCCCACCGTCATCGTCGCCGGTCCAGCAGCAGCACGTCCACCGTGGAGCCGGCCGCCGCGCTGGTCACCCGCTCGCCGAGCACCATCAGGCCGTTCGCCTCGGCCAGCCCGGAGAGGGTGTACGGCCCACCGCGCAGCGGCTGCACCGTGTAGCCGCCGCCGCGCCGCTCGGCGACGTGCGCCGGCCGGAACTCGCGCAGCCCGGACGGCGACGAGACCGTCTCCAGCAGGTGTGCCCGGACGCTGGGCCGGAACACCGGCTCGGCACCCGCGAGAAGCTGGATCGCCGGCCGGGCGAGCACCTCGAAGCCGATAAGTGCCGCGCCGGGCTCACCGGGAAGACAGACCACCGGTACCTCCTCGGCTCCGACCGTACCGAATCCGAGGGCGCTTCCGGGATAGAGGGCGACCTCGGAGAAGGTCACCGGGCTGGCCCGGCCACCGTCCCGGCGGGACAGTACCCGGCGGATCATGTCGCCCGGCCCGGCACCGGTGCCGCCCGTCGTGATGATCAGGTCGGCCCGCAGCGTCTGGTCCTCCAGCAGCCCGCGCAGCCCCTCCGGGTCGTCGTCGCAGATCCCGACCCGGTACGCCAACGCGCCCACCTCGGCCGCCGCCGCCGTCAGCGCGTGCGAGTTGATGTCCACCACCTGCCCCGGCTGACTGGCCCGGCCGACGTCGACGAGTTCGTCGCCGGTCGCCACGACCACCACCCGGGGACTCGGCCGGACCACGACGTGCCCGATGCCGGTGGCCGCGAAGACCGCGACCAGCGCCGGTGAGATGTATGAGCCGGACCGGGCCAGCAGGGTACCGGCGGGCAACTCCTCGCCGGCCCGGCGCAGCCCGTAGCCGCGCTTCGGGACCCGGAAGATCTCCACCGCCGCCATGCCCTGGTCGGTCCAGTCGACCGGTACCACCACGTCGGCGGCGATCGGCAGCGGCGAGCCGGCCGCCACCGAGAAGCAGGCACCCGGGGTCAGCCGGACCGGCCGCCAGCTGGCCGCGCCGAGGTCGCCGACGACGTTCAGGCGTACCGGGCGGGGGTCGCCGTAGCCGGCGCGCCCCCCGCCCGAGATGTCCTCCCAGCGGGCCGCGTACCCGTCGACGGCCGCCTGGTCGAACGCCGGATAGGCGTGCGGTGCCACGACGTCCTCGGCGAGCACGTTGCCGTACGCCTGGGTGAGGTCGAGGTCGAGCGGGGGAAGCGCCCGCAACCTGCGCAGCACGCTGCCCAGGTAGTCTGCGAGCGGCGTCAGCTCGTTGGCGGCCGCCTCGGCATCGGCCGTCGCTGTCACACCGTCACCTCACGGGGGGCCGTCATGTGCGGCGGCCGGCGTCGGAGGCGACGAACTCGCCAAGCCACTGCCGGAACTCCGCACCCAGATCCTCGCGCTCGCAGGCCAGTTGCACCACCGTCTGGAGATAGCCCAGCGGCATGCCGGTGTCGTAGCGGGTGCCGCGGTAGACGATCGCGTGCACCGGCATGCCCTCCTTCAACAGCAGACCCATCGCGTCGGTGAGCTGGATCTCCCCGCCACTGCCCTTACCGGTACGCCCGATCGCCTCGAAGATCGCGCTGGGCAGCACGTACCGGCCGAGCACCGCCAGGTTGCTCGGCGCGTCCTCCGGCTTCGGCTTCTCCACCAGCCCGGTCACCTCGACCACCTCGCCGAGGTCGGTCAGGCTCGGGTCGGCCGGCGCCACCGAGGCGATGCCGTACCGCTTGGTCTCCTCCGGCGGCACCTCGAAGAAGGCGAGCACGATGCCCCCGGTCCGGGCCTGGAGGTCCAGCATGGCCGGCAGCAGCGGCTCGGAGAGATTCACGAACTCGTCGCCGAGGAGTACGGCGAAGGGCTGGTCACCGACGTGCGTCTCCGCGTACCCGACGGCGTGGCCCAGGCCGAGCTGCTCCGGCTGCCGGCAGGTGTAGATCTGCGCCAACTCGCCCGGCCGGCGGACCGCCTCCAGCAGCTTCGGGTCGCCCTTGTCCTCCAGCCGCGCCTCCAGGTCGGGCCGGCGGTCGAAGTGGTCGACCATCGCCGTCTTGCCCCGACCGGTGATCAGCAGCACGTCGCCGATTCCGGCCTGGGCCGCCTCCTCGACGATGTACTGCAACACCGGACGGTCGACAACCGGCAGTAGTTCCTTCGGCACCACCTTGGTGGCGGGCAGGAACCGGGTCGCCAGGCCGGCGGCGGGGATTACCGCCTTCACCGCCCGCCGTCCGGCCGTCGACGTCGAGGAGTTGGCTGGGGTAGCTGCGTTCTCCGGCATGTCGCGAGACTATCGGCCACGACCCTGGCGCGGCGGTTGTGGCCCGGATAACGCGCCGTCCGGGCCGCTGTCCGCGATGACCGGTCCCCCCGCACCCGGCCGCCCCGACCGGTCGCGGGTCGGCCGGCCGCCGGCCCAGGGCAGCCCGTCGTCCGGCGGTGCCGCGCCGGTCCGTACCGGAATCTCCACCACCGTCGGGCGGCCGGCGTTGGCCATCTGGTACGTGTCCCGCCCGGCCGCCTTCGCCGCGTAGAGTGCCTCGTCGGCCGCCACCAGCAACTGCGGCCCGGTGACGGCGTGGTCCGGATAGACGGCTACCCCGATGGACACGGTGACCGAGACCAGGGCCCGGACCGGGGCGGCCGCGCCGGACCGGGTACGGATCGCCATCGGTGTCTCCCGGACGGCGGCACCCAGCCGCTCCGCCACCGTCGCCGCGCCCCGGGCGTCCGTCTCCGGCAGCAGCACCACGAACTCCTCGCCGCCCTGCCGGAAGGCGAGGTCCACCTCCCGCGTCGCGCCCCGGATCCGCTGCGCGAACTCGGCCAGCACCGCGTCCCCGGCCGCGTGCCCGTAGGTGTCGTTGACCTCCTTGAACCGGTCGAGGTCGAGGGCGAGCACCCCGAGCATCCGGCCGAACCGGCTGGCTCGTTCGATCTCCCGCCGGATCGAGTCCTTGAGATAGCGGTAGTTCCAGAGCCCGGTGAGCGGATCGGTGAGCGACAGCCGCTGCGCCTCCTCGTGCATCCGGACGTTCTCCATCGCCACGGCCGCGTGGTCGGCGAAGGTGCCCAGGGTGGAGAGGTCGACGTCGTCGAACTCGTCCGCCCCGAGCCGGTCGTAGAGCGCCAGTACGCCGACCGCGCCGCGCCGGCCGACGGGCAGCGGTCCCGTCCCGGACCCCGCCCCGATACGCCCGACGACCGCACGGCCGGACGAACCGGTACCGGCAGACGTGCCCGTACCGGCAGACGCGCCCGGCCAGCCGGTGTCCGCCGCCCGGCGCAGTGGCAGTGCACTCGTCACCGGCTCCGACCCGGGGTACGACGGCGTTCCCGATCCCGGGTACGACGCCGAGCCGGCGGGTCCGGGATACGACGCCGAGCCGGCCGGCACGGACGACGGCAGCGGCACGGCCACGTAGGTCCGGCAGCGCGGCTCGCGGCCGTAGAGGCGCGGCCCGTCCCGGTCCAGCCGACCCCGGCGCGGCTCGCCGGTGGCCACCACCGTGCCGAGCAGTCCCTTGCCGAGTGGTACCCGCAGCGCCGAGGTATGCCGGACAGCACCGTCGCCCGCCGGAGCGCCCAGGTCACCGGCCTCTGCGACGAGGTCGATCCGCGACCCGGCCGGGTACCGGTCCCGAGTGGAGCCGGCGCTCGGCGCGGTGCCCGCCGGCCGGCCGGCCCCGGCGCTCCCCGGATCGCCGTTTCCGCCAACTCCCGGATCGCCGGTCCCGGCGGCCTGCGGAGTACCCGTCCCGGCAGTCCCCCAGTTCTCGGCGGTGCCGCCGTTCCTGGCGACGCCGCCGGGGCCGCCGGGGCCGCCGGTCGATATCGGCCGTCCCGGGCCGACGCCGGCCCGGTCGAGGCCCTCGGCACACTGGCCGACCAGCACTCCGGTCCTCGGATCGAGCAGCAGTACCACCCCGGCCCGGGCGCCGGTGGCGGCCATCGCGGCCCGGAGCAGCAGCTGGAGGATCCGGTGCAGGTCGTGCGAGCTGGCCAGGGTGTCGCCGAGCACGCTTAGCTGCTCCCGCAACTGGTGCCGACTGAGCACCAGTGCCCGGAAGTAGGACTCGGCCTCCCGGGTCATCCGGTTGAAGCTGTCGGCGAGCCGGCCGACCTCGTCCGGGGACCGGACCGGGACCCGGGTCGCCAGGTCACCCTCGGCCACCCGGTCGGCGGCCCGGGCCAGTTCGGCCAGCGGCCGGGTGGTGGACCGGGCGAGCCGGCCGGCGGCCAGTACCGCGAACACCCCGGCGAGCAGTACGACGACCGCGAGCGGGCCGTACCGGGTCACCGGCGGGTCGCGGGGTACCGACAGCACCAGCGGCAGCGGTTGCCCGTGCACCGGACCGACCCGGCGGACGTACCGGCCGCCGTTCGCCTGTACGACCTTGTCCCCGGAGATCCGGCGGGCTGCCGCGAGCACGGCCGCCCTCGACCCGGTCGACTCGGTACTCGGCGACTCCCCGCCCTGGGGTCCGGCATCCGAAGCCCCACCGTCAACCGGCCCGGACCCGACCGACGAACCGGCACCCGGCGTGCCTGCCCCGCCCGACGAACCCGTACCCGGCGAGACCGCACCGCCACCCGACGAGACCGTACCCGTACCCGGCGGGACCGTGCCGGTGTCCGGGGAGAGGGCACCGGGCGGACCGCTGCCGGCGGACCCGGGGGCGGCGGCTGCGGAGCTGGGGACCGGGGCGGGGTCCGCCGGCAGCGGCGGGCTGGCGGAGGTCGCGGCCGGCCCGGGTACTTCACGCAGCAGGGTCACCGCGGTTCCGCTGGCGGCGGCGAGCCGGCGGACGAACGCCGCGTCGAGAGCCTGCGCGCACCAGACCTCGCCGATCACCGCCCCGGCACGGTCCCGCAGTTCGACCCGGGCAGCCAGGGCACGCGACGCCGGCCCGACGCCGACCGGGCCAGGGCCGACCGGGCCAGGGCCGACCGGGCCAGGGCCGACCGGGCCAGGGCCGACCGGGCCAGGGCCGACCGGGCCAGGGCAGGACGTCCAGGGCCGGGGCGGTGCCGTCGGAGTGACGAAGTCGACCGCGCCCGCCGGGCCGGTGATCAGCACCGCGTCAGCCAGCGCCCGGTTCACCACCTCGGTGGCGGCGCCGGTCCGGCTGGCCTGGTCGGCGAGTACGGCCAGCGCACCGGCCGTGGCGTGCAACTGTTGACAGAGCGCACCGATCGACGTACGCACGGCGTCGGCGGCGAGGTTGAGCCGGTGCTCGGCCTGGTGGCGGCTCGACGTGGCGACCGTACCGGCGATCGAGAGCGCGCCGAGCAGCACCGGCCCGAGCACGACGACGAGGAAAGCCATGGTCAACCGTCCGCGCAGCGTCACTCATCCCCCCGGAAGCTCGGCATCCGATGCTGCGATGCTGACCCGACCGCATTGGTTAACCGGCCTACCCCCAGGAGTGTTACGTGCCGGATTTTTCGGATGAAGGGGTTGCCCGGGGCAAGAGCGCACTCCGGATCACGATGCTGGCCCGCCGCCGGGCGCTGCCGGCCCCGGCCCGGCTGGCCGCCGCCGAGCGCCTCCGCGCCGAGCTACGCGCCCTCGTCCTGCGGGTACGACCACAGGTGATCACCGGCTACGTGCCGGTCGGCAGCGAGCCGGGTGGGGTCGAACTGCCGGAGACGCTGGCCGCTGCGCTCGGACGGGACGGGCAGCTCCTGCTTCCGGTACTCCGCCCGGACCTCGATCTTGACTGGGCCCCGTACGCCGGGTCGGGTTGCCTGGTCGCGGCCGGTCGAGGGCTGCGGGAGCCCGGCACCGGACGGCTCGGTCCCGAGGCGATCGGCGTTGCCGAGCTGGTCGTCGTACCGGCGGTGGCGGTGGACCGGCACGGCGTCCGGCTCGGCCGGGGCGGCGGCTCGTACGACCGCGCCCTGGCCCGGGTGGCTCCCGACGCCCTCACGCTGGCGCTGTTGCACGACGGCGAGTTGATCGACTCGATCCCGGCGACGGATCACGACCGTCCGGTACGTGCCGTGCTCACCCCTACCGGCGGCCTCCAGTACCTCGGCTCCGATCGAGGGCCGGATCGAGACCGGGATCAAGGTTCGGGTCGAGGCCCGGATTGAGACTGGGATCGGGGCTCGGGGTGTGGCCCAGGCGTCGGCCCGGACACTTCGGCTGGACGAAAACACCTCCGATGCCGCACCATTGGCACTCGGATATGTCGAGTGCCAACAGGCTTGCAAGATCCGGAGGGGAACGTGCCCACCTACCAGTACGCCTGCACCGAGTGCGGCCACCAGCTCGAGGCGGTGCAGTCCTTCACCGACGAGCCGCTGACCGAGTGCCCGGCGTGCGAGGGTCGCCTGCGCAAGCTCTTCAACTCCGTCGGCATCGTGTTCAAGGGCTCCGGCTTCTACCGGACCGACTCCCGCAACGGCTCGGAGGGGGGCGCCGCGGCGGCCAAGTCCGACTCGTCGAAGAGCGACTCCGCGAAGACCGGCTCCGGCGGCGACTCCGGCTCGACCAACGGCAGCACCTCCGGCTCGTCCAGCGCGTCCGGCAGCGGCTCGTCCGCCGGCTCGACCAACGGCACGTCGAGCAGCTCCGGCAGCAAGCCGAAGGCGAGCTCCTCCTCGTCATCCTCCTCGACCAGCACGACCTGACCGGAAAGTTATCCACAGCCCGGTTACTTATCCACAGGGCGTGGATTGTCCGCCACATCCTCGGCGCGAGCTGACCTAACCTGCTGCGCACCGGACGACGCCGACCCGCCGCGTCGCCGGGCCGAGGGAGGTTCGTTCGCCGTGGCACCCGACCGTAAGTCCACCCGTCGCGATGCCACGCTGAGCCCGGCCCGCTGGTCACCTCCCGGCATCGGCTCGGTCCTCCGTTGGCTGCTGGTCGGCACCCTGTCGGCGCTCGCGTTCGGGTTTCTCCTGTTGCGCGCTCCGGCGTCGTCCTGCCCCGCCCCGCAGTCCGGTGCCGCCGCCGACCGGGCGACAGCCACCCCGGACCCGGCCGGGGCGGCCGATGACCAGCCTGCTGCGACCGGGGAGGCCGCCGGGCCGACGCCGTCCGGCGGACCGGCCGGGGGCACGACCTCGGCAAGCCCGCCCGGGGCGGGTCCGTCGCCGGGAGGCGGGCCGGCCGGACGTCCCGGCGCAGCACCGGGCGGCCCGGGACTACCGACCGGCTCGGCGGTGCCGGTGCCGGCGGGGACGGTCGGGGTGCCTATCCGGCTCGCCGAACCGGCCGCGTTGACCGTGGCCCGGCCGGGAGCCCGGGTGGATCTCCTCGCCGCACCCGGCGGGGATCCGGCGGGCCGGGTGCCCAAGCCCACCGTCCTGGCGACCCGGGTGCTCGTGCTCGACGTGTTGGGTCCGGGCCAGACCGACGGCGCCGCCAGTGCGATCTACCTGGCACTACGTCCCGAACAGGCGCACCGGGCGGTCGGGATGCCGGAGTCCACCCGCTTCGCCATCGTCGTTCGCTCGTAGCCGCCGCGCCCGGTCCCCGGTCAACCCACCGACCCGGCACGGCGGGTCGGTCACAGTTTCGGGCGGGACAGCCCTAGTGCGGCCGGGCAGCCCCACTGCGGGCCGAGCACCCCCACTGCCGGCCGAGCCTTCCGCAGGTGGTGTCAGCGGCGTCGGAGCCCCACTGCCGGCCGAGCAGCCCCAGTGCGGGCCGAGCGGCCAACCACCCGGCATGGCGGCTCGGGGCAGTTCGGGCGGGGCTGCCAAGTCCCGCTGCGGCGGTCAGTCCTGCTGAGGCGGTCAGTCCCAGTGCGGCGGGCGCTCGGCCAGCAGCCGCTCGTCGTTGGAGTCCGGGCGCTCGCCCCAGCCCCGGTCGGTGTCGTCCACCGACTGCTCCGGCAGCACCCGCCGGTCGTCGGTCAGCTCCACCGGCTGGCCGCTGTTCCGGCCCGCACCCGGGCTGCGCTGCTCCTCGGTCCCCGACATCGGGCAAGCGTACCCGGCCAGCGCAGGACAGCGTCTGTAGGTGACCGCCGGAGACGGGTCGCGATCGGCTCGGGTTGATAGCGTCGGACAGCGTGACGCAGCAGAGCGGGAACCCCACCGATGACGCCTTCTGGCGTCGGCCCACCGGACCACCCGCCGACACCCCGGGGTCCACCACAGGGTCCACAGCGCCACCACCGGCACGACCGGAGATCCACTACCCCGGCCCGCCGCCCAGCACCACTCCGCCCCCGGGTTGGCGTCCGCCACTGCACGTCCAGCCGGCGCCGCCCCGGCCGCTGCCCGCCCAGGACCACGTCGCGCTGGACGCCGAAGAGGGCAGTGCCCGGACGCTCACCTACGGCATCGGCATGCTCGGCGGCGCGGTGGTGCTGATACTTCTGTGCCTACTCTGCTCCCGAGCGCTCTTCTGAGCCGTCGCGGGCGGCGATGCGGGCGCGGCCGGCCCTCGTGAACCCGGCGAGCGCGTCGGCGACGATCCGGCAGCCGTCCAGCATCGCGTCGCCGCCGGGCGGGCAGGACCACAGGCGCCGGGCGGGCAGGACTACAGGACCCCCTGCCAGACCGCCTGGGCGCCGGTGTCGCCGGTGAGGTAGACGTACCAGACGTTGATCGCGGCGAGCACCACCACGACGACGGCGAGCAGCGGTCCGAGCCAGCCCGGCAGGGTGCGGGCGCGGGGTCGGGTCAGGGCAACCAGCACGAGCGTGACCACGCCGAGGGCGAGGCTCCACCACAGGGTCAGCTCGCCGTAGCCCTGGTGCTCCACCACCTTCTCCAGGATCTCCGGGCCGTAACCTTTGGCGATCAACACCTCCTGGAACTCCTCGCCGGACTGCACCGCGAGGAAGGCCGCGACCGGGGCCGCCACGGCCAGCAGCGCCGCCGCCCAGTCGAGCCGGCTGCGGAACCTGGCCAGTACGGCGTACCCGGTGGAGACCAGTGCGAGCAGCGGCACGAAGACGACGGCCGCGTGCACCAGCAACGCGTGTGCGGGGAGACCCATGACTTCCCTGAACACCGACGCCTCCTTGCTGCCGCTCCCGACGGGAGAACCTGGCGGTACGTAGATTCGATCACGTGACCCGCGACCTATACCGGTACACGAGGATCGAGCCGCCCCGGTTCATTCCGGTTCCCACTCCGGCCCGACAGGTGCCGGTGACCGGTGGGCACGAGGGCGTATCCGGGGCGCCGGAGAGCTGTGGCCGGCACCACGCTGGGCCCGCATCCGCCTTGTTGGTGTTCCATCGACGTGCTGTGATAGTGAAATGACTGGCGAGGAGTTGCTCCGGTCGAGGGGCCTTCGGGTCACCCGGCCGCGCCTCGCCGTCCTCGAGGTGCTGGCCGGCGGCGGGCACCTGGAGGTCGAGGAGATCACCCAGCGGGTCCGGGAACGCCTCGACTCGGTCTCCACCCAGGCGATCTACGACGTGCTCGGTGCACTGTCCCGGGCCGGGCTCTCCCGCCGGATCGAGCCGGCCGGATCGCCCGCCCGCTACGAGGCGCGGGTCGGCGACAACCACCACCACGTCGTCTGCCGAGGCTGCGGCGAGATCGCGGATGTGGACTGCGCGGTCGGCTCGGCGCCCTGCCTCGACCCGGTGGCCGCGTACGGCTTCGAGGTCGACGAGGCCGAGGTCACCTACTGGGGACTCTGCCCGAACTGCCAGCGGCGCCGGGCCTCGGACCACTGACCCGGCACGACGTCGGACCCTTCCCCCGGGCACAGCCGGACCGTTCCCCCGGGCACGGCCTCAGGCGACCGGCGGTCCGCCGTTGTCCGGGGTGGCCGGGGCGAGTGCTCGTTCCACCGCCGACCAGGGCTCCCGCTCCGGGACGTCCGCGCCGGCCGGGCAGCTGCGCCGGTAGTCGCACCAGCCGCACCTCGGTCCGGGCAGGACCGGGAACGCCTCGTCCGGGTCGGTTCCGTCGGCGACCGCCCGCTCGGCGGCGATGATGTCCCGCGCCGTGTCCTCGGCCCGGGAAAGTTGCCGGGCGAGCGACTCCGCCGTGTGATCGTGCCCGGCGACCGTCCGGGTCGGCAGGTGGTGCAGCTCCACCCGCCGGCAGGGCTTCCGGAAGACCCGCTCGGCGGCGTACGCGTAGAGCGCGAGTGCCTGCGAGCCCCGAGCGTCGTCGGAGTCCAGTCCGGTACGTCCGGTCTTGTAGTCGACGATCACCAGCTCGGGACCGTCCGGCCCGGTACGCGAGTCGATCCGGTCGGTGCGCCCGTTGAACGCGAGCACGGCGGTCTTGACCGCCACCACCCGCTCCACCCCCACCGGCTCGTCGGCGGGGTCGAGCGACTCCACGTAGGACTCCAGCCACTCCAGCGCCCGGCGGAACACCGCCCGTTCCTGCTCCTCGTCGCGGTAGCCCTCCCGGACCCAGGTGCCCTTGAGCAGGGTCGGCAGCGCTTCCGGGCGGCGGCGGTCGGGGGCCAACGCGTACCAGTTTCGCAGGGCGGTGTGCACGCTCGCGCCGAGCGAGTTGTGCGCCCAGGGCGGCCCCTTGGGCGGCGCCGGCCGGTCGACATAGGAGTAGCGGTATCGGCGCGGACAGTCCACGTATGCGCCCAGTTTGCTCGGCGTGCAGACGAAGAGACGCTCGGGCATCCCCTCGAATCCCAACTGCTCCGGCTGGGCGCCGCCACGCGGTCGAGGGGTCCGATTGCCGCCGGACGATGGCCTTCGCACGGACCGATCCTGCCATGCCGGTCCGACACCTCCGCCGGCACGGACCGTGCTCAGGAACCGGAGATGTGGCTGGAGACGAAGGCGCTGACGGAGTCGGCGATCAACTGCACCGCGATGGCCGCGAGCAGCAGGCCGGCGATCCGGGTCAGCACCTCGATCCCGGCCGGCCGGAGCACCCGGACGACCAGCCCGGAGAAGCGCAGGATCAGCCAGACCGCGACCATCACCGCGACGATGCCGACCGCGATCGCCAGGTAGTCCGCCGTGCCCTCGGCCCGCTGTACGAAGAGCATGGTGGCGACGATCGCACCGGGACCGGCCAGCAGGGGCGTACCGAGGGGCACCAGCGCGATGTTCGAGGTGTTCTGCTGGCCGGGGTCGTCCGCCTTGCCGGTGAGCAGTTCCAGCGCGACGAGCAACAGCAGCAGCCCACCGGCGCCCTGCAACGCCGGCAGTTCGATGTGCAGGTAGTCCAGCAGGGTCTGCCCGGCGACGGCGAAGACGACGATCACTCCGAGGCCGAGCGCCACCGCCTGCCCGGCGGCGCGTACCCGCTCCCGGGCCGGCATCTGGCCGGTCAGGGCGAGGAAGATCGGCACCATGCCCGGCGGGTCGGTGATCACGAACAGGGTCACCAGGACCTCGCCGAGCAGCTTCATGTTCACGCGATCACGTTAGCCGTACGCCGGGCGGTGTCCGCCGAGGTCAGGCCGGGTCCGTGAGGACACCCACCCCACTGCTCGCCGCGACGATCCGCTGGTACGCCTCGACCCCGGTGGTGTACGCGCCGAGCCGGACGGTCTTGTGCGCACCGTGGAAGTCGGACGAGCCGGTGACCAGCAGTCCCAGCTCGCCGGCGAGGGTCCGGACGTGCTCCCGTTCGGCCGGTGAGTGGTCCTCGTGGTCCGCCTCCAGCCCGGCCAGTCCGGCGGCGGCCAGCTCGACGATCAACGAGTCGGGCACGATCCGCCCCCGCCGGCTCGCCCGGGGATGGGCCATCACCGGCACCCCGCCGGCCTGCCGGACCAGCCGGACCGCCCGGAAGACGTCGATGTCGTCCTTGGACAGCCGGTAGCGCTCGCCGAGCCATCGTGGCGTGAACGCCTCGGCGGTGGTCGCCACCAGGCCGGCCCGGATCAGCGCCTGGGCGATGTGCGGCCGGCCCACCGTCCCGCCCGCGGCGGCGGTTCGGATCTCGGCCCAGTCGACGTCGACGCCGTCGGCCCGGAGCAGCTCGACGATGCGTTCGCCGCGTACCTCCCGGGCGGCACGTACCCGGGTCAGCTCGGCGACCAGCTCCGGCGAGGACGGGTCGAAGAGGTAGCCGAGCAGGTGCAGCGGGATCGACGGCTCGGTGCCGTACCAGCGGCAGGAGAGTTCGGCGCCCCGGACCAGGGTGAGTCCCGGCGGCCGGGCGGCGGCGGCCCGCTCCCAGCCCCCGGTGGTGTCGTGGTCGGTGATGGCCAGGACGTCGAGCCCGGTCTCCCGGGCCGACCGGACCAGCTGTTCGGGCGAGTAGGTGCCGTCGCTGGCGGTCGAGTGGGTGTGCAGGTCGATCCGGATTCCGCCACCGCGCGCAGCCGGCCCGCTCTGTCGGGACGTCACCGGCCGAGGTTACCGCCGGGCAACGCGGTCACCGGCCCGCGGGCGCCGCGGTCAGCCTCGGCACGAGTTCCCAGTCCTCCGTGACGCCGTCGGGCAGCGGCACGGTCTCCCTGGTGCCGTCGGTGCGGCAGCGTACGACCTGCCCGCCGTCACCGGTCGCCACCGTCCGGTCGTCGACCCAGACCGGCGGCACGGCACCGGCGGCCGGGCAGGAGAGCACGGCGTTCCGGCCGTCGAGTACGCCGTCGACGTCGATCAGCACGACCTCGGCACCGCGTCGTTCGGCGAGCCAGCGGCCGTCCGGGGTGAGCCCGCCGCCGGAGTTCTCGGCCCGCAGTCCCAGCCCGCAGCCGCCGCTGCGCACCGGTCGCGGCTTGCCGCCGGTGGTGGCGAGGCTCGCCAGGCAGAGCCGGGTGCCACGTTCCTGGCGGACCAGCCCGGCCAGGCCGTCGTCGCGTACCCCGTAGACCGCCAGCACGTCCGGGTTGGGGGTCGGCCGCCGGTCCGGGGCGGCCAGGTCGAGGTAGCCGTAGCCACGGTCGGAGTCGGAGAGCACCACCCGCTCGCCGGCGAAGGCCACCGGCCAGGTGCCGGTGGGTACCTCGACGTGGTCCGTCAGGGCGAGTCCGGTCGGGCCGACCCGGGCGACGTACAGGGTCGTGTCGAGCTGGAAGGCGAGCCGGTTGCCGTCGGTGCTCAGCGCCCACCGGTCGTCCTCGCCGCTGAGCGCCACCGAGGTGCCGTCGGGCCGGAGGAACCTGACCTGCCTGGCCCCGGCGTACACCCAGCCGCCCGGCACCCGGTAGGTCCGGGTGACCTCGCCGACGCCGTCCAGCCGGAGCCGCCGCCCGTCGCTGGTCCAGAGCTGGTCGCCGCTGCGGAGGTCGAGGCCGATCCCGGTGTCCCGGCCGGGGGTCGGCGGCTGCGCCGGGCCGACCGTGACCTCGGCCAGCGAGTCCACGTCGAAGCCGGCGGCCGGGCCGGCGGAGGGCCGTCCGGGCAGCCAGCCGGCGCCGAGCGAGGCGGCTCCGGCGGTGACCAGGACCAGCGCGGCGGCGACCGCCGCCAGTGAGCTGACGGCGCGACGCCGACGACTCACCCGGCCGCGCATGATCACCCGGCCGGCCGGGTCGTCGGCCACCGGTGATGTGTCGACCCGGGCGGCGAACATGTCGCGCAGTTCGTCTTCCAACATGGCCGTCACGCTTCCGCTCCGACCGCCGGGACGGCCTGGGCCGGCACCGTCAGCGCGGCCGGCCGCCGGGCCACGGCCGGGCGCGGCCGGGGCAGCTCGGGCGGGGTGACCGGGAGCTGGCCGTCGGCCGGGCGGGCGGACCGACGGTGGTCGGCCTCCCGCACGGGTACCCGGGTCAGCGCCTCCTCGCCCTGCGGCATCCGGCTGTCGGCCTCGGCACCGAGCCGGCGGCGCAGCGTGGCGAGGGCCCGGGAGGTCTGGCTCTTCACCGTGCCCGGTGAGATGTCGAGCAGTGCGGCGGTCTGCGCCTCGGAGAGATCCTCGTAGAACCGGAGTACGAGTACGGCCCGCTGCCGGACCGGCAGGGTGCGGACGTGCCGCCACAGCCGGTCGCGTTCGAGCTGTTCCTCGATCTGGTCCGGGGCGGGACGCTCGGGCAGCACCTCGGTGGGGCGCTCACCGTGCCAGCGTCGCCGCCACCAGCTGGTCGCCGTGTTGATCAGGACCCGCCGGGCGTACGGCTCGACCGCCTCGATCTCGCCGAGCCGCTTCCAGGCGAGGTACGTCTTGGTCAACGCCGTCTGCAACAGGTCCTCGGCGGTGGCCCAGTCCCCGGCGAGCAGGTACGCCGTACGCAGCAGGGCTGCCGAGCGGGCCGCGACGAACTCGCGGAACTCCTCGTCGACCGAGTGCTTCGGCGCCACTCCGCCTCCCCCCGCCGCCGCTGCCAATTCGACAGGCTGCCACACGGGCACCCGCAGGTCTACGGCCCAAAGGCGCGATTGACCTCGATGTTCGGACAGGTGCCCGTGGCTTTTGCGGCGTTTGGTGCGGGGCGTCGGCTCGTCAGGCGCCGTCGTCGGCCTTGGCCTCCTCGGCCTCCTTGCCCAGCCGCGCCTCCACTGCCTGCGGCTCGTACATCTCCTCGACCACGCGCAGGTAGAGCTCGTTGGGGTTGGGCAGGTACTTGACCTCGCGGAGGGCCTGCTCCTGGCCGGCGGACTCCAGCACGAAGGTGCCGTAGTTGAGCGCCCGGCCGAGCGGCGACTGCTCGTATTTCATGTCGGTGACCCGCAGCAGCGGCATCATCGCCACCTGCCGGGTGATGATCCCGTTGACCACCATCACCCGCTTGTTGGTGAGGATGAAGCGGTCGAAATACCAGTCGGCCACCTTCCAGGCGACCCAGCCCATGATGCCGAGCCAGATCAGCACGGCGACCGTGGTCAGCGCGCCGACCTCCTGGCCGGCGAGGAAACCGGAGAGGTAGCCGAGCACGAAGGTGGCGAGCAGGCCGATCAGCAGCGGGGTGGCGAGGGAGATCTTGTGCCGCTTCCACTCGCCCCGGTAGCGCTCGGTCGGGAAGAGGTAGCGGGCCACCAGCGAGGTCGGCTCGTCCTCCAGCGGCAGCACCCGGCGCGGGCCGAGCGGCATCCCGGAGGCGTCGACCCGGAGCCCGGCCAGCTCCTCCTCGGAGATCTCCGGGCCCTGGTCCGGATCCCGGACCCAGCCTCGGGTGCCGGCCCGGCGCTCGCCGTAGCCGATGTCGTCGGAGTAGGCAGGACCGTCGGAGTAGGCGGGCCCGTCCGAATAGGAGGGGCCGGTGCCGAAGTGTGGCCCCTCGTCGGGCTGGACCCGTGGGATCGGCTCGGTGTCCCGTTCGCGCCGTCGACGTTCGTCGTCGTCCTCGGGCTCAGGGGGTTCACCCGACGGATTACCCATCGACGGTTAGGCCACGAGGTCGGTGAAGAAGTCGCCGAAGCCCTGCGCGACGTCCAGGAGGCTGCCACCCAACGACTTGAAGACGTCGGCGGCCGAGGACGGCTGGTAGGCGATGAAGAAGACCAGGAAGGCGATACCGCCCCAGGTGAGGACCTTTTTAACCATGGCGGGCCATCCCTCCGTGCGGCACCGGGTTGCTAACCGCGGCAAAACCCAGGGTAGCAGTCTGCTGTCCTGCGGGAAACAATCCGCAATCGCGCTCCGACCCAGCCTGACCGGCCATATCAGACCCTCCCGTGCAGGTAGGGGGACGGAGCACCGTACACGAGCTCGGGGGGTGTCCACTCGGTCAGGTCGTGGAGTTCCACGTCGTCCGCGAGGAGGTAACCCGCGCTCGCCGGCCAGGCTATCGCATAGAGCCAGATCCCCCGAGCTTCACCGACGTAGGCACTCCGGTCTGTCGGAGATTTGACTGACCACAGTGGAGTCGGATGGCCGGCGACCCGGACCTTGGCGTGCGCGATCCGCTCCGCGGACCCCGGGCCGGGATCGGTGAGTGCCTCGGTGAGCTGCGGCCCCGGGTCGAGCCCGGTGGTGCCGGCCAGCCGGGTGCCCAGGCCGACGCCGGGCTCCTCGGCGACCAGCACGAGGTCGGCCGGGCCGCCGCCGAGCGGGTCCGGCCCGGTGCAGGCCACGGCGGTCGCGCGTACGCCGCCACGGTCGTCACCGGCCCAGCCGACCCCGGTCATCGTCCAGCCCTGCGGCAGCGGCCAGAAGCACCAGAGCGGGATCGGGAAGTCCGGTCCGTTGCCGGCGGCCCCGGTCTCCCGGTCGGCGGGGTCGCGCTGCCCGACGATCCGCTCGACGGCGCTGGCCAGGATCTCCGGCCCGATGTGTTCCGCCACGTGCAGCGGCGGAACGGGACCGCAGCCGGGACACCGCCAGGCGGTGTGCATCAGGTCCGGCGCCCGGACCGGACCGGCGCAGCGCGGACAGCTCAGCACGACACCCACGACATCTACAGTCCCCGCACCACTACCCCCGAGTCAAGGCGAACCGGCCTTTTCAGGTTGTTTCACGTACGTCCTGGACGTCGGCGGGACGGTACGGGTCAGCCCTCGTCGGGCGGTCGACCCCCGTAGCCGCGGATCCAGGCGTGCATGGCGATGCCGCTGGCCACCCCGGCGTTGATCGACCGGGTCGAGCCGTACTGGGCGATGGAGAAGACCGCCGAGCAGGCGAGCCGGGCCGGCTCGGAGAGCCCCGGACCCTCCTGCCCGAACAGCAGTACGCAGCGGCGCGGCAGTACGGCGCTCTCCAGCGGACGCGAACCGGGGAGGTTGTCGATGCCGATCAACGGCAGGTCGGCGGCGCCGCACCAGGCCAGGAACGCCTCGATCGACAGGTGGTGCCGGACGTGCTGGTACCGGTCGGTCACCATGGCACCCCGCCGGTTCCACCGCCGCCGCCCCACCACGTGCACCTCGGCGGCGAGGAAGGCGTTCGCGTTGCGGACCACGGTGCCGATGTTGAAGTCGTGCTGCCAGTTCTCGATCGCCACGTGGAAGTCGTGCCGGCGCAGGTCCAGGTCCGCGACGATCGCCTCCCGCCGCCAGTACCGGTACCGGTCGACGACGTTGCGCCGGTCGCCGAGGCGCAGCAGCTCGGGGTCGTAGCGGGGATCGGTCGGCGGCTCGCCCACCCACGGCCCGACCCCGACCTCGACCTCGACCTCCGCACCGTCCACGGTTGCCGAGGGTACGCACCCGGCGGGTACTGGCACGGCCCCGGCCACCGCCTGCCGTGGCCCGGCACGGCCGGACAGGATCCGCCATAGCTTGACGCGGCCGGACAGGATCCGCCATGGTTTGGCGCGGCCGGACGGGGTCCGGGCGGTTCAGCCGGCCGGGCGTAGTCCCAGCGCCTCGCCGAGCTGATCGAGCACCCGGCGCTGTTCCGGATCGACCGGGTCGCCGAACGGGCGGGGCCGGCCGTCGGAACCGGCCGCCCGGCAGACCCGGGCCGCGACGGACTGCACCCACTGCCGGTAGGCGGCCGAGTCGGCCGGGTCGGCGTGCCGGGCCAACGTCTCGACCGCCGCCCGGCAGGACCGGAGCAGTTCGGCGAGTCCGTCCTCGCGCCCGCCGTCGGGGTGTGTGCCGGCGGGGTGTGTGCCTGCCTCGTGCCCGCCGCCGGCGAGCCCGCCGTCGGCCGTTCCGGCACGGACCGGTCCCGAGCGCCCGTCGTCGGACTCGGCGTAGATGGCGGCGACCACCGCCCGGACCAGTTCGCTGTCGAACGACCGGCCGGCGGCGATGCCGTCCAGGCCGGCCAGCCCCTCGGTGACCGTCCGGACCGGATTGTCCGGCCGGGCCGACGAGGCCGCGACGATCACCCGACCGGGCAGCCGGACGAGCAGTCGCCAGTCGTCGGGCGGGTAGCCGGTGATGGTGGCCCGCCAGGCACCATGCGTGGCACCTGGCGAGTCCGGAGATCCGGTCTGACTCATGGCGCCTCCCGGATCAGCATAAGCCGGCGATAGGAGGAAGGCCCGATTCAGCCCGAAAAGTGGTAGGCCGGCGCGTCTCTCGGCACTACGGCGCGAGGCGGGGGTGCGGCGCGTCGGACCGGCCGGACTTGCGGGGTCTCCAACGCTGAATTAGAGAGGCGCCGGGTGATGCAAACCGACCCCGGACGCAATGAGCGGCGGGGCCCTCCCCGGCACCCGCCGCCCACGCTCTGATGGGAAAGATTCTGCCCGATCCGACCCGGCCGACAGAAGACTTCGCCACGAGATCGGAGTCACAGTTACCTTTTTGTAATGTTACTGAACGTGAGTGGCCGTACTCGCCCAGGCATCCGTTATGTCACCTGTTTCCGCTTGCCAACCGGCAAGTATTCGGATCACACCCCGACTGGCCAGCGAAAGCTCTGGAAACGCTCCCATGACCGACAGTAACCGAACTGTGTCGCCAATGGTTCACTTCCAGTACGCCTGAATCACCGACCCACATCGATGCCGTTGCCGACGTGAGCCCGCACACGGTGACCGTTTCAACCCGCCGCGCCGGGGAATTCTCAGCAGGCCGGGTGGGTTTCAGCAGTCGTAAGGCCAATTGGGTGATCGGAGTGATCAATGGCGACCGTTGAGCTGACCGCAGCCAACTTCGACGAGGTGACCGAGCAGCCGGGCATCGTGCTGGTGGACTTCTGGGCGGACTGGTGTGGCCCGTGTAAGCGGTTCGCGCCGGTCTACGAGCGGTCCTCGGTCAAGCACGAGGACATCGTGTTCGGCAAGGTCGACACCGAGGCGCAGCAGGAGATCGCCGCGAAGTTCGACATCCGCTCCATCCCCACGATCATGGCGATCCGGGACGGGGTGATCGTCTTCGCCCAGCCGGGCGCCCTGCCCGAGTCCGCCCTGGAGTCGCTGATCGAGCAGGTGCAGGCGCTGGACATGGACGACGTACGCAAGCAGCTCGCCGAGCACAGTCACTGAGTTCCGGACCAGAGGGTTCACCGGGACCACGAAGCTCCGCGCCGCGGCCGGACACCCGCACGGGTGTCCGGCCGCTGGCGTCCGGGGCCGGTCGAGGAGTACCGGCGGATCTTGCGCGTACCGCGTAAGGTCTCGAACCGATGGACGCGTTGCCGAGGCGGGGCCGGAGGATCCGGGTGGGCCTCACCCTGCTGGCCGGTGCCGTACTGCTCGCCGGCACCCTCTGGGGGCAGGACGACCACTTCCCGTTCGGCCCGTTCCGGATGTACGCCGGCTCCAACCCGCCGGACGACCCCGCCCCGGACACCCGGGTCGAGGGGGTCGACACCACCGGCGCGGTGGTCGGGCTCGGCGAGGACACCACCGGCATCCGCCGGGCCGAGATCGAGGGCCAGCAGGGCCGGTACGAGGAAGACCCGACCCTGCTGCGCCAGGTCGCCGACGCGTACGCCGAACGGCACCCGGACGCGCCGCCAATCGTCGAGGTACGCATCGTGATCCGCTGGTACGGCATCACGGACGGCCGGCCGACCGGCAACTCGGTCGACGAGACGGTGGTCCGGTGGCAGGCGTCGTGAGCGCGTCCCGACGGGTCGGCGCCGCCGTGTCCGGCTGGCTGACCGAGCCGGTGCCCCGGGGCCGGGTGGCCGCCTTCCGTACCCTGGTCTACCTCTTCGTCGTCGCGGACCTGCTGTTCTTCACCCCCTGGGTACGCGACAAGGCCAACATCCCCGGCGAGCTGTACCAGCCGCTCTTCGTCGGCCGTCTGCTCCCGCTGCCCACCCCCACCCCGCTGCTGGTCACCGTCCTGTTCTGGGCGCTGCTGCTGCTCTCGCTCGCCGCCGCGACCGGGCGGGCACCCCGGTTGCTCGGCTGGGCCGTCTTCGCGCTCTATTTCGAGTGGATGGTCGTGGCGATGAGCTACGGGAAGGTGGACCACGACCGGTTCGGCTTCCTGGTGGCCCTGGCGGTGCTGCCCACGGTGGGCCGGGCCCGGCACGGCGACCCCACCCGCTCCGAGGCGGCCGGCTGGGCGCTGCGGGTCACCCAGATCGCCGTGGTCTGCACCTACTTCCTGGCCGCCTGGGCCAAGCTCCGGTTCGGCGGGCCGGAGTGGATGACCGGGTCGGTACTGGCCCGCGCGATCATCCGGCGCGGTACCGAACTGGCCGACCTGATCGCCCAGGTGCCGTACCTGCTGATCGCGGCGCAGATCGGCATCGTCGCGTTCGAGCTGCTCAGTCCGCTGGTCTTCGTGGTGCCAGCGCGTTGGCGGAGCGCCGTGGTGGCGTTCTTCTACTCGTTCCACCTGGTCACCATCGCCACCATCACGATCTCGTTCGCCCCGCACCTGGTGGCGATGACCAGCTTCCTGCCGCTGGAGCGGCTACGTCCGCTGGCCCGGCTCCGCCGGCTGACCCGGCAAGCCGGCGGCACCGGCGGCGGTGTTCAGGAGGCCGCCGGGCCGGTTCCGACAGAGCCGTCCGGCGCGCCGTCGCCGGCCGTGCCGTAGAGCCGGTCCCGGGTCGCCTGCGGCAGCGAGCAGGCGGCCGTACCGCCCGGCAGCCGGTGCCGGTTGCGGGCCACCCAGCGGTACGCCGGCCAGGCCAGGGCGCGCACCGGGGGCAGCCGCAGGGCGGCGCCGAGCAGCCGCCAGCCGGGGCGGCTCGCGCCGAGCAGCCGGGCGATCGCGTCCGGGCCGGCGGCACGTACGCCGTCGGTGCCGATCCACCAGACCGCCTCCTCGCACTCCGCGACGGTCAGCCCGAGCGCGTCGAGGTCGGCGAACTGCCAGGGCAGCACCTTCGCCCCGGTCGGGACGCGCCGGTCGACGAACCCGGCGCAGGTGGTGCAGAAGGCACAGTCGCCGTCGTACACGAAGGTGGGCTGGTCCATGTCACCAGTTTCCCCGGCGCCCGGCGGCGTCGACTAATCCACGTGGCCGAGATAACCGGCGAGGGTGCGCTCCAGGACCTCTGGGCCCGGCCGGGCCCAGAGTTCGGCGTTGAAGACCTCGACCTCGACCGGTCCCCGGTAGCCGGCGGCGTCCACCGCCTCCCGGAACCGGCGCAGCTGCACGCAGCCGTCCCCGGGCAGCGCCCGGCCCAGCAGCACCCCCTCGGGCAGCGGGGTGGCCCAGTCGGCGACCTGGAAGCAGGCGATCCGCTCCTCCCGGCCGGCCCGGTCGAGCTGCGCCCAGACCTGGTCGTCCCACCAGAGGTGGTAGGTGTCCACCACCACGCCGACCGTCTCGACGGGATGCGGCGCGGCCAGGTCCAGCGCCTGGCCGAGGGTGGCGACCACACAGCGGTCGGAGCAGTACATCGGGTGCAGCGGCTCGATCGCCAGCCGTACCCCGGCGTCCCGGGCGTGCGGCACCAGCTCGCCGATCGCCTCGCCGACGTGCGCGCGGGCCGCGTCCACGTCCCGGCTGCCGTCCGGCAGTCCGCCGGAGACCAGCACGAGTACCGGCGCCCCGAGGGTGGCGGCCTCGTCGATCGCCCGGCGGTTCTCGTCGTACCAGTCGGGGGTCTGGAAGAAACCGCCCCGGCACAGCGAGGTGACCGCGAGCCCGGAGTCGCGGACCAGCGTGGCGGTCCTGTCCAGGCCGTGCGCGAGGGTCTCCTCCCGCCAGAGCCCGACCTGGGTCACGCCGGCCGCCAGGCAGCCGGCGACCAGGTCGGGGATCGGCCAGTACTTCGCGGTGGCCTGGTTGAACGAGAACCGGGCCGGGACGGTGCTCACCGGTGACCCGGCTCGTCGTCGAGGGCCGGGATCTCGATCCGCCGGCCGTCCCGGGCCGAGGCGAGCCCGAGTTCGGCGAGCTGCACGCCCCGGGCACCCGCCCACAGGTCCCAGTTGTACGGCTCGTCTACGACGACGTGCCGCAGGAACAGCTCCCACTGCGCCTTGAAGCCGTTGTCGAACTCCTCGTTGTCCGGCACGACCTGCCACTGTGACCGGAAGTCCTCGGTCGCCGGCAGGTCCGGGTTCCACACCGGCTTGGGCGTGGCCGCCCGGTGCTGGATCCGGCAGTTGCGCAACCCGGCCACCGCGCTGCCCTCGGTGCCGTCGACCTGGAACTCGACCAGCTCGTCCCGGTAGACCCGGACCGACCAGGAGGAGTTGATCTGGGCCA
This sequence comes from Micromonospora sp. WMMD1102, assembly GCF_029626265.1. Lineage (NCBI taxonomy): Bacteria > Bacillati > Actinomycetota > Actinomycetes > Micromonosporales > Micromonosporaceae > Micromonospora > Micromonospora sp. WMMD1102. Next base: position 8,437,036 of record NZ_JARUBN010000001.1, on the reverse strand, counting down.
CGATCCGGCCCGACTGGCCCGGCCGCTCGACCTCGAAGATGCCGTACGCGGCGTCGTCGGCGGTGGCGTCGTAGCGCTCGCCGGCCTCGTCCCAGCGCTGCGGGATGTGCGTGGTGACGTGCGCGGTCACCGCCGCGACCCGGCCGAAGAGCTGCTCCAGCACGTAGTGCCAGTGCGGGAACATGTCGACGGTGATGCCGCCGCCGTCGGCCGCCCGGTAGTTCCAGGACGGGCGCTGGGCGGCCTGCCAGTCGCCCTCGAAGACCCAGTAACCGAACTCGCCGCGTACCGAGAGGATGCGGCCGAAGAAGCCGCCCCTGACCAGCCGGTCGAGCTTGCGCAGGCCGGGTAGGAAGAGTTTGTCCTGCACCACGCCGTGCTTGATGCCGGCGGCGTCGGCGAGCCGGGCCAGCTCGATCGCGCCGGAGAGGTCCTCGGCGGTCGGCTTCTCGGTGTAGATGTGCTTGCCGGCCTCGATCGCCAGCTTCAGTGCCTTCTCCCGCTGCGCGGTCACCTGCGCGTCGAAGTAGATCCGCACGTCCGGGCGGGCCAGTACGGCGGGCAGGTCGGTGCTCCACTCGGTCAGCCCGTGCCGCTCGGCGATCTCCCGGAGTTTCGCCTCGCTGCGGCCGACCAGGATCGGTTCGGGCCAGAGCCGGCGGCCGTCCGGCAGCGCCAGCCCGCCCTGTTCCCGGATGGCCAGCAGGGACCGGACCAGGTGCTGCCGGTAGCCCATCCGGCCGGTCACGCCGTTGAGCACGATGCCGATCGTGGTGCGGCTCATGTACGTCGCCTCCTCAGGCTGGCTGATCCGCGGGTGCCACTCGTCGAGCGCGCGGGGTACGTGATCGTGGTGGGGTCGTCCTGGCGCCCGAAGGGTCGCGGTAGAGCACGCCCTACGTCGGTAAGCGCTTTCCCGAGTACGCTACCGACTCGATTCCGATTCGGGCAAGAGCCTCCCGCCGTCATGGTGATCTTGGAACGGCGGTGCCGACCAGCGCGCGACGGCCGTGAATGGGCCCGGGCGGCCCACGATATCCTCGGCTGCAACCGGCCACCGGGCGGTCGGGGAAGGACGCAGTCGATGGCCACTCTGGCGGATGTCGCGCGGCGGGCCGGCGTGTCACCCGCCACCGCTTCGCGGATCATCAACGGCAGCCCCAAGCCGGTCACCGACGCGCTCCGCGAGCGGGTGCTGGCGGCGGTCGAGGAGTTGCAGTACGTCCCGAACGCGCACGCCCAGCAGCTGGCCCGCAACCACCGCAGCGCGGTCGGGGTGATCGTGCACGACGTCTCCGACCCGTACTTCTCGGAGATCACCCGGGGACTGCAACGGGTGGCCACCGAGCACGGCCGGCTGGTCATCATCTGCAACACCTACCGCGACCCGGACAAGGAACTGGAGTACGTCGAGCTGCTCCGGGCCAACCAGGCCGCCGCGATCATCCTGGCCGGTTCCGGCTACCACGACGAGCAGTTCACCAACACCCTGGACGCGAAGCTGCGGGTCTACCAGGCCACCGGCGGGCACGTGGCGGTGATCGGCCGGCACGAGCACAGCGGACACGCGGTCATCCCGGCCAACGAGGCCGGCGGGCACCTGATCGGCGCCGAGCTCTACGGTCTCGGCCACACCCGGATCGGGGTCGTCGCCGGACCACGACACCTGACCACCACCACCGACCGGCTCGCCGGGCTGCGCCGGGCCGCCCGGGAGCACGGCCAGAAGCTCGGCACCCGGCAGATCGTCTACGCCGACTTCGACCGCTCCGGCGGGGTCGCCGCCACCGCCACACTGCTGGAGAGCTGCCCCGGGGTCACCGCCATCGTCGCGCTGAACGACTCGATGGCGATCGGCGCCCTCTCCCTGCTGCGGTCCCGGGGCATCGAGGTGCCCGGCCGGATCAGCGTGGTCGGCTTCGACGACATGCCGATCGCCCGTGACGTGACGCCCGCCCTCACCACCATCCGGCTGCCGCTGGCCGACATGGGAGCCCGGGCGATGACCCTGGCGCTGCAACCGCCCGAGCCGCTGAACACCCCGCAGGTCGAACACGTCGCCGCCGAACTGGTCCGCCGGGCGAGCAGCGGGCCGCCGGCCGACGCCGGATAACCCCTTCCGGGTACGCCGACCGGCCGGTCGCGGTCCGCCGCGTGGCGAGTTGCGCGGGCTCTCGTACGTGTGTTCGAATGTTGGGCATGCGCTGGGAAAACCTGACGTCGGCTCCCCCCGACCGCGGGACCCCTCCGGGGGCGGCGCCAGCGGCTCCACCCCTGCCGCTGGCGCTGCCCGGCGCGACCGTCCGCACCTTCGACACCCCCGGATTCGCCGGCATGACGTTCTACGAGGTGCGGGCCAAGTCGATTGTCAACCGGGTGCCCGGGGAGTCCCGGGTGCCGTTCCGGTGGACGATCAACCCCTACCGGGGGTGCAGCCACGCCTGCGCCTACTGTCTGGCCGGGGACACCGCGATCCTGCTCGCCGACGGGCGCACCCGAGCACTGGCCGAGCTGCGGATCGGCGACCAGATCTACGGCACCGTCGCACAGGGCAACCACCGGCGCTACGTCCGGACCGAGGTTCTGGCGCACTGGTCGACGGTGAAGCCGGCCTACCGGATCGTGCTGGCCGACGGCACCGAGCTGACCGCCAGCGGCGACCACCGGTTCCTCACCCCGCGCGGCTGGAAGCACGTCGTCGCCGCGCCGCCCGGCGAGCCGCCCCGGCCCTACCTGGCGATCACCGACAGCCTGGTCGGCACCGGCCGGGCCACCCCCGGCCCCGCCGACCTGCCGGCCGGCGGGCTCGACGGGACGATCCTCGGCGGCCGGGCGGTGCTGCGGATCCGCGGGATCGAGCCGGTCGAGCGGGAACTCCAGCTCTACGACATCACCACCGGCACCGGCGACTTCGTCGCCAACGGGGTGGTCAGCCACAACTGCTTCGCCCGGGGCACGCACACCTACCTCGACCTCGACCCCGGCCGCGATTTCGACAGCAAAGTGGTGGTCAAGGTCAACGCGGGCGAGCTGGTCCGCCGCGAGCTGGCCGCGCCGAGGTGGTCGGGCGAGCACATCGCGATGGGCACGAACGTCGACTGCTACCAGCGGGCCGAGGGGCGCTACCAGCTGATGCCGCCGATCCTGACGGCACTGCGCGACTTCGCCAACCCGTTCTCCGTCCTGACCAAGGGCACCCTGATCCTGCGCGACCTGCCGCTGCTCCAGCAGGCGGCCACGGTCACCTCGGTCGGCATCTCGATGTCGATCGGCTTCGTCGACGAGCGGATGTGGCGCTCGGTCGAGTCGGGCACGCCCAGCCCGCGCCGCCGGCTCGACGCCGTCCGCCGGCTGACCGACGCCGGTTTCGCGGTCGGCGTACTGATGGCCCCGATCCTGCCCGGCCTGACCGACAGCGACGACTCGATCGAGGAGACGGTGGCCGCGATCGCAGCGGCCGGCGCGGTGAGCGTCACCCCGTTGCCGCTGCACCTGCGTCCCGGCGCCCGCGAGTGGTACGCGGGCTGGCTCGCCAGGGAGTTCCCACACCTTGTGCCCCGCTACCGGACCCTCTTCGGCCGGGGCTCCTACCTGCCGCAGGCATACCAGCGGGAGCTGACCGCCCGGGTCCGGCTGGCGGCCCGCCGGCACGGCCTGCACCGCCCCGAGCCGGGCGACGCCCGCCAGGTGCCGGCACCAGCGCCGGCACCCGCCGTCGAGCAGCTCACCCTGCTCTGACCGACTGCGGCCAGCCGGGTCGGCGGCTCCGACCGGGTGCGGTTCGACCGGGCCGGCGGCTCTGACCGGGTGCGGCCGGCCGGGTCGGCGGCCGAGCTACAGTCGCGAGGTGCGTAGCGCTCAGCAGATCCTGGCCGAGGCCGGCGTGATCGCCGTCGTCGGCGCCTCCCGGAACCCCGCCAAGCCGGCGCACAGCGTGCCGGCGCAGATGCAGCGGTACGGCTGGCGGATCATTCCGGTCAACCCGGAGGCGGACGAACTCTTCGGGGAGCGGGTCTACCGCTCGCTCGCCGAGATCCCGCACCCGGTGGACCTGGTCGACGTGTTCCGGCCGGCCGAGCATGCGGTGGAGGTGGTCCGCGAGGCGGTCGCGATCGGCGCCCCGGCGGTCTGGCTGCAACTCGGCATCGTCTCGGCCGAGGCCCGGCGGATCGCCGAGGAGGCCGGCATCGACTACGTCGAGGACCGCTGCCTGGTGGTGGAACGCGCCGCCGGCCTGTCCCGGCGAGCCTGACCAGTCCCGACCGAAGCCGACCGGCTCTGCGCCGCCTCTCCTCCCCCCGGCGGGAGCACCTCTCCCCACCTCTCCGCCACCTGGCGGGTGCACCTCTCCGCCATCTGGCGGGTGCATCATCGCCGACCTCGGCCCGCGAACCGGTGCCGGCCGGTAGCGTCCCGGGTGAGGAGGGCAACGCCATGAGCAACCCCTGGCCGGGTGAGCCGCAGGACCCGCAGGGGTCCCCGGGGCAGCCCCCGCCCGCCCCCGGCGACCGTCCCGGCCAGTACGACCAGCCCGGCTCCCACGGCCAGTACGGCCAACCGGGTCAGTACGGCCAACCGGGTCAGTACGGCCAACCGGGCGAGTACGGGCAGCCGGGGCAGCCGGGCGGGTCGTCCGGGTACAACCTGCTGGCGATCCTCTCCCTGGTCTTCGCCTTCGTCTTCGCGCCGGCCGGCATCGTGCTCGGGCACCTCGCCCGGCGGCAGATCAGCCGCACCGGCGAACAGGGCGGCCAGCTGGCCACCTGGGGGCTGATCCTCAGCTACGTCTTCACCGCGCTCTATCTGATCGCCTGCTGCGGCTGGCTCGCCCTGCTCGGCTGGGCCGGCTCGGAGGGTGACGGCGGCGCCTACTGAGGCGACTGTCGTTACCGGTACTCCGCCTCCCGCACACTGTTGCCGCCGTCCACCACCAGCATCTGCCCGGTGATGTACGAGGCGGCCGGCGAGCAGAGGAAGGCGATCGCGGCGGCGACCTCGTCCGGGGTGCCGGGACGGCCGACCGGGGTGCCGAGCCCCTGCTTCAGCTCGGCCATCGTGGACGCCGCCGTGTAGATGGTGCCCGGCGCGACCGCGTTGACGGTCACCCCGTCGGCGATCATCTCCATCGCGAGTGCCCTGGTCAGCCCGACCACGCCCGCCTTCGCCGCCGCGTACGCCGCCTCGGTGGGCAGGGCGTTCACCGGGCCGGCGGTGGCGGCGAGGTTGACGATCCGCCCCCAACCCCGTTCGGCCATCCCGCCGATGAACGCCCGACTGCACAGGAAGGCGGTGTTCAGGTTGCGTTCGATCTCGCGGTGCCACTCGTCGTAGCTGAGCTGGGCCACCGGCCGGAGCACCTCGGGGCTTGCCCGGCTCGCCAGTCCGGCGTTGTTGACCAGCACCTCAACGTCGCCGAGCTGCTCGACGATGGCGTCGGCCAGCGCGCCGACCTCGGCCTCGTCGGTCAGGTCGGCGACGAACCCCGTCACGCCCAGCTCACTGGCCCGGTCGTGGATCCGCCGGGTGGTCGAGACGATCGCCACCCGGGCACCGAGGGCGGTGAGTCGGCGGGCGGTCGCGTACCCGATCCCGTCCGCGCTGCCGGCACCGGTGACCAGAGCCACCCGGCCGTCCAGCCGCATCGTCACCGGTTCGGTGTCGGCCTCCGGCGCTTCCGACCGGTCGTTGCTCTGTGTAACGGTGCCCTGCGAGCCGTTACGGGGCCGGCGGGCCAGCGCGGGGCGCGTGGCGTCCCGACGAGGCCGATTTCCGGATCTGTCCCCGGCACGCGCGTCGAATACCATGCCGCGATCCTGCCCGGTCAAGTCGCTACGGGCAACGCCGCACCGCCGTGGCACGGCCAGCGCACCACCGGGGGCACGGGCCGGGCGGGCGTGGCCTCGATATGGGGGCGCCGATCTGGCGGGCGCCGACTACCCTGACGACGCATCCGTCCGGACGAACTGAGAGACCTCGAATGACCGACCCCCAGCAGAGCGGCTACTCCGGCGATCCGTCCTGGCAGGCGCAGCCACCGGCGCAACCCACGGGCCCGCAGGATCAGGGCTACCAGCCCATGTACCAGGACCCGACGGTGCAGGCCGCCACCTCCGCCCAGCCGTACCAGCCCGGATACCCGGCGGCCGACCCCGGCTACCCGAACCAGGCCTACCCCGCGGCCACCGATCCGATCAGCGGCCAGCCGGTGATGGCTCCCGGCTATCCGCCGCCCGGGTACCCGGTCGCCACCCCGGGGCCGTCGACGAACGGCCTGTCGATCGCCGCGATGGTGGTCGCCATCGTGGGCGCGCTCGGGCTCTGCGGTTACGGGCTGGGCGGCTACCTCGGTGCCGTCGGCGCGATCATGGGGCACGTCGCCAGCAAGCAGATCCGCGAGCGCGGCGAGAGCGGCGAGGGCTTCGCCAAGGCCGGCATCATCGTCGGCTGGATCTCCACCGCCATCGCGGTACTCGCCACCATCGCCATCGTGATCTTCTTCGTCTGGCTGGCCAACCAACCGTCGTCGTCGTACGACAGCGGCTACTGAGCATCGGACCGATGAGGAGACGCCGTGACTTCAGGCAGTACCGGCAACCCGTCCGAACACACCGCCGCCCCGGTTGAGCAGGCGGGTGAGCCGGCCGCACTCACCGGCGACCCGACCGTCCACACGCCCACCCCGGGTGCCGCCGGGCAGCCCGGTTGGGCCCCGGGACACGCCGGGTGGGCGCCGGGCCACCCCGGCTACCCGTACGTGGTGCGCCGGCCGACGAACGGGATGGCGATCGCCGCCCTGGTCACCGGGATCGTCGCCCTGTTCAGCTGCCAGCTCGTCGGCGGGGTCGCGATCTACCTGGCGAAGAAGGCACGCACCGAGATCCAGGCGACCGGCGAGGAGGGCAGCGGCTTCGCCACCGCCGGTCTGGTGCTCGGCTGGGTCTCCCTCGGACTGGTCGCCCTGGGCCTGCTCTTCTTCCTCGCCTACCTGGGTTTCATGGGCGTGCTCTTCGCCACCACCGCGAGCACCTCGGGCTGAGCTACGGCCGGCCAGGCCCCCGCCCCGCCGGCGGGGTGCCCGCCTCCGGCGGGGCGGGCAGCGGTGTTCTTCCTGCCCCGGGGCGCCGGGCGGCGGTCCGGGCCTCGCCGTGCAGCACGACGGCGACCCCGGCGAGCAGCAGGAGCAGTCCCGGCAGGGCGGCCGCCCGGGGCACCTGGCCCAGCCACGCCCAGGCCAGCAGTGCGGCACCGGGCGCCTCGAGCAGGAAGAGCACGCTGATCGTGGTCGCCGAGATCCGGCGCAGCGCGTAGTTGAACATGGTGTGCCCGAGCAGTTGGGCCCCGACCACCAGCCCGAGTACGGCGAGCCAGGTGCCGGGGTCGTAGCCGCCGAGGCGTACTCCGCCGGCCAGGCAGACCACCAGCAGCGCCGCCGCGCAGACCCCGTAGCAGACGGTGGTGTAGCCGACCGTGCTGATGGTGCTCCGGACCCGTTCTCCGAGGGCGGTGTAGACCGCCGCCGCCATGCCACCGGCGATCGCGAGCAGGTCACCGGCGACGGCCCGACCGGAGACCCCGAAGTCGGCGCCGACCGCCCAGATCGCCCCGGCCACCGCCAGGCCGATGCCGAGCCAGGCGAGCATGGAGAGCCGCCGGCCCTGGCCGAGCGCGATCAGGCCCTGCCAGACCGGCTGGGTGACCACCAGGGCCGTGGCGGCGGCCACCGACGTCAACTGGACGCTCGGCATCCAGGCGGCGAAGTGCACCGCCAGGGCGAGACCGGCGAGTACGCAGTAGCCGGCGGTCCGGCGCCCCGCACCGGTGGTCAGCGCCCGCAGCTCGGCCCGACGGCGGTAGAGCGCGATCGGCCCCAGTACCACGAGCGCGAGGAAGTTGCGCCAGAAGGCGATGGCCAGCGCGGGAGCGGCGGCGAACGCGATGAGTGGCGCCGACGACGCGACCGCCGCGATGGCGACCGCGACCGCGCCGATGCTCAGCGGATCGATCGGGGCACGCGGCGGCGCTACGGCGGAAGGCACGGAAAAATCCTCACATGTCACGGCGGGCCACCATCTGATCGACAAGTCGTTACGATCGTCCGATCGCGCCCCGCTCCACCCGGTTCCGGAGGCCTGCTCCCCCATGCCCGCATACCGGTTCTCCTCCCCGACAGACCCCCGCTCCGCCCTCGAAGTCCAACCCCGACCGGCCACCCCGACCGACCGGGGCGACGGGGTGGTGGACCGGGACGACGGGCGACGCGCGCCCGCGTACCGGGCGGTGCTCTTCGATTTTTTCGGCACCCTCACCTGCGCCAGCCGGCGGGGCCGGCAACACGCGCTGGTCGCCGCGCTGCTCGGCTGTGCCGTGGAGGCGCTGGTCGAGGTGCTCGACCGGTCGTTCTACCTGCGGGCCAGCGGGGCGCTCGGCGACGCCACCGAGACCATGCGCTGGGTCTGCGCCCAGGCCGGCGCCCGACCCTCCGCCGCCGACCTGCGCGCCGCCGTCGAGGCCCGGGTGCGGGCGGTACGCGCCGACACCCGGCTCCGCCCGGAGGCGGTGACGGTGCTGCGCGCGGTACGCCGCCGTGGTGCCCGGACCGCCCTGGTCAGCGACTGTACCCACGAGCTTCCCGCGTTCCTGCCGCAGCTGCCGGTCGCGCCGCTGCTCGACGCCTGGGTCCTCTCGGTGCAGGTCGGCCGCTGCAAACCCGATCCGGCGATCTACCTCGCCGCCTGTCACCGGCTCGGCGTCGCCCCGGGCGACTGCCTCTACGTCGGTGACGGGGGCAGCCAGGAGCTCACCGGCGCCACCCTGGCCGGGATGACCGCCGTCCGGCTGGCCGCCGCCGACCTCGACAACCACCTCGTCTTCGACCGGGACCGTGGCTGGACCGGTCCGGCGCTCGCCTCGCTGACCGAGGTACCCGGGCTGCTCGACGTACCCGTGCCCGGGTCCGGGTCCGACCGGCCCGGTTCGGAGCCGGCGGGTTCCGTGCCGGTCCCGGGTGGGGCAGGATGCGGGATGTGACGCAGGAGCAGGAGGCGACGGTCCCGCCGCTGGTGGCGGAGGCGGTGAAGAAGGCCGCGGTGGCCTGGGTGGCGGTCGGCGACCGGTCGCCGGTCGCGCTCTGGTGCGTCCCCCTCGACGGCGTCCTCTACCTGGTGAGCGGTCCGGGCGAGCAGTCCGCACCGGGACTGGCCGAGGCGGCGACCGCGCTCGTGACCCTGCGCGGCGACCACGGCGGGCGGATCGTCACCTGGCCGGCCGAGGTGACCCGGATCGCACCGGACGGCGAGCAGTGGGCGAGCGTGGCCCTCCAGGTGGCGGCCAAGCGGCTCAACGCCTCCGGCAGCCCGGCCGAGCTGGCCCAGCGGTGGACCGCCGACTGTGTGCTCAGCCGGCTCGCCCCGGCCGGGCCGCCGCTGGCCGCCGGGCAGACCCTGCCGGACGACTCGCTCGCCGCCCCGCCTCGGGGGGCCGCCCCGGTCCGGCAGACCCGCCGGCCGTTCCGGCTGCACCGGGTCCGCCGCCGCTGACCCGGCGCCTACTGAAGGCCGCCGCCGCTGACCCGGCGCCCGGTGGGGCTCGATCACCGACGGGACCGCCTGCCCTCTTGGCACCTCGACCGCCGGAGCGCGGGGCCGCGGCATCGCGGGGCCCCCAGATTGCGCGGTACCGCGGGTTCGTAACCGGCGCGGCGTGAACCCGGCACGAAAACGCCGCGCGCCTCAAGGGGCTAGGCGCGCGGCGTACTTCAACGATCGTCGCACCACGACGGGTACGGCGTCTACCGCCAAATCGCCAATTTCCCCACTCGTGACGCAACGACCGGCTTTGGCCACCCCGTCCTGCCCGGTCGACCTGCGGCTTCGCTCCCGTCTGTCCCGGTGCGGCCGATCGGCCGGACCGGCCGGCGACGTAGCATTGCGAACATGTCTGCTCCAGCCGTACCCGGCCAGGAGGCTGCCGCCTCCGGCACCGACTCCGCCGCCCGGCCCACCAGCCCCATCGAGGAGGCGGTGCACGCCGCGCTCGCCAGCGTCGACGACCCGGAGATCCGCCGCCCGATCACCGACCTCGGCATGGTGCGCTCCGCGGTGGTCGCCGCCGACGGCACGGTACGGGTGGAGCTGCTGCTCACGGTCGCCGGCTGCCCGTTGCGGGACAAGCTGCGTACCGACATCACCGCCGCGGTCGGCGCGGTGCCCGGGGTGACCGGGGTGAGCATCGACTTCGGCGTGATGAGCCCGGAGCAGCGGCAGCAGCTCCAGTCCCGGCTGCGCGGCGGCGGGCAGAGCCAGGAGCCGGTGATCCCGTTCGCCCAGCCCGGCTCGCGTACCCGGGTCTACGCGGTGGCCAGCGGAAAGGGCGGGGTCGGCAAGTCGAGTGTCACTGTCAACCTGGCCGCCTCGCTCGCCGCCAAGGGCCTCTCGGTGGGTGTCGTCGACGCCGACATCTACGGCCACTCGGTGCCCCGGATGCTCGGTGTCGAGGGCCGGCCGACCCGGGTCGAGGACATGATCATGCCGCCCCAGGCGCACGGGGTGAAGGTGATCTCGATCGGCATGTTCACCGACGGCAACGCGGCGGTGGTCTGGCGCGGCCCGATGCTGCACCGCGCGTTGCAGCAGTTCCTCGCCGACGTCTACTGGGGCGACCTCGACGTACTCCTGCTGGACCTGCCGCCGGGCACCGGGGACGTGGCGATCTCGCTCGCCCAGCTGCTGCCGAACGCGGAGATCCTGGTGGTCACCACGCCGCAGACGGCGGCGGCCGAGGTGGCCGAGCGGGCCGGCGGGATCGCCCTGCAGACCCACCAGCGGCTGGTCGGTGTGGTAGAGAACATGTCGTGGCTGGACCTGCCGGACGGCTCCCGGATGGAGGTCTTCGGCTCCGGCGGCGGCGCAACGGTCGCCGCGTCGCTGACCAGGGTCATCGGCGCACAGGTGCCGCTGCTGGGCCAGATCCCGCTGGACACCCGGGTACGCGAGGCCGGCGACGCCGGTGACCCGGTCGTCCTCGCCGAGCCGGAGGCGCCGGCCGCCAGGGCGCTGAGCGCGGTGGCGGACCGGCTCGCGGTCCGCCGGGAGTCGCTGCTCGGCAAGCCCCTCGGGCTGCGCCCCGCCGGCCGCTGACCGGCCGCTGCCCCCCGGCCCCGGCGCGACCTCCGGGCTCAGGTGGCGTCCCCGACCTCCGGGCTCAGGTGGCGTCCGCGACCTCCGGGGTCAGGTGGCGTCGATGTCGTAGCCGCGGCGCTGGGCCGGGGTCACCTCGCTGCCGGTGCCCGGGGTCGAGGCGGTGGCGCCGCCCGCCGTACCGGCCGGGCGGCGGATGTCCGCCGCGGAGGCGACGTCGTCGACCTCCCGGCGTACGTCGGTCAGGTCGGAGCGGAGCTTCTCGAACGTCCCCTCCAGCGGCTTCCGGATCGCCTGCTCGTCTTCCTCACTCAGCAGGTGCTTGCGGATGAACGCCTTCGGGTGCAGGTCCTCGAGCTGGATGTCGGTGCCCAGCTCCCGGCTCAGGTCACCGGTGGCGTTGCGGGCCATGTTGCGCAGGTTTCGCAGCATCCGGAGACCGTCGCTGATCACGTTCGGCAGCCGGTCGCCGAAGATCAGCAGCGCCACCAGCAGGAGCGCACCGATCTCCCACCAGTTCAGGTTCTCGAACACGGCTGCCTCCTCATCCCCCGCCCCCGGCAAGAGTACGCACGTCGTGGCGGGCGGGGGGAGGGGGAGCGGGCGGCTACTTCGCGTCCGCGGCCAGGGTCACCGAGGCGGCCTGCCGATCCGATCCGCGCCGGTACTCGATGTTCACCACCGAGCCGGGCGCGTACTTGCGGACCAGCGCGATCAGGTCGCTCGGATCCTCCAGCGGCTTGCCGTCGAGTTTGAGCACCACGTCACCGGCGCGCAGCCCGGCCTCGGCGGCCGGCCCGGACGACTCGACGGCGGAGATCCGTACCCCGCCCGACCCGCCGGAGCGGGTGCCGCCGACCGTCGCGCCGATCACCGTCCGCCGGGCCCGGCCGGTGTCGATGATCTCCTGGGCCAGCCGCTTCGCCTGGTTGATCGGGATCGCGAAGGCCAGCCCGACGTTGCCGGCGGTCTCCTCGTCGGCGGCCGGCGTCTGGATCACCGAGTTCACCCCGATCACCCGCCCGCCGCCGTCGACAAGCGGCCCGCCGGAGTTGCCCCGGTTCACCGCGGCGTCGGTCTGGATGGCGGCGTAGTAGCGCACCTGTCCACCCGCCTCGCCCTGCCGGAACGTCCGGTCCAGCGCGCTGACGATGCCGGCGGTGACCGTGTTGGCCAGCGACAGCGGCGTACCGAAGGCGAGTACCGGGTCGCCGACCGCCACCGCCTCGGAGTCGCCGAACTCCACCGGCTTCAGGCCGGTCCGGGAGACCTTGATCACGGCGATGTCCGCCTCGGGGTCCTTCCCGACCACCTCGGCCGGTGCGGTGGAACCGTCGTTGAAGACCACGGTGGCGGTGTCGGCGCCGACTCCGACGACGTGGTCGTTCGTGATCACGTAGCCGTCCTGGCTGACCACGAAGCCGGAGCCGAGGCCGATCCCGCCGTTGCCGCTGACCCGTACGGTGACGACGCTCGGCAGCAGCCGCTCGGCCACCCCGGCCAGCGTGTCGGGTGGGCGGCGGGCCGTGGCGGGCGGCTCCGCCGCGGTCGAGCCGAGCGTGGTCGTACCGGTGGCGCCGCCGTGCACCGCGAAGGCGTACCCGAGTGCCCCGCCGAGCGCGCCGGCCAGCAGGGCGGTGACCAGCGAGATCAGGAAGAACGGGGCCAGTCCGCGCCGGCCGGCGGTCGCCGGGTCGGTGACCGGCTCGGGCTCGCCGCCCGTCCCCGGGACCGGAGCCGCCCGCACCACCACGGCCGCCGGGGTGGCCGGGTTGCGCCACGGGTCGTGCAGCGCGTCGGACCACCACGGGGACGATCCCGGGTCGGCGGCCGACCCGGGCGCCGTCGGCGTGCCGACCGCCGGGGGTGCCGGCGCCGAGGGATTCCCCGGCGTCGCCGTCCCGGCGGGCTGGCGCCAGTTCCAGCCGTCCGTCACGTTCGCTGCCTCCCAGTCCGTCCCTGAAGCCGGGCGCCGCGCGGGCCGGGGCGACCGGTTCCGGCCGCGGCGTCCGGGTTCCGCATCCAGGATCGCACGGATGGCCGAATACCGGTCATCGGTTGGGACGAGGGCTGGCCCGAGGGCTGGCCCGAGGCGACGACGCCGGGCCAGGTGCGCGCCTGCCGATCACGTACCGCCACCCTTAGGCTCATACCCGCACCCCGCCCCGGTCCACGTCCGCACCCCGCTCGCCGTTCCACCCGCTCCACTGCCGCACCCGCTCGCCGTTCCGCCCGCGTTCGTTCCGCCCGCCGTTCCACCGTCGCCCCGCGAAGCCGCCGTCCGCAAGCTCCGCCCGAGGAAATCCCGCACACCCGCCCGAGACGTACGACCGCCCGAGTTCCAGCCCAGTCGAGTCCCTTGCCGCCCGGAGGTGCCCCATCGCCACGGTCGCCCGGTCCGTCAGCGCGACGACCGCCCAAGCACTCCAGTTCGCCGAAGCGTACGTCGCCGAGGACCTGGTCCTGCGTACCGCCCGCAGCCTCGCCACCGAGGTCGGTCTCGACGCCGTGACGCCGGGTACCGGTGCCACGCTGCGGCTGCTGGCCGCCGCCGGCAGCGCCCGGGCGGTCGTCGAGATCGGCACCGGTACCGGGGTCAGCGGACTCTGGCTGCTGCGCGGCATGCGCCCCGACGGCATCCTGACCACGATCGACGTGGAGACCGAGCACCAGCGGATCGCCCGACGGATCTTCCAGGAGGCCGGCTTCGCCTCCGGGCGTACCCGGATCATCACCGGCCGGGCGCTGGACGTGCTGCCCCGGCTCGCCGACGGGGTCTACGACCTGATCTTCGTCGACTCGGACGTCGCGGAGTACAGCGCCTGTGTCGAGGCGGCGCTGCGGCTGCTCCGCCCCGGCGGGGTACTCGCGCTGCACGGCATGCTGGCCGCCGGCCGGATCGGCGACCCGGCCGCCCGGGACGTGCAGACGGTGACGGTCCGGGATGTCGTCAAGGCCGTCCGCGAGTCCGAGGACTGGACGCCGGCGCTGCTGCCCACCGGCGAGGGGCTGCTGGTCGCGGTCAAGCGCTGACCGCACCGGCCGCCGGCCGAGCCGACCCGGCCACTCCCGACCCCGCCCGACCCGCCCGCCTCCCAACCGCGGCAGCGGGCTATCGCGGCTCGGCGAGCCAGCGCAGCAGGGTGCGTACGCCCCAACCGGTCGCGCCCTTGACCAGTTCGCCGTCGTTGCCGTCGGCCCAGGACGGCGCCGACATGTCCACGTGCACCCAGCGGTCGCGCAGCTCACCGGCGAACTCGCGGAGGTAGAGCGCGGCGGTGACCGACCCGGCACCCTGGTCCGGGGCGCTGTACAGGTCGGCGATCTCGCTGCCGAGGTAGTCGGCGTAGTCGGCCACCAGCGGCATCCGCCAGGCCCGCTCGCCGGCCGCCTCGGCGGCTGCCAGCACCTCCTCGGCCAGCTCGTCGGCGTCGCTGTATAGGGCGGCGGTCCGCTTGCCGAGCGCGACCGCGTTGGCCCCGGTCAGCGTGGCGAGGTCGACCAGCAGGTCCGGTGCGAGCCGGCGTACGGCGTAGCCGAGGGCGTCGGCGAGTACCAGCCGGCCCTCGGCGTCGGTGTTGGTGCTCTCGCTGGTCAGACCGTTGTAGTGCCGTACCACGTCACCCGGCCGGTACGCCGAGCCGCTGACCATGTTCTCGGCGAGCGGGGCGAGCGCGGTGACCCGGACCGGCAGCCCGAGCGCGGCGGCGCCGAGGACGGCGGCGACCACGGCCGCGGCCCCGCCCATGTCCTTGCGCATCAGCTTCATGCCCTCGCGCACCTTGATCGAGATGCCGCCGGTGTCGAAGGTGATCCCCTTGCCGACGAGTACCACGTGCCGCTGCGCGCCCTCGGGTCGCCAGCTCAGCTCGACCAGCCGGGGTCCCTGCGCCGATCCCCCGCCGACGGCGAGGATCCCGCCGAACCCCTCGGCGGCGAGCCGGTCCGGCTCGCGTACCTCGACGGTCAGCCCGGCCCGCCCGGCGGCCGCCTCGACCACCCGGTCGGCGAACCAGGCCGGGCTCTTCACCGAGGACGGCATGTTGGTCAGGTCCCGGGCGAACCGGGTCGCCTCGGCGACCACCCGGGCGGTCTCCAGGGCCGCCCGGTAGGGCTCGGGGTCGGCGACCGCGAGCAGCACCTCGGTCAGCGCGGGTGGGTCGGCGGCGGCCGGATCGGCGCCGGGCATCCGGAACCGGTACGACGCCAGCCAGATCCCCTCGGCGAGCCCGCGCACCACCCCCGGATCGACATCGACCGGGATCGCTATCGTGATCGAACTCTCACGTGTGGCCGCCCGGACCACGGCCGCCCCGGCGGACCGCCAGCCCGCCTCGTCGCCGGCACCCACACCGGCCAGCAGCAGCCGGCTCGGCTCGCCGGCCGGCCGGATCGACCGGTGCAGCGCGCCCGCCCGCCCGGGTTGGTCGAGGTAGCTCAGCAGCGCGCCCGCCTCGGCGGCCAGCCCGTCTGGCAGCGCGAGCGAGATCGGCACCAGCCGGCCGACCGGCTCGGCACCCTCGGCGGACCGCTCCGGTGCCGCCACCTCGGACGTCGCACCGGCGGGCCGCTCCGGCGCCGCCGGCTCCGACGCCTCACCGGCGGAGTGCTCCGGTGCCGCCACGGGTGCGACCGGCAGGGCCAGGGTGTCGAGCCCGGTGGGGTCGACTACCAGACGGATCGACAGCACGCCGACGTAACCTCCGAGCGATCTTGGTTGGACGGGAGCAACCTACCCCGCCCCGGCAGCACGACCCCGGGCCACCGGCAGTGCCGGTGGCCCGGGGTGAGAAACCCCGCCGGACGGGACGTACCGTCCGGCGGCGTCGGCGTTCACTTAGCCGGCGGCGGCCTTCAGCGCGTCACCGAGCGCGTTGGCCTCGTCGGGAGTCATCTCGACGACGAGCCGGCCACCACCCTCCAGCGGAACCCGCATGACGATGCCCCGGCCCTCCTTGGTGACTTCCAGCGGACCGTCGCCCGTCCGCGGCTTCATCGCCGCCATCTTGTCTCCCCTCAGACCTTCATCAGGGTCGGTGGGTTGCCCCACATCCATTTGGTCAGCATCACCGCTTGGTCAGCATCACCGCCCAAGGCCGCGGTGCCGACCAACGATTTTCCCTGATGAACACCGCCGGACCCAAACCGAACCAGCGTTGATGTAACAGCATCTAGCTTATCTTGAGAAGGGGTGTCACAATGTGCGGTCATGCAGGCACGGTCGGCTCTCTTCGACCTGTACGGCGACTACCTCCGCTCCCGGGGTGGGCGCGCACCGGTGTCCGCGCTGGTCAGACTATTATCCCCGCTCGGCATCGCCGCACCCGCGGTCCGCACCGCAGTCTCCCGGATGGTCCGGCAGGGCTGGCTGCACCCGCTCCGGCTGGCCGCCGGACCCGGCTATCTGCTCACCCCGAGAGCGGCCCGGCGGCTGGACGAGGCGGCTGCCCGGATCTACCGCACCGGCAAGATCGGGTGGGACGGTCGATTCGATCTGATCGTGCTCGAAACCGGCACGAACCGGCGGGACCGGCAACGTCTCGCCGCCAACCTGAGCTATCTGGGCTACGGCATGCTCGACGAGGCGACCTGGGTCGCCACCCGGCCCGGCGAGGACGTGGACGCCCTGCTGACCGAGGCCGGGGTGCGCTACGAGCGGTTTACCGCCGCGCACACCGCGGGCACGCCGGGCGCGATGGGGGTGGTCCGGCGGGCCTGGGACCTCGACGAGATCGCCAACGCGTACCAGGAGTTCGTCGCCGCGCAGCGGCCGCTGCTCGCCTCGGTGACCGTACGCAGTTGCGACGAGGACGCGTACGCCGCCCGGTTCGGGCTCGTGCACGCATGGCGTAACTTCCTCTTCCGGGACCCGCAACTACCTCCCGCGCTGCTGCCCGAACGGTGGCCGGGGACCAGTGCGGCGGCCTTCTTCGACCGGCATGCCGCGCGGCTGCGCCCGGCCGCCGACCGCTTCGTCGAGCACTGCCTCGACGGTTCCGCCCGGGTCGCCGGTTCCACCCGGACCGCCGTTCCCGCCCGCACCGCCGGTTCCGCCCCGACCGCCGGCACCGCGCCGACCGCGGGTTTCGTCCCGACCGCCCGACAGAAGGGTCAACCGTGAGCCGTTCTCAACCTGAACCGGGTGGCGCCGAGGCACCCCGTCCGGCCCTGCGGCAGTCCGCCGGACCGCAGGGGGAGGTTGAGCGGAATCCGGCGCCCGAGCCGTTGCTGATCGACCGCTCCGACGCCGTGGTCACGCTGACCCTCAACCGGCCGGCCGCGATGAACTCGCTGGACGTGGCGCTGAAGGAGGCACTGCGGGACACCCTGGCCGAGCTGGAGCACGACCGCTCCTGCCGCGCGGTGGTGCTCGCGGGCGCCGGCTCGGCCTTCTGCGCCGGCCAGGACCTGCGGGAACACGCCGCCACGCTGACCGCGGGCAGCGCCGACCCGCTCGGCACGGTCCGGGTGCACTACAACCCGATCGCCGCCCGGCTGGCCAGCCTGCCCAAGCCGGTGATCGCGGCGGTACGCGGCATGGCGGCCGGCGCCGGAGCCTCGCTCGCCTTCCTCGCCGACTTCCGGATCGGCGGCCCCGGCACGAGTTTCCTGCTCGCCTTCGCCAAGGTCGGGCTGGCCGCCGACACCGGCGCGTCCTGGTCGCTGCCCCGGCTCGTCGGGCACGCCAAGGCGGTGGAGCTGCTGATGCTCGCCGAACCGGTACCCGCCGACGAGGCGTACCGGCTCGGGCTGCTGAACCGGCTGGTCGACGACGAGCGGGTGTTGGACACCGCGCAGGAGCTGGCCGCCCGACTGGCCGCCGGACCGACGGTGGCGTACGGGGCGATCAAGCGACAGCTCTCGGTCGGCGACGCCGGCACCCTCTCCGAGGCGCTGGCCGCCGAGGCACAGGCACAGGCGATCTGCGGCGCCACCAACGACCACCGGGCCGCCACCGCCGCGTTCGTGGCGAAGCAACGGCCGACCTTCGACGGCCGCTGATGCAGATCTGGTTCGTGACGCAGATCTGGTTCGATCCCCGGGCTTACCGGATCCGTACATTGCCGGCCTAGGGTCGGCCGCATGGTCGATCGGGACGACGTCGTACATCTGCTGCGCCGCGCCACCTTCGGGCCGACCGCCGCCGAGGTGGAGGCGGCCGGACGTACCGGGGCGGCGGCCACACTGGACCGGCTGCTCAGCCCGGTCGGGTCGGACCCCGGCGCGGCGGCCACCCCGGTGCCGGACCTCGGCACCGACCCCTACGCCGCGATCACCAAGGAGTCCAGCCGGGAGCAGCGGCAGCAGGCCCGCAAGGAACGGGCCGAGCAGGTGCGCGTGCTGGTCGAGTGGTGGCTGGACCGGATGGTCGCCGCCGAGCACCAGCTCACCGAGAAGCTGGTCTTCTTCTGGCACGGGCACTGGGCGACGAGCGTCCGCAAGGTGCGCTCCGCCCAGCTCATGCTCGGACAGCTTGACACCTTCCGGCGGTACGGCCGGGGGCCGTTCGAGGCCCTGGTCCTGGCGATGGTCCGGGATCCGGCGCTGATCCTCTGGCTGGACGGGCAGAAGAACACCCGCACCGCCCCGAACGAGAACCTGGCCCGGGAGCTGATGGAGCTGTTCACTCTCGGCATCGGGCAGTACACCGAGGCGGACGTGAAGGCGGGGGCGCGGGCGCTGACCGGATGGCAGGTGGACCGGCGTACCGGCGCGGCGCGGTTCGTCCGGCGCCGGCACGATCCGGCCGAGAAGACGATCCTGGGCCGGACGGCGGCGTTCGACGCCGAGGAGTACGCCCGGCTGCTGGCCGGCCGGCCCGAGGCCGGCGCTTTCGTCGCGGCCCGGCTCTGGGCCCGGTTCGCCGGCACCGACGTGCCGACGCTGGACGCTGCTGCCGGCAGCACCGGCGAGCTGCTCCGGGCGCTGTTGCGCCGGCCGGAGTTCGGGCAGACCCGGGGTGGCCTGGTGAAGCAGCCGGTGGAGTGGGCGGTCGGTGCGATGCGCCAGCTCGGCATCCGGCCAGGCCGGCTCGCCGAGCAGCAGCGCCGGGAGCTGACCAACCGGCTGGCCGGGATGGACCAGGTGCCGCTGCGACCGCCGAGCGTCGGCGGCTGGCCGGCCGGACCGGCCTGGTTGACGACCTCGTCGTTGCAGTCCCGGATGCGGCTGGCCGCGCTGCTGGCCGGGGCGGCGGCTCCGGAGGTGACCCGGCGGCTCGCCGGCACCGCCCGCACGGAGCGGCCGGAGGCGCTGGCCCGGCTGCTGGTGGTGGACCGGTGGACGCCCCGGACCCTGGCCGCCCTGACCCCGATGGCCGACGACCCACGCCGGCTGCTGGTCGCCGGGCTGGTCAGCCCCGAGTACACCGTCAGCTGACCAGCAGCGGTTCTCGGCCGCTGGCCGAGGGCCGAGAACCGCTGGCCGAGGGCCACTGGCCGGGCGACCGACGACCGACGGCCACACCGACATCGATGAGAACCGAGGACCGAGGACACGGAGGAGACGAGCGGATGGACATCCTCACCCGACGCAGGTTCCTGGTCGCCAGTGGCGTCGCCGGAGCGGGCGCGCTGGCGGCCGGAGCCACGGCGTACGGCCTGTCCGACCTGTTCGACACGGCCGGTGACCGGGACCCGGAGGCCCGTACCCTGGTCCTGGTCGCCCTGTACGGCGGCAACGACGGCCTGAACACCGTCGTCCCGTACGCCGATCCGGCCTACCAGGACGCCCGCCCAGAGCTGGCGTACTCGGCGGACGAGGTGAAGCGGCTGGACGACCGGGTGGGCCTGAACCCGGCACTGGCCGGGCTGCACCGCCTCTACGGCGAAGACCGGCTCGCCGTCGTACGCGGTGTCGGGTATCCGACACCCGACCGCAGCCACTTCCGCTCGATGGACATCTGGCAGACCGCCCGTCCAGACCGGCCGGAGCACACCGGCTGGCTGGGCCGCTGGCTGGACGGGGCCGGTGGGGACCCTCGGCTCGCGGTCTCCTTCGAGCCGACCCTGCCGCCGCTACTCGCCGGTGCCCGCAGCGCGGGTGCCGCCGTACCGGTCACCGAACGGAAGGCCCGGCGCCCGGTCGGCGACCCGACGCTGGCCAAGCTCGCGGTGGCCGAGCCAGGTGAACCGGCCGGCCAGGCTCGGGCCGCCGCCTGCTTCGCCGACCTGCGCGCCGTCGACGCGATGATCACCGAGGTACGCGACGCGGCAGCGGCCGAGGAGGCGCACGACGGCGGGAGCGACGACCAGCCGGCGGCGACCGCCACCGGCGGGGCGCGCAGTTCGCTCGCCGCCCAGCTCGACCTGGTGGCGCAGTGCGTCGAGGCCGGGGTGTCGAGTCGGGTCTTCTCGGTCTCGCTGGGCGGCTTCGACACGCACGCCGACGAGAAGCAGCTCCAGGCGGTGCTGCTCGGCCAGGTCGACAAGGCGCTGACCGGCTTCGTCGACCGGATGGCCGGCACCGATGCCGGGCGCAGGGTGGTGGTGGCGGTCTACTCGGAGTTCGGCCGGCGGGTGCGGGCGAACGCCTCGGACGGCACCGACCACGGCACCGCCTCGGACGTCTTCCTGCTCGGCGCCGGAGTACGTGGCGGCCTGCACGGCGAGCCGCCGAGCCTGACCGACCTGGACGACGGCGACCTGAAGTTCACCACCGACTTCCGGGACGTCTACGCCACGCTGCTGGAACGGGTCCTCGACACCGACCCGGAACAGGTGCTCGCCGGCTGGCAGGGGCGACTTTCCGGCGTGCTGAGCTGACCGGCGGACACCCCCCGGCCGAGCGAGGGCCGTCGCAGCCGGGCCGACGAGGGCGGGCCGTCGCAGCCGGGCCGAGGGCGGGCCGTCGCAGCCGGGCCGAGGGCGGGCGGCTCAGTCCTCGTCTTCCTCCGGATCCTGGTTGGCCTCGGCGCCGAGCACGAACGCCTGCATCGCCAGCTCGTCGTCCGACGGCGCGACGAACGCCGGCAGCTCGCGCGGGCCCAGCTCCTGCACGTACGCCCAGAACAGCCGGACCGCCTCGGCCGGTGACCCGGCCTCGATCGGCAGGTCCAGGCTGACCAGGTAGTTCCGGCGATCCGGCGCCGGGCCGACCCGCCCGGCCAGCTCCTGGTAGACGGCCGGGTCGACCGGGGTGACCGGGCCGGCGAGGGCGAGGATGTCCGCCGGCACCGGCGCCTCGAAGACCTGCCGGGTGTACGTCACCGCGAGCGCACCCGCCTCACCCGGCTCGGACTGCGGGTCGTCCGGGTCCCGCTCCCGCACCCCCTCGGCGGCGACGACCCGGCCGAGGGCCACCACCAGGGGCGGCTGCTCGTCGCGGACCACCAGCACCGGGTCACCGGGACCGGGCCGGGGTCCACCGTTGCCGCCGGTGAGCTCCAGGGTCTCGTGGTGGAAGAGCCGCTCGGCCTCGTAGCGCTCGCCGGGAATGACGACTGCCCACGTCCGGGCCGGACCCGCTGCACTCATGCCGCTATCCCATCACGGCGGCGGTGGCCTGCTGCACGTGGCAACCGGCGAGGTGGTCGTCGACCATGCCGGTGGCCTGCATCAGCGCGTACGCCGTGGTGGGGCCGACGAACCGGAAGCCGTGCCGGCGGAGCGCCTTGGCCATCGCCGTCGACTCGGGGGTGGTCGCCGGCACCTCGGCGAAGGACCGGGGCCGGCTCTCCCGGGCGGCCGGGGCGAACGACCAGAGCAGCGCGGCCAGCCCGGCCGGCAGGTCGAGGGCGGCCCGCGCGTTCGCGATGGCAGCGTCGATCTTGGCCCGGTTACGCACGATCCCGGCGTCGGCCATCAGCCGCGCGACGTCCGCGTCGTCGTAACCGGCGACGGTCTCCAGATGGAACCCGTCGAAGGCGAGCCGGAACGCCGGCCGCTTCCGCAGGATGGTCAGCCAGGAGAGCCCGGACTGGAACGCCTCCAGGGTCAGCCGCTCGTAGAGCGCGTCGTCGCCGTGTAGGGGCCGGCCCCACTCCTCGTCGTGGTAGACGGCATAGTCGGGGGTGCTCGCCCCCCAGCGGCAGCGGGCCAGCCCGTCGACACCGGTCACCAGATCAGTCACGGCAACAACGGTAGGCCAACCGCCCGACAACCTGCCGGTGACCGGGACCACCACCCGCTCGTCCGGCCGACAGTGCCCAGGCCCAGGCCCAGGCCCAGGCCCAGGCCGACAGTGCTCAGGGCAGTTGACCGCGCTCGACCAGTCGGGCGAACCGTTTCAGCGCCTGGGTGAGGCTGAACTTGGAGCCGGGCCAGAGCAGCGGCCAGGCCACCCGGCCGGCCGGGCCACCGGGCAGATGGAACCACTCGTGCCAGACCACCTGGGTCCGATCCTCGGCCATCTGGGTGCAGCGGAGCACCCCGGGACCGCGCAGCAGGCTTCCGCAGTGCACCACGCGGACCTCGTACGGCGCGTCCACCCGGACCACCCGCATCTCGTCGCGGAGCACGGCCGGCCCGACCGCGGTGACCGCCTCCACGAGGCTGCCCTCCCCGCCGTCGCCCTCGACCAGGCGGACCCGGGTGAACGGGATCCACTCCCCCTGGCGTTCCCAGGCGGTCAGCGCGGCGAAGACCCGGGGTGCCGGTGCCGCGACGATCACCGTCGCGGTGACCTCCCCGGCGCCCGGCTGGGCCGCCGCCCGCAGTCCCTCGGTGCCGTCCGGATCCGCACCGCCGCCGGGGTCAGCGGCGCTCATGCCCGCTCCGGCTGCTCCGCCGGTCCGCTCGACCCGGCCGTTCCGCCCGACCGCGTCGGCCGCTGGCCCGGCGTGCTCGGCGGGCTCGACGCCTCGGCCGCCGGCTCGGCGGACCTTTCGGCGGCTGGGGCGCCGTCGCCCGGCTCGGCTGGCTCGTCGGTCGTGGTCGCTCCGCTCGGCCGGGCGTCGCCGGCTCCGCCTGCCGGTCCCCCCGGGCCGGTCCCGGCAACCGGCCGGACCGGTGTGGTGGCCTCGCTCAGGCCGCCGTCCTCGGCTTCGATCACCGACCCGCGGGTCCGGGCGGTGGCTCCACCCCCGGCGTTGACCTCGCCCCGTTCGGCGGACGCGGGCCGGTCGGTGCCTTCGCCCCTGGCGCCGCCCCCGGGCCGGTCGGTGGACTCGCGCCGGTCGGTGGACTCGGGCCGGTCGGTGGACTCGGGCCGGTCGGGGGACTCCGGCCGGTCGGTGGACTCGCGCCGGTCGGTGGACTCGCGCTGGTCGGTGGGCGCTGTACCGGAAGCGGTCGGCGGGACCTCGACCCGGGGGGCGGGTTGGGCCGGGCCGGAGCCACCGGCGGAGCCGTTCGTACCGCCGTCGGCGGCCTTGGCCGGGCTGCCGACCGACGGTACGGGCGACGAGTGCACACCCATCCCACCGCTCGCCGCCTCGGCGGTCAGGGTACGGGCCGAAAGGCCGTCGACCGGCCCGGCCGCACCCACCCCGACCGGCGCCAGAGCCGCCTCGCGGGCCCGGCGCAGCACCTCGGCGTCGTCCAGCCGCCCCTCCCGCAGCGCGGTGACCTCCGCCTGGAGCACCCCGATCAGCTCGTCCTTGTAACCGATGTCGTAGGCGGTACGGCGCAGCGCCTGGTCGACCTGGGCCATCCGGTAGCCCCGCAGCGCCAGGTCGAACCGGACCTGCCCGACGTCGGTCTCCAGCAGCGGCCGGTTTCCGGGCAGCGGCAGCGACCGACCGTCCGGCTCGGCGGTGCCCAGCCCCGAGTCGGAGCCGGTCACCAACACCGTCACCCCGAAGACCACCGCGGCGACGGTCAGCGCCACGACCAAGAGGAGCAGAACCTGACCCATCCGCCGATGGTGGCATGGCGAGCCGGGCCGAGCGACCCCGCCACCCCGGTCATTCTTCGACAGACGTGAAACCCTGCCCGGCGGGCACCCGCCGTCGGAGCCTCCTGGCCCGCGCTCCGGCGGCCCGCCGGCCCGCCCCGGGCGGGCGACCGGCGCCGGCTCCCGCACGGGTACGCCGGTCCGGCGCCGACTAGCGTGATCAGCGCGGAGAGCTGGGCGAGGAGGAGTTGATGGCGGACGCGCTTCGACTGGGGCGGCGTACGTTCGCGCCCGGCGACCTCGCCGTGATGGCGATCGTGAACCGTACCCCTGACTCGTTCTTCGACCGGGGCGCGACCTTCGCCGCCGGGAACGCGCTGCGGGCTGTCGAGCGGGCGGTGACCGAGGGTGCGGAGATCGTCGACATCGGTGGGGTGAAGGCGGGCCCCGGGGTCGAGGTGGACGTGGCCGAGGAGATCCGCCGTACCGTCGGCACCATCGCCGCCGTCCGGGCCGCCTTCCCGGAGGTGGTGATCTCGATCGACACCTGGCGGGCCGAGGTCGCGGTCGAGGCGGTGGCGGCCGGGGCGGACCTGCTCAACGACACCTGGTCCGGTGCCGACCCGCAGCTCGCCGAGGTGGCCGCCGCGACCGGGGTGGGTCTGGTCTGCTCGCACGCCGGCGGGCTGGCGCCGCGCACCCGGCCGCACCGGGCCGCCTTCGCCGACCTGGTGGGCGACGTGCGGGACACGGTGGTCGGGCTGGCCGACCGGGCGGTCCGGCTCGGGGTTCGCCGGGACGGCATCCTGATCGACCCGGCGCACGACTTCGGCAAGAACACCCGGCACTCGCTGGAGATAACCCGGCGGCTGACCGAGCTGACCGGGACCGGCTGGCCGGTGCTGGTGGCCGTCTCCAACAAGGACTTCGTCGGGGAGACCCTCGACCTGCCGGTGCAGGAGCGGCTGGAGGGCACGCTGGCGGCGACCGCCGTCTGCGCCTGGCTGGGTGCCCGGGTGTTCCGGGCCCACCAGGTACGTCCGACCCGGCGGGTGCTGGACATGGTCGCGTCGATCCGGGGCGACCGCCCCCCGGCACTGTCCCGGCGCGGGCTGGCCTGAGCCTCGCTACCGGGTCCAGCGGAGGATGTTCTTCCGCCAGGCGTAGAGGATGCCCAGCGCGAGCACGGCGACGAAGATCGCCATCTCGACCACCGTGACCAGGCCGAATCCGGGCCGGTCGAAGACCACCGCCCAGGGGAAGAGGAAGACCGCCTCGACCGCGAAGAGGACGTAGAGGTAGGCGTAGACGTAGTAGCGGATCTGCATCTGCGCCCAGTCGCTGCCGACCGGGTCCAGCCCGCACTCGTAACTGGTCCGCTTGCCGGGCGGGTCGGCGGGGCGGGCCGGCCGGAGCACCCGATTGGCGCCGAACGCCCCGACGAAGACCAGTACGCTGGCGAGCAGCAGCAACCCCAGCGTCGCGTACGACCCCAGGTATCCGGTCATGTGTCGCAGCCTACCGTCCGGTGCCGGGTCAGCACCGGCGTGGAATTCGCAGTCCGGGCTCTGGTGATCTGGATAACGACACCGCTGCCGGGCTCGGACGAAAGCGGCGCAATGCCGCCATTCCCGCGTCCCATGTGACGGACCTTGGGGAAGGATCACCTAACCACCGACGTAGGCTCTGCGGTGAAGGACTGGAGCGGGCCGGCCCACACCACCGCCATCCCGCCACCGCCGCTCAAGGAGGACACGTGACCGAGCACGGCGAGGTCACCCCTGAGCTCAGCCCGTCGCACCGGGCCGAGCGAAGCGAGGTGCAGCAGTGAGCAAGCAGGTCCAGCAACTGGATCGGGTGGTCATCCGGTTCGCCGGCGACTCCGGCGACGGGATGCAGCTCACCGGCGACCGATTCACCTCGGAGACCGCTCAACTGGGCAACGACATCTCGACGCTGCCGAACTTCCCCGCGGAGATCCGCGCCCCCGCCGGCACCCTGCCCGGAGTGTCGAGCTTCCAGGTGCACTTCGCGGACTACGACATCCTCACCCCGGGCGACGCGCCGAACGTCCTCGTCGCGATGAACCCGGCGGCGCTCAAGGCCAACCTCGCCGACCTGCCGCGGGGCGCCGACATCATCGTCAACACCGACGAGTTCACCCGGCGCAACCTGGCCAAGGTGGGCTACCAGGTGAGCCCGCTCGACGACGGCTCGCTGGACGGCTACGTGCTGCACCCGGTCGCGCTCACCTCGATGACCGTCGGGGCGCTGGCCGAGCACGACGTCTCGAAGAAGGACGCCGAGCGGGCCAAGAACATGTTCGCGCTCGGCCTGCTCTCCTGGATGTACTCCCGGCCGTACGAGTCGACGATCCGGTTCCTGGAGCGCAAGTTCGCGGCCCGGCCGGAGTTGGTCGCGGCGAACACCGCCGCCTTCCGGGCCGGCTGGAACTTCGGCGAGACGACCGAGGACTTCGCGGTCCGCTACGAGGTCAAGCCGGCGAAGATGAACCCGGGGACCTACCGCAACATCACCGGCAACGCGGCGCTGTCGCTCGGGCTGGTCGCCGCCGGTGTCCGCTCCGGGCTGCCGGTCTTCCTCGGGGCGTACCCGATCACCCCGGCCTCGGACATCCTGCACGAGCTGAGCAAGCACAAGCGGTTCGGCGTGACCACGATGCAGGCCGAGGACGAGATCGCGGCGATCGGGGCGGCACTCGGCGCGTCGTACGGCGGTGCGCTCGGCGTCACCACCACCTCCGGTCCGGGCGTGGCACTGAAGGGCGAGACGATTTCCCTGGCGGTGGCCCTGGAGCTGCCGCTGGTGATCGTCGACGTGCAGCGGGCCGGCCCGTCCACCGGGATGCCGACCAAGACCGAGCAGGCCGACCTGAACATGGCGCTGTACGGCCGGCACGGCGAGGCGCCGGTCGCCGTCGTCGCGCCCCGCTCGCCGTCGGACTGCTTCTTCGCCGCCCTGGAGGCGGCCCGGATCGCGCTGACCTACCGCACCCCGGTGATCCTGCTCTCGGACAACTACGTGGCGAACGGCTCCGAGCCGTGGCTGCTGCCGGACGTCGAGTCGCTGCCGGACCTGCGGGTCGACTTCGCCACCGAGCCGAACGGCGAGGACGGCAAGACGTTCCTGCCCTACCTGCGCGACCCGGCGACGCTGGCCCGGCCGTGGGCGATCCCCGGCACGCCGGGGCTGGAGCACCGGATCGGCGGGCTGGAGAAGGCCGACAAGACCGGTGACATCTCGTACGACCCGGCGAACCACGACTTCATGGTGCGGACCAGGGCGGCCCGGATCGAGGCGATCGAGGTGCCGGACGTCGAGGTGGAGACCGGGTCACCTAACGGCGTGGACTCGGACGCCCGGGTGCTGGTGCTCGGCTGGGGCTCGACGTACGGCCCGATCGGCGCCGCCTGCCGTGGGCTGCGCCAGCGCGGCCTGCCGGTGGCCCAGGCGCACCTGCGGCACCTGGCGCCGCTGCCGGGCAACCTCGGCGAGGTGCTGGGCCGCTACGACAAGGTGGTTATCCCGGAGATGAACCTGGGCCAGCTCGCCCACGTGGTCCGGGCCCGTTACCTGGTCGACGCGATCGGATACAACCAGGTCCGGGGGCTGCCGTTCACCGCCACCGAGCTGGAGACCATGCTGGAAGAGGTCGTGAAGAATGCCTGAGCCCGTCGCCCTGAAGCTCACCACCAAGGACTTCAAGTCCGACCAGGAGGTGCGCTGGTGCCCCGGCTGCGGCGACTACGCGATCCTCGCCGCGGTCCAGTCGTTCATGCCGGAGCTGCGGATTCCCCGGGAGCGGACCGTCTTCGTCTCCGGGATCGGCTGCTCGTCGCGCTTCCCGTACTACATGAACACGTACGGGATGCACTCGATCCACGGCCGCGCCCCGGCGATCGCCACCGGGCTGTCGGTGTCCCGGCCGGACCTGTCGGTCTGGGTGGTCACCGGTGACGGCGACGCGCTGTCGATCGGCGGCAACCACCTGATCCACGCGCTGCGCCGGAACGTCAACCTGAAGATCCTGCTCTTCAACAACCGGATCTACGGGCTGACCAAGGGTCAGTATTCACCGACCTCCGAGGTCGGCAAGATCACCAAGTCGACTCCGGTCGGTTCGGCGGACGCGCCGTTCAACCCGCTCTCGCTGGCGCTCGGTGCCGAGGCGACCTTCGTGGCCCGGACCATCGACTCGGACCGCAAGCACCTCCAGTCGGTGCTGCGGGCCGCCGCCGAGCACCAGGGTTCGGCGTTCGTGGAGATCTACCAGAACTGCAACATCTTCAACGACGGCGCCTTCGAGGAGCTGAAGGAGCCGGCCACCCGGGACGACTACCTGATCCGGCTGGAGCACGGTCAGCCGATCACCTTCGGCTCGCAGGGGCAGTTCTGCGTGGTCCACCCGCCGGGCGGATTCGGTCTGGAGGTACGCGAGACCGCCTCGGTGCCGGCCGACGAGATCGTGGTGCACGACGCCACGGTCAGCGAGCCGGCGTACGCTTTCGCGCTCTCCCGGCTGCCCGGCTTCGCCCTGCGCAACACCCCGATCGGGATCTTCCGCAATGTCGACCGGCCCAGCTACGACGGTGTGGTCCAGGGGCAGCTCGACGCGGCCCGGGCGAAGAGCACCGGCACTCCGGAGGAGCAGCTCGCCGGCCTGCTGAACAGCGGCGACACCTGGACGATCCTCTAACCCGCGTCTCACTCGGGGAAGACGGCGGAGACGCGAAGCCGACACCTCGGGACGTCGCCGTCCAGGGCTGCTCAGCGGGCCTGGTCGGCGGCGGGGGCGTTGCCGCTGCCGCTGCGGTCGTCGCGGACGTACACCAGCATGTCGCCGGTCTCGATGGCGGTGGCGGCCTGGTCGGAGAGCGAGACCACCTTGCCGCGCCGGACCAGCGCAATGACGAGTGCCTCCAGGCTGCGCGGCGAGACCCCTACCTCGTCCCGGGTGGCCGAGCGCATCGCCAGCGCCATGCCCTGGCCGGGGGTGAGCAGGTCCTCGACGACGTCGATCAGCGGCGGTGCCGAGGTGGAGACCCCGAGCAGCCGGCCGGCGGTCGCCGACGAGACGATGACGTGGTGCGCCCCGCTCTGTCGCAGCAGCGGGGCGTTCTCCGCCTCCCGGGCGGCGGCGATGATCCGGACCTGGCCGGCGGTGAGCTGCCGTACGGTAAGCGTGACCAGTACGGAGACCTCGTCGCTGTCGGTTGCGATGATCACCGACTTGGCGTGCCGGACGTGTGCCTCGTTCAGCGTCGACGACCGGGTGGCGCTCCCCTCGACCACCACGAGTCCGGCAGAGGTGGCCTGCCGGACCGCCGCCGGATTTCGTTCGACGACGAGGATCCGCTGCTTGTCGAAGCCGGTTTCGAGCAGTGCGGAGATCGCGCTCCGGCCCTTGGTGCCGTAGCCGCAGATGATGACGTGGTTCTTCACTTGTCTCCTCCACCGCGTCAAGCGGAGGTTGGTGCGGTACTGCTCGGTCAGGACTTCCAGGGTGGTGCCGACCAGGATGATCAGGAAGAGCACCCGGGCCGGGGTGATCACGAGGACGTTGATCAGTCGGGCGCCCTGCGTCACCGGTGTGATGTCGCCGTATCCGGTGGTGGAGAGCGAGACCACCGCGTAGTAGAAGGAGTCGAGGAGGGTGATGCCGTCCTCGTTGAGGTCCCGGTAGCCGTCGCGGTCGAAATAGACCACCGCGACGATCAGCAGCACGAGGCCGATCGCGGCGGCCAGCCGCTGACCCAGTGCCCGCAGCGGCCCCCTGCGGATGGCCGGAAAGTGGATCACCGACCAGCCCGCCTCATCGCCGCCCCCGCCCGCACGCCCACAACATAGCCGGGATCATCCCACTGGGCTGGCCGGCCAAGCGGATCGGGGCCGAGTGGCTGGTTGTGGTCGGGCGTCCGGCCATGCATCGAGCTGAAATTTTGGTTAGATACGTTGCGCTGGGTACCGCCGAATTAGCACGCTGTGACGTCAGATGCGGTCATTCGCCCACCGTGACCCCCGCGCTCCACAGATCCGCCGTGCCTGGAGGTGCCGTGACCACGCCGCCCGCAGCCCCCGACCTGCCCGCGGTCTCCGACCTGCCCACGCCCCCCGACCTGTCCACGACCCGCGACCTGCCCACGCCCCCCGACCCGTCCACGGTCCCCGACCTGGCGTCCGGGACCGTGCTCCAGCTCCGCCAGGAGGACTGGCGGTACGGCGGCCACCCGCTCCGGCTCCGGGTCGAGCAGGTTCGGCACGACATCTCACACTATTACCGGGACGAGTGGATCTGGATCGTCGGCCAGCGGCTCGACGGGGACGGTCTGGCGCAGGGCCGGATGGAGGCACTGGTCCGGGTGGCGGCGCTGGTCGGCGTCGCCGGGCCGGCGACCCGGTGAGCCGCTCCGGCCCAACCGTGCGGGGGGTTGCGCCGGCCCCGATGGTGTGAAAATTTCCTTCCAGCGATACGAGTGGGTCGACAGTAATCGCCGACAACTCGCCGCCGGGCCTACTTCCACCCCCGGAGAGCCTGACGAAGGGACACACCGTATGAGGCCACATCGGATAATCGCCGCCGGGTTGGCGGTGGCACTGCTCGGTTCCCTCGCCGCCGCCACACCCGGATACGCCGCCCCCGCCGCCCCCGCGACCAGCACGGCCAACGGCGCCACCGCCGCCCTCGGCAGCGCCGGCTGCCCGACCGATCCCGCTACCCCGAAACGGCAGTTCCGGGCAATGTGGATCGCCAGCGTCGTCAACATCGACTGACCGACCAAGGCGTCGTACACCGCGCCGGACCGGATCGCCGCGCAGCAGGCCGAGTACACCGGCTGGCTCGACCTGGCCCAGCGGCTCAACCACAACGCCGTGGTCGTGCAGGTCCGGCCGACCGCCGACGCGTTCTGGCCGTCGCCGTACGAGCCGTGGTCGGAGTACCTGACCGGGGTGCGGGGGCAGGACCCCGGCTGGGACCCGCTGGCCTACCTGGTCACCGAGGCGCACCGGCGGAACCTGGAGTTCCACGCCTGGTTCAACCCGTACCGGATCTCGATGCCGGACGGCGCGGGCGCCGACGTCGGCAAGCTGGCCCCGGGACATCCGGTCCGGGAACATCCGGACTGGGCGGTCGCCTACCCGCTCAACGCCGCCGGCTCCCGGCTCTACTACAACCCCGGCATCCCCGAGGTACGCCAGTTCGTCCAGACCGCCATGCTGGACGCCGTCAAGCGGTACGACATCGACGGCGTGCACTTCGACGACTACTTCTACCCCTACCCGGCGGCCGGGCAGGACTTCGCCGACCAGGCGACCTTCGAGGAGTACGGCGCTGGCTTCGCCAGCAAGGCGGACTGGCGGCGGCACAACATCGACCTGCTGGTCAAGGAGATGGGGCAGCGGATCAAGGCGGTCAAGTCGTGGGTGAAGTTCGGGGTCAGCCCGTTCGGCATCTGGCGCAACGCCTCGGCCGACCCGCTCGGCTCGCAGACCAACGGCACCCAGTCGTACGACGCCAACTTCGCCGACACCCGCAAGTGGGTCAAGGAGGAGTGGATCGACTACATCGTGCCGCAGGTCTACTGGAACATCGGCTTCGCGGTCGCCGACTACGCCAAGCTGGTGCCCTGGTGGTCGGAGGTGGTCGCCGGCACCCGGGTGCAGCTCTACGTCGGCCAGGCCGACTACAAGATCGGTGACCCGGCGCAGCCGGCGCCCTGGCAGGACCCGGCCGAGATGTCGAGGCACCTGACCTTCAACCGGGACCATCCGCAGGTCGCCGGCAACATCCACTTCAGCGCGGTGCAGGTCCGGGCCAACCGGCTCGGCGCCACCGACGTCTACGCGGCCGAGCACTACTCCCGGCCGGCGCTGATCCCGACCATGCCGCACCTGCCGGCCAAGCCGCTGATGTTCCCGGTGCTGACCGGCGCCATCCGGAAGTCGGGCGGTGTCGAACTGCGCTGGCGGCAGCCGGTGGACGGGCTCGGGCCGTTCGGCCAGGCCACCTCGTACGCGGTCTACCGGTTCGACGGGATCGACCTGCCCGGCAACTGCGGCTTCGCCGACGCCGGCAACCTGGTCGGCACCGTCCGGGCCAGCGGTGCGGGGGGGCAGTCCTGGCTGGACGACACCGCCGAGCCGGGCCGGCGGTACAGCTACTACGTCACCGCCCTCGACCGGCTCGGCAACGAGAGCCAGCCCAGCCCGCCCTGGTTCGTACTCCGCTGAGCCGGACCGGCCGGCACTGACAGGCGAATGCTCCGGGGCAGGCACGCCACCCCGGAGCATTCGCCTGTTATGGCGCCTGTCAACGAAAATAAAGGTCGGATAGAGATCAGCGGGCGACGATTCCCCGAGACTGTCACCAGGGCGTTCACCTACCGGTGACAGCTCCGCCCCGCCCCAGGGCTCCCCACGAGGGAGGCCGCTCCTATCCGGAGGTAGGTACCTTGTCCCGTCGCCTGCTCACCGTCCTGACCGCCGGCACGTCCGCGCTGCTGGCGATCCTCGCCTTCGCCGCGCCCGCGGCCGCCGCCGTCACCCCCGAACAGAAGCTCGCGGTCCTGTCGAGCTGGACCCAGACCAGCGCCAGCAGCTACAACTCCTGGAACTCGGCCCGCACCAACCAGGCCGCCTGGGCCGGGTACGCCTTCAACTGGAGCACCGACTACTGCTCGTCCAGCCCGGACAACCCGCTCGGGTTCAACTTCGAGCTTTCCTGCTACCGGCACGACTTCGGCTACCGCAACTACAAGGCTGTCGGCCAGTTCGACCCGAACAAGGCCCGGCTGGACAGCGCCTTCTACGAGGACCTGCGGCGGGTCTGCGCGACGTACAACGCGTTCGTCCGCCCGGCCTGCTACAGCCTGGCCTGGACCTACTACCAGGCCGTACGCGTCTTCGGTTCGGTGATCGTCGCACAGGCCGACCTGGACAAGGCGGCGAAGCTGAAGGCCGACGGCGAGCGCCGGGCGGCAGCGGCCGGGGTGAGCCTGCGCTGATCCCCGCCTCGCGGTCCTGATCCAGCCGGGACCGGCGCCGATTGCCGTCGGCGCCGGTCCCGAGCTGGTTTCCGGGCAATGTCTATGTCTAGCTGGTTTCGGCATTGCCGAGTCGGTTTCGGGCGATGTCGAGGCGCGGCTTCGCCCAGCCGAGGAAGCGGGCGTACATCCTGGCCGGGTCCGGCCCCGGATCGGGGCTGAGCCGTCGGTGGTCCTCAAGCGCCGCTTGGAGCATGGTGGCGAGGTAGACCGACAGTCCGACCGGATCCACGACGTACTCGACGACCAGCAGGCTGCGGGCGGTCAGGCACGGCCACTCCGCCGCACATGCCCGGCAGAGCCAGAGCGGCCGGCGCGGCAGGTGGGATGGTCGTGCCGGCGGGCCGGCTGCCCGGGGGTGGTCCCGGTGGAGACTGTCGAGCTGCCCCGCTGGTGCGCCCACCCCGACTGGCGACACATCCGACCGCACGAGCCGGCACTGCGGAGCGCCCGCACAGCTTCCCGAAGGGGGCCCTGGGTCCGGAGCGGCCATCGCCGGCCAGGGTTCCGGCGGAACCGCGATCATCGCGCGCTCGGCAGCCGCGTGCGCTCCTCGGCGAGGGGACGCCGCTGACCGAACCGGCCAGCGCTGCCCGCCCGGACTGATCGGTCCTGGACGAGTTGGCCGTCGCGCCCCGTACGGTGCTCGGGGGCGCGCTCCCAGTCCTGGCGCTGGTTCGTGGCGCGGAGGTGGAGCCGCCGGCCAGCCTGCGGCCGGCGAACCCGGACCGGCGGAACCGGCGCGACCGGCATCGACGGCGGCGCGACCGGCGCGAGCGGGGTCGGCGGCGGCGCGACCGGCACGAGCGGCGTCGACGGCGGCGTGAGCGGCGTCGACACCAGCCGGTCCGGGCACCGCCAGCGCAGCCCGCACCGGCAGTAGCGCCAGAGCCGGCGCCAGTCCCGACGGTGTCGGTTGGCCGTCGCACGTCCCGCCAGCCGCAGCAGTCTCAGCAACCGAAGCATCCCGCAACCTCCTCCGCTCGCCTCTGGAAGCGGGGGCCGCCGGGAAGGGGAAGGGCCCGGGCGGCCCCCGCCGCGGTTCCGCCCGTCCCAGTACGACCCCGAGCGGTTCCGCTGGTGACAGTCTGCTGTGGAGACGACTACGGTCGATAGTTTCAGGGCGCGTTCGCGCAGCTCAGCGCCGTGGGGTGCGTAGTCGCGAGTAGCGCAAGTAGTCGACCGCCGAAACTGAGTGGAGGGTGCGTGGTGGGTAGCGCGATCGACCTGTTGGTCGAGGAGTTGATCGAGGCACGGATGTCCCGGGGTGCGACGCAGGAGGAATGGGGGCGGGCGATCAAGTTCTCGCCGACCCACGTCAGTTCGGTGGAGACCAGGCACCGGCCACCGACCGCCGACTACGTCACCGCGATCGACAGGGCGTTCGGCACCGGCGGCACGTACAGCCGGCTGCTGGTCAAGCTGGCCGGGCTCGACGCCGCCCCGATCTGGTTGCAGGACTGGATCGAGATCGAGCGGAAGGCGGTCCTGCTCCGCTGGTTCGAGCCGGCCTACGTCCCCGGGCTGTTGCAGACCGAGGCGTACGCGCGGGCGACGCTGGCCGGTGGCCGGTTCACCGCCGAGCAGATCGACCAGCATGTCGCGTCCCGGCTGGCCCGGCAGTCGATCCTGACCCGGGAGAAGCCGCCCCTGTTCATCGCGGTGATCGACGAGGCGGTGTTGCGCCGGCAGGTGCCGGAGCGGCCGGAGGTGCTGCGGGAGCAGGTCGAGCGGATCATCGAGCTGGCCGAGCTGGACAACGTCCAGGTGCAGGTGGTGCCGGCGTCGACCGGTATCTATCTGGGCATGGCCGGCCAGTTCATCCTGGCCGACCTCCCGGACAACCGCCGGTTCGGGCACGCCGACAACCAGCTCAAAGCGCAGCTCGTCGACAACCCCGACGACATTGCTAGTCTGAGCAGGATGTGGGAGGTCGTGCGGAACGACGCCCTTCCGCTCCGGCCGTCGCTCGATCTGATCAAGGAAGTGGCGAAATCATGGAGCTAACCGGCGCCCGGTGGCGCAAGTCGACCCGCTCCGGCGGCAACGGCGGTTCCTGCGTCGAGGTGGCGGACAACCTGCCCGGCGTGGTCGGCGTACGGGACAGCAAGGACCCGACCGGCCCCGCCCTGACCTTCGGCGCCACCGCCTGGCGCGCCTTCGTCAACCTCGCCAAGCACCGCTGACGTACCCCGTACCGATGCTCCCGTCGCCACCGGCACGGGAGCATCGCCGTCTTCCGCTCCGACCCGCCCAGACCGATCGACCCCCGCCGGGTTGCTGTCGGACCGCCGTATGCCTGCCGTCGGCGAGAGTGTGGTCAGGCGCCCCAGAACACGTGATCCGCCGGGGTGCGATTGTCAGATCATGGTCGATGCGGACCGCCGGATTTCTGTAGGCCGTATCGTGCCGGCCATTGTGGATGATGACTCGACTCACAGAAGGTCGACCGCCACGTTCGCTCAGTGGGTGGAGGTGCATCGATTGGCTGTGGCGGGCCGGGAGCCGGCAATCGCCCGGCATGCCGGTCACGGGGTGGCGAGGCTTTGGCTGGGCAGGTCTCGGTTCGCTGATGTCGAGGCCCTCGCGCACGCGACCCTGACCCTCGGCCCGGATGCCGGCGCCTTCTACGACCTGGGCTGGGCCCAGTCCTACACCGGGCAGCGCCGGTGCGCCCTGGAAAGTTACGAGCAGGCCCTACACCTCTACCGCGAGGCCGACGACCACGGCAACGAAGCCGCGACCCTCAGCAACATCGGCCACGTCCACCACAGGCTCGGAGACCTACAACAAGGCCTCACCTACTACCGACAAGCCCTACCCATCCAGCAAGAATTCGGCAACCACGCAGGCGAAGCCATCACCCTCAACAACATCGGTCGCGACTACGACGAGTTCGGAGACAGGCAACAAGCCCTCACCTACTACCAACAAGCCCTACCCATCCAGCAGGACATCGGCGACCGAGCAGCCGAAGCCACCACCCTCAACAACATCGGCGGCGTTTACGACGACGGGCTCGGAGACTCACAACAAGGCCTCGCCTACTACCAACAAGCCCTGCCCATCCAGCAAGAGATCGGCCACCGCGCAGGCCAAGCCACCACCCTGAACAACATCGGCCACGCCCATCACACCCTCGGCGACCCACAACAAGCCCTCACCTACTACCGACAAGCCCTAACGATCCGACGAGAAGTCGGCGACCGCGCGGGTGAAGCCATCACCCGATACAACGTCGCGATGGTCAATCGTGATCAGGGCAACCTCGACGAGGCGATCGATGAGATGGAGCTCGTCATCGACATCGACCGCCAAGTGGGCCACACCGCCCTCGGAGCCGATACTGCCGTGCTCGAACAATTACGGCGAGAACTAGCCGAAGAGCAGCAAACTACCTGATACCGCATTCACCTGCCCGTCAGGTGGATCCCGGACAACCCCCGATCCGCAGCCGGGCCAGCCGGGGCCACGATGTTTCGATCATCGCGTCATGCCCGTCGACTGGGGTTTTCCCTATGCCTCGGATACGGATGTCCCTTGTCGATGAGATACCGTGCGTGCGCGAGCCCTGAAAGGACGGTATCCACGGCTACCAGTACATTTCCGTTTCGGGACCATAATGGACGATGTCGCGGTGATGGCGCAGTTCGACTACATTGATGCGCGGCTGGCTTATTCGTTGCGGCAGTGTGTCATCCCGAAATTAGAGATGTCGGATAGACGATTGCCGCTCGGCGACGGGCACCTTGATACTACTCCGGCTGCATATCCAGCAGTGTAAATGTTCTTAACCGAGCATTTTGGGAGGCTCTGCATGCCCCACAGTCCCGAACGTTCCAGCCGGCGCGCGGCATCGACACTGCTGCGCCTGCTCGCGGTCACGGTGCTCGCCGTGCCCGCGAGCGCGATCGTCATGTCGACTCCCGCCCAGGCCGCCACCGAGACCAACTTCTTCAGCGGCACCATATCGGCCGGCGCCTCGGCGAGCTGGGTCTGGAACAACGCCAACCCGCACAGCGCCGTGTACAAGGTCGGTTTGTCCCCGGTCGGAGCCAGCACCTCGGCCGTGTGCGCGTTCGAGGTCACCAACGAGTGGTACGAGCGGCTGAACACGGGCGAGCGCAAGTTCCACTTCACGATCAAGAACGTCGGATCGATCGCCTGCGGGACCAACGTCATCCTCTCCTCGCTCGGCGGAAGCACCATCGGATCCACCGGCGGCATGGACCCCTCCGAGATCATGACTTTTTCCACTCAGCTCACCCAGGTCGGACAAGTCTTTGACATGGGGTTGATCGGCCTGCTTCCCAGCGGGGCCACAAGCTCCAACAACTGCCGGTTCAAGGTGCTGCGTACCTGGTATCAGCGGGTCGCCCAGGGCGACGTGGCGCAGCCCGTCTACCTGCGTGCCGAGGTGCAGAACATCGGGAACATCGCCTGCTCGGCCGACGTCCTGAAGGGCGTCACCCCGACGGAGAGCCGACTGACCCAGCGGACTCTGAACGCCGGTTCATCGATAACCACCACCTGGAACAACGCCAACCCGACGACCGCCACGCACGTCATCAACGTCGAGCCGGTAGAGCTTGGCTGCACGATGCAGATCACGCGCCACTACTACCGGCAGGTCATCAACTCCAACGGCTCAGCAGAGCGGGAGCTGATACTGACGTTGAAGAACATCGGCTCGGCCCAGTGCTCTGCCAGGCCGTTGCTTTCCCGGATCTGACTATTGCCGCATCCGGCCGGGCTGGTCCCGGCCGGATGTCGGTGCGCTGACGACGAAGTAGCGGCCGTTCCCTCACCCACGGTTATATTGTCCGCTCGGCTCCAGCAGTACTACGGCCGCCTGCGACTCCCTCCCGACACGAGATCCACTTCCCGGCGTGGGCCGTTACAGGACCCGACGCTCCAGCACGCATCCGCAGCACACGGGGTCGGGGAGGGTCTCCCTAGTTCCCGCCGCCACCATCTGAGCGTTCCGCGCCCCATACGCCGGGGAGTTCTTCGCGGCTGCAATCCAGGAGCTACACCGCTTCCATGACCTTCACCCTGAATTCGGGGGCTCGGCTCTCCCTCTGCCCTACCAAGGCAGGACCTCTAACGACATGGTCCACCTGCGGCGCCCGGCGCCGGTTGG
Organism: Micromonospora sp. WMMD1102; assembly: GCF_029626265.1. Classification (NCBI taxonomy): domain Bacteria; kingdom Bacillati; phylum Actinomycetota; class Actinomycetes; order Micromonosporales; family Micromonosporaceae; genus Micromonospora; species Micromonospora sp. WMMD1102. Next base: position 8,398,922 of record NZ_JARUBN010000001.1, on the reverse strand, counting down.
GTCGATGCTCATCAGGGCCATGTACACGCACTTGAGTGCCGCTCGCTCGTTGGGAAAGTGCCCTCGGGCGCGGACGGCCTTGCGGATGCGGGCGTTAAGGATCCCCCGTGGGGCGATGGACGGAGGCCGCTGATCGCGCATCACGGGTTTACAGGGTCAAAGCAGGGACTGGTAACGGTGGCCGGCGTGGCGGCTTTCCAGACGCTCCCCTCGGCCTTGGCCTCCATCAGGGACACGGTTACAACGGCCTCAATCAAGGTGCTCGGATAGCCGTAGGCCAGCACCTGTAAAAATCGCTCCGTCTCCTCGCGGGGCCCCAGTGGCACCGTCTCCAGTGCTGAGCCGCCGCCGCATGGTCGGATTACCAGACGGAAGGTTGCCCGCAAAGTGATGCCATCGCAGATGGCAGCGCTGGCTTTGCACGCCACTTCCCCGGTGCTCCCGTTGCTGTTCCTTGCCGCACATGCGGTGGCGACCAACGGAGGCCATGCTGTGGACGTTCCGGATGTCCGCGTCACCCGCATTCCAGCTTCGGCGCACGCATAAGGAGGATTCGGGTATCGCCATGTCCTGTGCTGCAAGGGATCGGGGCCTACCACTGGGTTATCACTCGCCGGGTCGTCGTCGGTGGGGTTGTCGTTCGCGGGGCCTTTCGATGGCTGGGTGGGTGGTGTGGACGGATTCCGCGTCACGGATGGCCCGCCTGTGCCGCCGGGCGCGGCCGTGTGTCCATCCTGCGACAACGCGCTGGGTCCCGGCGACGTCCGAGAGTCCCCTTCCTGGGCAACCGTTCCACGACCATCTGGGTCGCCTATGCCGTCGCCGATACCGACCCCGAGAGACAGGCCTGCGGGCAGGCCGCCCTTGCCGTTCAGTGTCAAACCGATCCCGGTGGCGAGCGCGACGGCGACGACAACTGCGGCAAGCGCGATCCACATGGGCCGGCGACGCCGGATCACATCTCGAAGCGTGCTGATGGACGGCCCTGCCCGGCGGTCGCCGGCCGGCACACCGGACGTTCCCGGAGATTGTTCCTGGCCCACCTGCAGCACCGGGAGCACCTGTGTCGGCCCGGCGATCACGTGTGTCGGCCCGGCAATTGCGTGGCTGATGAACCGGGCAGGACCGGTTGCCGGGGCGGGTGTGTCGTGGAGGGCGGTCAGCGCCCCCTCGGCGACGACGAGTTCGGGTTGTTCGATAACGGTCGGTGCGGTGCCGAACGATCGGGTGATCAGGGTCGCGACCAGCGGCATCCGGCTGGCCCCACCGACCAGGAGGACCGCGACCTGCTCGTCGGCGGGGATGCCGGCGTCGAGCCGGACCGCGCGGGCGGTACTGATCGTACGGTCGAGGACCGGGCGGGCCAGCGCGTCGAGTTGTTCGCGTCCGAGTGGGACATCGTCGTCGATGGCCGACAGGTGCATCAAGGTGTGTCCGGTCCGGGACAGTGTCTCCTTCGCCGCGCGAATTGCGTCCCACGCCTGCTGGCGGTGTCGACGGTCGGCCGGCGTGACCGGCGCCGACAGCCGCTCCCACGTGCGGGGATTACGACCAACCAGACTGGCGGCGAGATGCGACATGACCCCCGCGTCGATCTCCAGCCCGCCAGCGTCCGGGAGCCCCTGGGACGCGACGACCTCGAACCCGTCGGCGAGCCGTCGCAACACCGACACGTCGAAGGTACCCGCGCCGAGATCGTAGACCAGCAGGTTACTCCCGATCGGGATGCGCTGGCCCAGCACGTCGACCAGGTATTGCCCGGCGGCGACCGGTTCGGCGACCAGCCGGGCCCCACCGATACCGGCAGCGGCCGCGGCACCCGCCAGTACCTCGCGACGGCGGGCGCCCCAGGACACCGGATGAGTCAGCACCACCCGCTCCGGCAGCCCACCCAGCACCCGCCGCGCCTCGTCGACCACCCGACGCAGCACCGCGGCGATGGCGTCGACGACCGGCACCTCGCGGTCACCGAGCAACAGCACACCCTCGTCGATACGCCTTTTGGGGTGCGGATCGAACCGGTCCGGGAACGTCGGCGCGGCATTGACCGCATCACGACCGACAAGCAATTCACCGTCCGGCCGGCCACACACCGCCGACGGCAGGATCGGCGACCCGTCGAACAGCAACGGCCGAGAACGGCCATCCGATGACGCGACCATCGCCACCGTGCTCGACGTGCCGAAATCCACACCCAGCCGAGTCGCGCCGGGACCGTTGCCCGATCGTGATGTCATACCCAACCCTCACGTCAAGTTTCTAACTCCGCCGCAGAGCTGCTGGGCGGCAGACGCTGTCAACCAGACTGCGAAGAAACAGCTGACAGGGCCCTCGCTGGCCGTCGCCGGCACGTCCGACCCCCTCCAGCGCGACATTACGCGATCTTCACGGCCGACATTATGACAGACCTACGGCTTTCAGGAGACCCTGCCACGTCACCGGCTTGTTGGGCAGGTTGAACTCGTCTCCGGCGTAAAGGCAGCCCACCCGGCAAGTCCGGTGCTGAGACACGGCTGGTGCTGTCGGCGGACCTCCTCGCCGGGGACGAGGACCCCCGGCCCGGCACGGTCGAACTGCTGACCCGGGCGGTCGGGGTGCTGCGCGCCGCCGGTGTCACCGGCCGGCCGCAAGCCGGTGGCGACACCGGCTACTTCTCGGCCGCGATCGCCCAGTGCCTGCTCGACCTGGACTGCGACTTCACCATCGGCGTACCCGCAACAAGGCAGTGTGGCGGCTGATCGACCCCATCGCCGAGACCGGCTGGACCCCCGCGATCGGCACGGCCGGCGCCGATGTCGCCGTCACCCGCTACCAGCCCGCCGGCTGGCCACCCGGCCTGGCCTGCATCGTGCGCCGGGTCAGTGGCACCGCCACCGTACCGACATCGAAGACCGCATTCGCGACGCCAAACACGGCGCCGCCCTACGCCACCTGCCCTCCGGCAACCGCGGGGCGAACACGATCTGGATGTGGGCCGCACTACTCGCCGCCAACAGCCACCTCGGCGGCGAACAAACAGTACTCATGGATTCGGGTCAGAGGCGGCCAGATATCCGGGTGCGGTCGTCGAAGAGGGGCTCGATCTCCTCGGGACTGGTTGCCAGCAGGTGTGCCAGTTCCTGCGGGGTGATGTCGACGTGGCCGGCCTCCGGGGTGGCGCTGTGGGTTAGGCCGGGGCGGGACAGGCGGTGTCCGTCGGCGTGCTGGTAGAAGGCGAACGGCAGGCCCGACTCGTGGAGCGCGCGGGTGAGGGACCAGTCCAGTTCGTCCGAGGCGTGCACGTCCACGCCCTTGGCGCGCAGCTCAGGAAGGACCTCCCGGTATGACACGTCGGACAGCGGATTCCCGGTGACGTCGAGCAAGCTCAGCTCCGTACACTCCAGGGTGACGGAGATGTCCGTAACGAGGCTGCGTTCCACGTTCAGCACGAGCAGCGATGGTGCGGTGCGGACCGGCCCGATGTCGCGGAGTTCGCTGTCGGCAACCTTCAGACTGGAGAGTTCCGAAAAACCGCTGAGATCTGGGAGGTCAGCGCAGCCGTAGCCGGACAGAACCAGGACTTCGAGGGACCGGCAGCGCTCAAGTCCGGAGATGCTGCGGGCATGCCGGACCCCAAAGGTCACAATCTTGTCGAGTTCCTCGTCCCAGAACGGTTCCGGGTGCCCTACCTCTAGCCGAAGCCATTCAGCAATTGCAGCGTCCATCAGTCGTCCTTTCCGGGTCATCCTCCGAGCCTGGCCTGCGCTCGCCGGGATCATCTCGTACGCCGTCGAAGGCAGGGCCCCGGAGTGTTCCGGGATTGTCCACTGGCGTAGCTTGGCCATGACCGTCCCGGTCTTCAGGGTGGCGATGGGGCAGACCGTCTAGGCTTGCTTCGATTGGAACCGACACAAGGTACCCGCCCATGGGCCCGCCGATTTGGCGGTGGCAACCTCGTAAAGTCCGGGCGTGAGGTTTACCGTGAAGCACTCACCGTCGCTGGTATCGGGATCGGCTCCATGTCGGCACGAGTTCATCAGCAGCAGGTCAGGGCCCGGATTGCGCCAGGTGAACTGGTACTGCCAGACGAGTCTGTCGCGGGACTCGGGCATCACCCCTGCCACGATCTCTTGGTGTTCGTCGCACCAGCCGAGAAGGTCGTGTCCCGGCCCGAAGGCCACTCCGTGGCCGTTGCCAATCGAGACAAGGCACGGGTCTTCATGCAGCATCGCGCAGAGCCGGTCATAGTCGGTGCAGGGGCGGTCGAAGTCGACCGTGTCGTCGATCTGCCAGGAGGTCCCTTCGGCAAGCTCTAGATCGGGCAGGCCGTCATCAGGCTCTGCGGCAACGTAGAAGCCACGCCAGGATGCGGCCAGCGTCCGGGGCACAAGAAGCACGGGTGAGCCGGACAGATTCATCGTCTGTAAGGGCACGGGCGACTCTAACAACAAGCAACCTGCTGCGTTGAACCCCGTGGCCAGGGCGAACACGACACCCATAGATCATGGAGTTCTCGACGCTTCAAAATCTTAAAGGGTGCCGTGTCCGCTATGCCATCATCGCCCATCTCCTCGAACGCCTCTGGCCTGGTGCCCGCCGTGGTCCGGATCCGAGTGCGTCACCTGCTGACGCCCCGGTCGAGCCGGAAGGGCTGCTGGATCGGCTGGGGCAGGTACCCGATCCCCGCGACAATGCGCGGCGTGCGGTACCGGCTGGCGACCCTGTCCGCGATCGGCGTGTGCGCGATCAACGCACCCTGCGCGAGGCCTACAGTCGGGTCGATCCGGTTGCACTGGCCGCCGCCGGATACGGGTACCTGTCCACCCTGACCCGGTCCGAGCCCGCCGCGCAGACGCCGGAGGCCCCAGCGAGCGGGAACAGCGGCGCGCCCACCACGCCGCCCAACTACGACGCCTGTCCTGGAAACAGGTACCGGTCCTGGACCGGCAGACCACCCGTGGACACGGCCGCCACGAGATCCGCGAAGTCCAGGTCGTCACCGTCGACGACCTGCTGTTCCCCCACGCCCGCCAGGTCGTGCGGATCCGCCGCAAACACCGATGCCTGGGCACGAAGAAATGGACCAGCGAGATCGTCTACGCGATCACCGACCTACCCACCCACCAGGCCCGCCCCGCCGAGATCGCCGCCTGGGCCTGCGGACACTGGACCATCGAGAACAGCGTGCACTGGATCCGAGACGTCACCTTCGACGAACACGCCAGGTCCAAGCGCATCGATGACGAGAAACAGTACGATCGAACAGGCTCCATGCCCGCTTCAGGCCTGCGGCGTGAGGCGTAAGGCCTGGTGGGGCGGTGGTAGATGCGATGCGCCGCGAGGGCGGCACGGTCGCCACCACCGGTCGCCTGGGACGCGCGTAGGCCAGCGGAGCCGGTGATTCCGCTGGCCTACGCGATGGGTCACCCTGCCGGGTCAGACGCCCTTGTCGCGGGGCCCGGACAGGATCCGGTCTCGCAGAGTGAACGCGTCTTGAGTGACCTGCTCGATCCGGTTCCCGGCCTTGTCCCAGGCGACGACCTTGAGGCTCACCTGGTCGGAAGGGCGGAACCGGTCGGCTGGGTGGAGGATAACAATCTTGTACTTACCGTTGCCGACCGGCAGGGCAACGGTCGGAACCCAGCGCTTCCCGCCGTCGTACGAGTACGACAGGTTCAGCCCGGCGATGCTCGGCATCGGCGCCGTGGAAGGCGCGTGGTAGGCGTGTACGGTAAACGTCTGCACGCCCGGCGCCAACACCGTGTTGTCCGAGGTCAGGCTGCCGGACAGATCGTAGTTGGCAAACAGCACCTGCTCCTGGGCGCACGGTCCGGTACGGCCCATGACAACCTCGGGGAAACAGGGGAATCCGGGCTGCCTGGTGTCACGGACCGGTTCAGCGGAACTGAACGTCCACGTCACGTCGGTCTTCTTGCCCTGCGCGGTCATCCGGTACTTCGCCGGCTCCGCCGGAACGGGGAACAGGTCCCAGGGCAACCCGGGGACCGGCTGGATTTCGGTGCCGTCCCGGAAGAGTCGGACGTCGAAGTCGCGGAAGTTCTCCTCGCGATCCGCCGACGTGCCGTTTCCCTCCCCCTGTCCGCCGGCCGCACCCGCCGTGAACAGTCTGAAGTAAGTGAACAGGTAGCCGGCCTGCCGGCAGAACGTGCATTGGCCGAGTTCCTGGAGCGCTCCAGGTCCGAACAGCCGCAGCACCTCCGGCGATGGGTTCGACGCACCGGGAGCGAGCGGCACCGCCCTCCACACCTCACGAGACTGCGCGGGCTGCACGAAGAGAGTTGGCGGGCTGATGCGGGTGAATCGGTTGTCTTGGCCTTCGGGGGCTATACCGCCGATGCGGCCGCCGACGTTGCGGTAGTGCAGCACGGTCCGGGAGACCGGCCCGAAGTACTCGGTCCGGCTGCGCGGGCCGACGAAGGCCACCGACCCGCCGGCGGACAGGGCCAAGGGCGTGGTCACCATGTCATCCAGCTTGAAGACGCTGTGGTAGTCCTCGAACGTCGTGGTGGGGCTGGAAGGGGCGTGGAAGTCCAGACTGACCTGCCCGAGCTGGGCCTGCTGCGAGCCGGTGAACCGGAAGTGAAGCGAGTCCGGCACCCTGCCGTCAGAGTACGGCTTGAGCGCGTACGTGTAGCCGGTCTCCGGCCTGCCCTGCACGCGCAGGGTGAGTTGCCCGGCGGCCAGTCGGTCCCGCAGTTGCAGACCCTCCCGCCTCGGCAGGTGCACGTTGGCGACGCCGAGACTCTGCAAAGCGGTGAACGGCTCCTTCACGACCGGGACGGGGATGTACGGACGCCCGCACCCAGCCGCGTCGCCTGCCGGGAACACCACGACCCCAGCGGCACCGGCGTCCCGGAGGGCCCGGAGTCGCAGAATGTCCACCCCGCATGTCAATCCGCCGAAGGGGCTGGCGTAGACGGCGGCTGCCTCGAGCAGGGCCAGATTCCCCTTGACCGCGAGGCCAACCAGTTCCTCGGGCGCACCGGTCCCGGCATCGACGAGCTTAAGGTCGTGTATTCCGGTGAACGGCGTCCAGCCAGGAAAGCCGTCCTGCACCGGTATCAATCCGCCCTGGTGGACCTGGTCCCTCTCCATCGTGTGCCGGGGAGTCACCGGGTGCAGGGTGGGACCCGCACCGAGTACCGCCAGCGTGGTCGGCGCCTGCCCGAGCAGTGCCTGAGTCGCGAATCGGAACTTGCCCACACTCACGTTGTCGGTCGGCAAGGCCCACAGCCCGGTGTTGGCTCCGGCACCCAGTGTCGCTGAGAAGGTCTGACCGGTCGGCGCGGAGCGCTGGTTGCTGATGGCGATGTCGCTGTTGAGCGGTTCGGCCGGACGAGGTGTACTGAACGTGACCTTTTGGGCCTTTCGCAGGTCCAAGGTGATTTCGGTATTCCCCGTGACGACCAGCTCCGGTTGGCCCAGCAACGCCGTGTTCATCCGAGAGTCGGCGTCGACCCAGTTGACCGTCTGGTTGATGTGGTAGGTGCCGGGCGGCACCTGCGTGACGGTGACGCCGGGTTCGGAAAGCTGGACACCGGGCACGGGACCGGGCTTCGGGCCGTCGAGCCGGATGGTGTCCTGTGCCCATGGCGACGCCGGCTGACCGTCACGGCCCAGCGTACGGATCGTCAAGGTGTAGCGGGGAGGCTCGCGCGTCACGCCGACCGGCGTGGTCACCCGCGTGGCACCGGCGGTGGCGACCACCGCGCCGGTAAACCTGCCTTCCCCCAGCTTCGCCACGTCCAATGTGACCGTGGTGCTGGCCGTGCCGCCCGCCGGCACGGTGACCGTCTCCGCCACCGTCAGGACACCGGCCGGCGGGGCGGTGCCGCCGGCAGCCGCGAGGTTCGGTGCGAGTGACAGGGTCACGGGCTGGTCGGACAGGTTCCGGTAGGTCACCTCCCGGGTGACCGGTGCCGGCTGCGGCTGCCCGGCGCCGGGCAGGGGCATGTTCCGGAAGTCGACGTTCGGGGTGGTGGCGTAGACCTGCTGGGTGACCACGCGGGCCACGTCGAGCCGGCCAGCACCCTGCTGGTAGACGGTGTGTGCGGTGTCCTTCGCGGCGGACATGAGCGCTGCCTTCAGGTCGCCCGCCTGCCACTCCGGGTGCCGCTGGGCCAGCACCGCCGCCGCGCCCGACACGTGCGGGGTGGCCATCGACGTGCCGTCCGCGACCGTGTACCAGTCGTCGACCGGCTCGCCCATGGTGGTGCCAGCTGCCCGGGCGGCCGCGATGTCGACGCCGGGGGCGGCGATGTCCGGCTTCAACGCCAGGTCGCCGATCCGCGGCCCGCGACTGGAGAAAGTTGCCAATCCGTCGCTCTTGTCGGTCGCGGCCACGGCCAGGGAAGCGTCGGCCGCGGCCGGGGAACCCACGGTCAGGTCTGCGCCCTTGTTGCCGGCCGCGATCACGAACAGCGCACCGGTGCTTGCGGTCAGTTCGTTGACGGCCAGGCTCAGCGGGTCGGTGCCGTCGGTCGCGGGGCCGGAGAGGCTCATAGAGACCACGTCGGCCTTCATCTGCCGGGCGGCCCACTCCATTCCGGCGATCATGTCGGAGTACTCGCACGATCCGCCGTTGTTGCACACCCGGCCGGTGACCAGTTTGGCGCCCGGCGCCACACCCTTGTACCGGCCCTCCGAGGCGGCGCCTGTGCCGGCGATCGTGGAAGCGACATGGGTTCCGTGGCCGTGCTGGTCCTGCGGCGGCAGCCCGTCCACGAACGACTCGGCGGCGGCGATTCTGCCGGTCAGGTCCGGGTGGTTCAGGTCGGCTCCGCTGTCCAGCACCGCTACGGTCACGCCGCTGCCGTCGTAACCAGCGGCCCACGCCTGCGGGGCACCGATCAGCGGCACGGTCTCGTCGAGCACGAGGTCGGCTCGCCCGTCCAGCCAGACCTTCGACACCTCGGCAGTCAGACCGGGCGCATCCGCGCCGGACCGGGCCTTGGCCGTCCCTCCGGACCGCAGGCTCTGCCAGAACGCGCCGGCTTCCGCCTTCGGCACCTTCACCCCGGCACCGGAGATGCTGGTGAGCCCAACCGGGCGGACAGTACCCGGGAGCTTGGCGGCCCGCGCAGCCAGACTCGCGGCCGTCGGCGCGGCGCCTCGTGCGCCGGCGGCGGCCGGCTTCGGATAGGTCACGATCACCGGCAACGCGTCCGAGTCCGCATCGGCGTAACCGTGCTCGACCAGGTACGACACGTGGAACAGCCCGCGGTCCAACTGCCCCGCCCAGATAGCCGGCAGGGCGTCGCTGGGCAGGACGAAGACTCCGTCCGGCCCGGCGTCGGTAAGGAACGTGACCGGCGTGCCGTCGCGCCGGGGAGCCGGCTCGACATCGACCGTGTAGCCGCCGTTGGCGGCGCGGGTCAGGTCCACCCGGTCGCCGGTGACCAAGGTGACCTGTTGCGGCTGCTCACCCGGACCACCCGATTGGGCCGCGTCCTGACCCTTCGGCGCGGCCTGTGCCGGTGTCGAAGTGACCGCCGGGAAGCCGAGCGACACGACCACGGCGGTTACACCTGCGGCCACAGCGCCCGGCCAGCGGCACAACCTGGCCGGATGGCCCGGTCTACTCCTGTGCGTACGCATTGTGCTGTCGTCTCCCATCGCTCGGGGCTTCCGGCCATCTCTCACGCCTCGACCCACCCGGCCGGTATTGGATGGGCGGGCCCAGCCGACCCGGCCACGGGGTCAGGGCGGCGCTCCGGCACCGCGACGGGTTCCGACCTCGACACCTCAGGTTCGGCGGACACGGAGTCAGCGGGCTCGGGGGCGGGTTCGTCACTGGACACGTCGACAGACTGGGGTCGGCGCCCCACCGGTAGCTATGGGAAGGATTCCCCATCTAACCCGGACGCCGCGGCGACGTGCCTGGCCAGCGCGGCACGCGTGGGCAGATTCAGCTTGCGCAGGACGGCGCTGACATGCTTGTCGACGGTCTTCGTGGATAGGTAGAGCCGGCTGGCGATCTCACGGTTGGTCCGCCCGGTCGCGGCCAACTCGGCCACCTCCCGCTCGCGGGGTGACAGTTCCGGACCGTAGCCGCGGCGCCCACCACGGTGGCGGGCCGGCAGCGACACGCCGTACCGCCGTGCCAGGCCAGCCGCGCGGTCGAGATCCCAGGACGCCTCCAGTTCGCGGAAGCCCGCGAGCGCCGCTCGTAACGCCAGCTCGGCCCGCGGGTCACCGACCTCCGACCAGTACTCTGCGGCCTGCTCGTGTGCCTGCGCCGCCTCGTACCGGCACAGCAACTTCTCGTACGCGGCAGCCGCCTCGGCAGCGTACGCTCCGGCCATCTCCCACCGGCCCGCGGCAGCCGCGAGCAGGCCCCGAGCCTGGCCCAGGGCCGCCGGCGCCAGCGGCGAGTCCCGGCCCTCGGCGTGCGCCGCCCACCGCTCGACCATTGCCACGGCGGCGTCGTGTCGTCCGGCTGACAGCATCACCTGCACCGCAGCCGGCAGCGCCCGCATGGCCCCAGGTATGACCCAGTGGTGTTCGAAACCGGAGAAGGCGGATTCCATGGTGGTCACGGCGGCGTCGATGTCATTACGAGCCAGGCTCGTCCGCAGGTACCCGGTCAACATCAGCGGCAGCACGTCGAGGTCGACCGCTGGCCCCCGGCCCCGCAGGAGCTCGTCGTATCCGGCGGCCGCGCGATCGAGGTCGCCGCGGGCCACAGCCAAGCCAGCACGGACGACATCCGCGTCTCGCCGCAAACGCGGATGCTCGATCAGTTCGGCGCGCAGGGTGTCGGCCCGATCGTCCAGACCGTCCCATGCACCGGTGCAATAGTCGAGCATGATCTGCGTAATCCGACACCGCATCTGCACCCGCTCGCTGCCGACCCGGGCCGCGCCGGCCGAAGCGGTGCCGAGGTGCTCCCCGGCGAGCAGGTGGTGGCCGGCATAGCATGCTTCCTGCGCCACGAGCCAGTACGCGGTCGCCTGTGGGCTGTTGCCAGGGTCGCCACCGGTCTCGGTCCGGATCTGGTCGGCCAGGGCTCGCCACCGCCAGTCGCCGCCGGCGGTGAGGAGCATGGCGACCTTGCTCAGCATGGCGACCCGTGAGGTCAGGTCCTCGATGCGCGGCACCACCTGCTCTGCCCGCTCCAGCCAGGCCAGGTATTCCTTCCGCGGCCTGCCAGCAGCCCTGGGTACCGCCAACCCGATCATCGCCCAAGCCTGGAGTTCCGGCCGATCGTCCAGGCCGGCCACTGCCGAGGCGTACGCGTGCAGCTGCGCGGCATCGCTGTCGCCGGCACTCTCCAGCAGCAGCGCTAGCCGAAGCCACAGCTCACCCCGGAGCGGCGGTGGCAGGTCCGCTTCCCGGGTCAGCACATCGCCGATGAGCTCCTGGATGTGGGCCCGGGCCGGGATGGACAGCGTCTCGGCGGCCGACTCGAGCAGTTTCACGGCGAGGCGCCCTCGTTGGACGCCCCGCACCGGTGCGAGCCGGAGCACCTCGTCCAGCAGGCGCGCCGCCTGCTCGTCATCACCCAACGCCGCAGCCTGGTCGGCCGCCTGCTCGGCGGCCACGACCCATTCGGTGAGCCGGCCTGCGTGGTGCCAGTGGTGCGCGACCTGTCCCAACGGCACCGGATCGCATCGGGCCAGCGCGGTAGCCGCCCGGCCGTGCAACTCCTGCCGCCGGCTGAGCGCGAGGTCCTCGTACACGGCGTGCAGGGCGAGCACATGCCGGAACCGCACCCCGTCGTCCCGCTCGTCCAACAGGCCCGAACTGAGCGCCTCGGTCAGTCCGCGTGAGGCGTGTGCGCCACCCAGCTCGCAAGCCTCGCCCAGCACGCGCGCCGGCGCCGGAAGCTGCAACACGGCGGCGGCCTCCACGATAGTCCGAGCCGGCTCGGACAGGCGACTCACCCGTTCCAGCACCGAGTCCCGTACCCCGGTCGGAACGTCCAGCTCGCCTAACTGCGGGCGGGCCCACCCACCATCGGTGGGCACCAGGGTGCCGCGCGTCCGCAGGAGGGCGAGAAGTTCCTCGACCGCGAACGGCAGACCCGACGAGCGGACACACAGGTACTCCGCAAACTCCGACGACACGCGCTCGGTCGCGAGGATCGCGGCCGCCAGCTCTCCGGTCTGCTCGGCGTGGAGTGTTGAGAGGGATAATCGTTCGCGGGTGACGGTGGACGGCAGCCGAGCGGTCAGCGCCCGCACCTTCGGTGTCACTTCCTCGGCCCGGTACGTCAGCACCATCGACAGTCCGGCCAGGGGGGCGCCGAGCAGATATCCGACGAAGTCCAGCGTGTGCTCGTCAGCCCAGTGCATATCCTCCAAGACCAGAACCAGGGGACATGACGAATTCAGCAACGCCGCCATCCCGCGGAACGCCCGATGGCGCTCGGCGGCCCGATCGTCCAGCTGCGGTAACGGAGGCGGCAACCGGTCGGCGAGCTCGGGCAGCAGCGGTCGCAGCGCGCCGGCCACCGGCGAAAGACCTCCCGGCGCCAGGTGATCGCTCAGCCCCCGCACCGCCTCCAGCACGGGACCGAGCGGGAAAGGCTCACGGATGGGCCGGCAGCCACCGACAACCAGCAAACGGCCGGCGAGAACAGTATCGTCCTGCAGTTCGGCGACGAGCCGCGTCTTGCCGACTCCTGCCTCGCCCTCCACGACCACGACGGCCGGCGGTGACGACACGGCCGCAATCAGCCGGGCCCGCTCGTCAGCACGGCCGACGAGCCGCGGTGATACGAGCCGACCATTGGCTGCCTGATCTGTTGTCACCATCGTCGCACGTCAGCCGCCCTCCCATCCCTCACGCCGGCAACCATGCTCTGACCCGCCGCAACGAGGGGACGCACCACGATCATGAGGTAACGGGCGGCTGCGAGGCAACTGTGCGTCGTGCGCAATGACACCGGATGGCTGACCTTCACTCGAACTCGGTACTGAACCTCGTCGAAGCCGGTCCGAACCCGTTGCCGCGCCCGCCGGCAGCCCGCCGCGACAGACAACGAGCCGGGCCCTCTGCCGCCTTCGCCGCGACCGCCGTGCACGCTGACCTGCTGACCGCGCCTCACCGAGAGTCACCACCCGACCCTTGGAAGCCGGGCTGAAGCTCAGCGTGTCTAGCCTCCGAAGACTCCGACCACGTCCCTGCACAAGCAGAGGGGGCAGGATGCGGAACACGCGGGGTCTCCTTCGCAGAGCCCACCCCCTCGGGGGCGCGTCCCGGGCTAGCGCCAAGAAGGCTCCCGCACTCTCTCGGTCCACCACTTGGACAGCCCTTGATGAAAGTCTGGAGCCAAAAGAAATCCACGAGAGTGAAATCGCCGTAGACTCCTCCGATCAATTACCGAACCCCGGTGGTTGCGCGGATGCCCGCATCACTGGATGACCCCACGGAAGGAGCAAGGTGAAGTCGTCGAACGCCTGGCGGTACTCGTTTCACTTGCAGCCGCCATCATGTCAATAGGTGTACCCGCGACCGCTGCACCAAGTAGCGATACGCGGTTGCCAGCATCGGAAGCGGGCGCGGCGTCAGGCCAACATGCGGATTGCATAATACTCAGACCTTATTCCTACGTCTCTAATGAAACCCATCTCGGAATTGGAGTGCAAAAGTACACAGCTCCCGGATACTACGACCGAGTATTGCCGCCACATCAGCGCACGGACCTCGCCCTGGTGCTGGCCAAACGTCTGGTCCATCTACATCGGCCCAGGGTACTGCGCTGAGGCATACGCCTGGAATGGTTCCTTGTGGGTCTACAAGAAGACCGTCAAGAACCAGGAATGGGCGATGCCGGATATCGCGGGTCAAGACATCGATAGGTGGGCGGTTCGGAACCTTCGCGCCTGCTGATCGGTGCGGACGCCGGTCGCGTCGATGTTTCCCTATGCCTGTGAACATCGACGCGACCGGTGATCCGGAATGCCCTCGCCCCGGCCAGGGGTTCGCCATCGGCGTCGAGGTCGGCCATCCCATCGGACACTAAGGTTGGGGCCGGTCCGGTCAGGCAGGTGCTCTCAGACCTCGTCGTCGACCGGTTGCCGGGGGCGCGATCGCTGGGCCGGGGGTTCGACGTGCGAAAACCGGATCGAGTCGGCGGCCAGGTCGGGGTGGTCGACGTCGAGGGCGACCGCAGCCGCCTCCTCCAGCGTCAGCTCGGCCCCCGCCGCGTACGCGGTGTCGAACGCTTCGTCCCCCATCAGTGCCCGCAGCGAGGCCTGCTCCTGGATCCAATATGCGCCGAACGTACCCGGAGTACAGCGCATCGCCGAGCGGGTGAGCTGGGCCGCGCCGAAAAGTCGCGCCGCCGCTCTCGGGTCCCTGCCGCCGGCGCAGCGCACCGCTATCGCGTTCACCGTGTCACAGGCCCGGGCCAGATAGCCGTAGCTCATCCGGGAGCGCAGCGCGACGACCAGGTGGTCGTGCGCGGCGACCAGGTCACCCCGGGCCAGCGCCACCATGCCGAGCAGCATGTCCACCGAGCGCTTGCCGCGCTCGGTCGGCCGGCTCGCCTCCACCGGCCGGGCCGCACCGAGCAGCTCGGCCGCCTCGTCCAGGGCACCCCGGCGCCAGAGCAGCTCGGCCAGGCTGTAGACGGCGAGCAGCGCGTCCCCGTTCACCCCCTCCGTCTCGGCCTCGGCGATCACCTTCCGGCACACCCGCTCCGCCTCGGCGAACTGTCCCATGTCGATGAGCGGCGCGGCACGGCCGGCGAGTACCCGGATCAGCAGGCCCGCGTCGCCGGCCTGCCGGGCCGCCGACTCGGCCCGCTGCGAGAAGCGCAACTCCTCGGCGAACTCACCGTCCGCGCCGGCATGCTGCGAGTGCATGTGGTACGCCGCCGCCAGCTCCGCCTCGGGGATCTGCTCGCCGGTCTCGGCGATCCGGCCGTAGAGCCGGAACAGCCACAGCCGCCCCTCCCGGGCCAGCCCGCGCTCCCGCCACCACTCGTCGAGACCACTCGCCAGTTGCAGCCCCTGCCGGGCGCTGCCACCGGTGACCGTCCAGCGCAGCGCGGCCCGCAGCTCGTCGGCGAGCGGGTCGAGCCCGTAGAGGGAGAGGGTGACCGGCCGCTCGTCCGGCCCCAGGTAGGTCCGCTGCAACGCGTGCAGCGACCAGGCCACGTGCCGGTCCCGGGCGGTCTGCTCCTCGCCCGCGTCGACCAGCCGGCGGGCCGCGTACGCCCGGATCGGGTCGAGCATCCGGTAGGTGCTGCCGGAGACGTTCGGCTCCGCCTGGATCATCGACTTGTCGACGAGCACGGAGAGCGGGTCGAGCGGGTCGTCGTTGAGCAGCCACTCGACGGTGGCCAGGTCCACCGGGCCGGAGAAGACCGCCAGCCAGCGCAGCAGCCGGGCGGCCCGGGGACCGAGCGTGCGGTACGACCAGGTGACGGTGGCCTGCATGGTGACGTGCCGCTGGGTGGCCGACCGCTGCACCGCGCGGGCGCCGACCGGTGGCGCCATCCCCCGGGCCGCCGCCGCCAGGTCCACGGTGTCCTGCTGGTTGGCGACCCAGCCCCGGGCCGGCACCGGAGCAGGCTCCACGTCGTCCCGCCCCGCGTCCAGCGCGCCGAGTACGTCGTCCAGCCGTTCGGCGAGCTGGCTGGCGGAGAGCACCCGCAGCCGGGCGGCGGCCAGCTCGATCGCCAGCGGCAGCCCGTCCAGCCGGGTCACCACCCGTTGCAGGTCGGCCGACTCGGCCGGGCCGGACCGGCGCCCACCCCGGGCCGCGGCGGTCCGGTCGAGCAGCAGGGTCACCGCCTCGCTCGGCCCGCCGCCGGGCGCCGGGTCGACGGAGAGCGGCGGGATCCGCCAGATCACCTCGCCGGGCAGCCCGAGCGACTCCCGGCTGGTGGCGAGGACGCGTACGCCGCTGCCGCCGGCCAGCAGTCGCGAGATGACCTCGGCGCAGGCGGCCGGCTGGGCGTCACAGGTGTCGAGCACCACGATCATCCGCCGGGAGGCGGCGAACTCGACGAGCGTCTCCAGCATCGGCCGGCCCGGCTCCGGCCGCAGCCCGAGGACCGCGGCGATCGCGAAGGCGACCAGCCCGGGGTCGGTCACGGTGGCGATGTCGACGAACCAGACCCCGTCCGGGTACGACTCGACCACGCCGCCGGCCAACTCGACCGCCAGCCTGGTCTTGCCGGCCCCGCCCGCACCGACCACCGTCACCAGCCGGTGCGTGTCGATGAGCTGGTCCAGCTCCTCCCGCTCGGCCCGCCGGCCGACGAACGAGGTGACCTGGGTCGGCAGGTTGTGCGGGATCGCGTCGGCCGTCCGGGGCCGGGGGAACTGCCGCTCCAGCCCCGGTGCGACGAGCTGGAAGAGCCTCTCCCGGTCGTCGAAGCCGCGCAGCCGGTGCAGCCCGAGGTCGAGCAGGGAGGCGCCCGGCGGCAGCGGTGCGGCGTGCTTGGCGGTCGCGCCGGAGCAGAGCACCTGGCCGCCGTGCGCGGCAGCGGCGATCCGGGCGGCCCGGTGCACCTCGGCGCTGGCGTACTCGCCGTCGCGGGGTTCCGCGTGCCCGGTGTGCAGCCCCATCCTGACCTTTGGGGTGGCCTCCGGGGTCGGCCACTCGTGGTTGTTGAGTGCCCGCTGGGCGGCAAGTGACGCGTCCAGTGCGGACGAGGCGTCGCCGAACGCGACGAAGAACGAGTCGCCCTCGGTAAAGAGCTCCGTCCCGTCACTCGCGGCCAGCGTCGCCCGCAGCAGGCGCCGGTGCTCGCTCAGCACCGGCCGATAGCCCGAACCGAGCATCTGGGCCAGCCGGGTGGACCCCTCGATGTCGGTGAACATGAATGTCACCAACCCGCTCGGCAGGTGGATCCGTGCTGACATGCCTGGAACCTCCCGCCCCCTGGAAGTCGCGTTCATGCTTCCGCATATTTACGGGCTGGCCCATCGTAGGAACGGACGGCGCGACACCGTACCAAGGTGCTAACCGGGGACTGTGCCACGAAACCGACATCACGGTCGCGAACCGTCCTCACCGAACCGACGCTGTCCGGGACGGAGGGGGCCGGGTCCGGACAGTTGGGTTACGGCCTCAGCAGCCGCAACTCCCGCCGCAGCAGCCGCCGCCGCTCGGCGCGACCGGCGGCGGGGCGGAACCCCCCGCGCCACGACCGGTGAACGCCACCGTGGACAGTAGCTTGACCGTGTCGTCGTGCCCCTGCGGGCAGGACGCCGGAGCCGAGGCCTCGGCCATCGGCCGGTCGATTTCGAAGGTGTCGCCGCAGGCGCGGCAGCGGAACTCGTACCGGGGCATACCAACAGCGTACGACCAGACCTGACGTTCGACGGTCCATGGGTAATACTCGACGGGTGGCGGAGCGCGAGGAGACTTCTACGACTCGACCACTGCGGCCTGCGGCGCCGGTCTTCGACGGGCCACTGGCCAGCTCGGGTGCCGCTCCGGATCCCGACTCCGGTTCACCATCGGCCGCCGTGCCCCGCCCACGCCGCGAGCCCGACGCGCCGGCCCACCCCGCTCCCGAGCCGGTCGAGACCCGAGCCGAGAAGTTGGACCCGGCCGACGCCGGCTCCACCGCCGCCGGCACCTCGGACCTGCCCCCGGCCGACGCCACCCCGGATGCCCCGGGCACGGCAGGACCGGCCCCGGCCGAGGCCCGCCCGGCGGCAGCCGACGCGCCGGAGCCGAAGACGGCAGACAGCAGGCCGGAGACAGCCGGCACCACAGAACCGGAGACGGCAGACACCGAGCCGACGGCGGCCGGCGCGGCACGACCGGACGCCGCGAGCACGGCGAGCGGGCCGGTCGTGGAGAAGCCAGCGGAAAGGCCGGCGGGCAAACCGGACGAGACGGTCATCGACCTCGACACACCGGCGACCGCGCCGGCCCGACGGAACCGGCGGATCCGGGTCCGGTTCGCGCACGCGGTCGCCCGCTGGCCGTCGCCCGGGGCGGTCCGCGCCTGGTCGAAGCGGCCGAGCGGTCGGCTGACCCTGCCGGCGCTGCTGCTCTTCGCCCTGGTCGCGACGACCGGCGCGGCGGGAGCCTTCCTGCTCCCGGCCACCGCGCGCCAGGCCGGGTCGGCGCAGCCGGGTGCCGAGACGACTCCACCACCGGCTTCGCCCAGCCTGGAGGGGTTCCCGGTCGCGCCCGGCGGGCTGCCGTCGGGGCTGCCGAGCCCGCCGTCGTTCGGCACGCCGAGCGTGCCGGCGCCGCCGTGGAACGCGACCGGTGGCCGTCCGTCGGACGTACTCGCCGGCTGGGCGGCGCAGGTCGGGCCCCGGGTCGGGATCTCACCCACCGCCCTCCAGGCGTACGGCTACGCGGAGATGCGGGTCGGGCAGACCACGCCCAGCTGCCAGCTTCGCTGGACCACGCTGGCCGCGATCGGGCACGTCGAGTCGTCGCACGGGCGGGCGAACGGGGCGGTCCTCGGCCCGAACGGGGTCGCCGCACCCGAGATCATCGGCCTGCCGCTGGACGGCAACGGCGGTCGGATGCGGATCATGGACACCGAGGACGGCCGGCTCGACCGGGACGCCACCTACGACCGCGCGGTCGGGCCGATGCAGTTCATCCCGACCACCTGGGCGGAGATCGGGGCCGACGCCGACGGTGACGGCGTGGAGAACCCGCACAGCATCGACGACGCGGCTCTGGCGGCCGGTAACTATCTGTGCAAGGGAGGCCGCAACCTGTCGGTCGCCGCCGACTGGTGGAGCGCCATCCTTTCCTACAATGACGTGCGGCCATATGCGCAATCGGTGTTCGAGACCGCCAACAGGTACGGCACGGACAGTAGGACTTAGCGTAATGTGCTCGACACATTGGAGAACTGGGCACTTTCGCCAGACTGCGGTTGACGGCAAGCTAGACGCGTGATGGTGCGCGAGTGGGATCCCAGGACCGCCCCGGCCGCGGAGATCGAGTCCTTCCTGGACGCGATCAACGCGGTTTTCGCGGCCGACCTGCCGGAGGACCCTCTGTGGGAGAACGGCATGCTCCGGGAGTACCTCTGCGAGGTGATGCCCGGCGAACGCCGCATCTCCTGGATCATCCAGGACGAGCCCTCGGCCGACGGGCAGCCGGGGCGCATCCTCGGGCACACCCACGTACTCCTGCTCGGTGACATCGGGGTGCTGGAGGTGATGGTGCACCCGGCGGCCCGGCGCCGCGGGGTCGGCCGGAAGTTGATCGCCACGGCGGCCCGCCGCACCTATCAGGAGGGCTTCCGGTCGATGGGTGTCGAGGTCATCGGCGACACGCCCGCGGTCGGGTTCTACGAGGCGCTCGGCTTCGCCCGGGAGTACGAGGAGGACCGCAGCGTACTGCGACTCGGCACGGTGGACTGGACCGCGCTCGGCGAGATGGCCCAGGGAATCGGCCCCGGATACCGGCTGGAGTTCTGCCCCGGCGGCCCGCCGGAGGACCTTATCGAGCCGTACGCGATGGCGAAGGCCGAAACCCGCGACGTCGACGACGGCGACCTGGACCTGCGGCCGAGTTCGCACGACCCGCAGCGCCTGCGGGACAGCCTCAACTGTCTGCACCGGCGTGGGATGAAGCCCTACATCGTGCTCGCGGTCGAGGAGAAGACCGGTGTGGTGGCCGGGCTGACCGAGGTCGTCGTGCCGGCCCACCACCCGACCCGGGCCGACCAGTGGGACACCATCGTCGGCCGGGAGCACCAGGGCTTCGGCATCGACCGGGCGATGAAGGCGCGGATGCTCTTCGAGCTGCGTTCGGCCGAGCCCAAGGTTTCCGAGGTGCAGACCTGGAACGCCCGGACCAACGACGCGATGCGGGCGGTCAACGCCGACCTCGGCTTCCAGGCCGACCGGGAGTGGTACGAGTACGGCGTCGACGTGGCCGAGCTGGCGCACCGGCTGGACGGCGCCAACTAGTGCCCTGTCTTGCGGGCTGATCGGCTAACCCGGCGCTGCCAGAGATTTTCGAGCCGGCGATCTGACGTCGGGTCGGGTGCGGGTCGGGATAGTCGCCAGTGAGACTGTCGAGCTGCCCCGCCTGTGCGCCCACCCTCCCGGCCTGCCCGAACCCCGGTCCCGCCCACCCGCCGGTCGACCCGAACCGCATCACCACGCCGGCGACCCCGGCCGCCGTGCCCCGCCTGTGCACCCAGCTCGACAGTCTCCGCGCCGACCACCCCCGCTCCGCAACCCCGGCCGCCGTGCCCCGCCTGTGCACCCAGCTCGACAGTCTCCGCGCCGACTACCCCCGCTCCGCCGCCGGGCCGCTCGTCTGGTCAGCCGGGCCGCCAGCGCAACCCAGCGGGGTCGGAGGGAACGTCCGGTCCGGGCAGCGCGTGTACCGGACATGGAAGCAGTGGCCAGCGATCCGGTAGGCGTAGGCGTTCCGGCCGGTCAGGTCGCGGCCGAGCCGTTCGACGCGTTCTACCGGGCGTACAGCGACCGGGTCTACCGGGCGCTGGCGCTGAGCCTCCGCGACGACGCGCTGGCCCGGGAGGCGACCGACGAGGCGACGACCCGCGCCTACGCCCGCTGGGACCGGGTCCGCGGGCTGGACAACCCGGCGGGCGGGGCGTACCGGGTCGGGCTGAACTGGGCGACCTCCTGGTGGCGGCGCTCGCGGAGCATCCGGGCCGCCTCGACGGCCCAGTAGGTGAGGATGACCTGGGCACCGGCCCGGCGGATCGAGGTCAACGTCTCCAGCATCGCCCGCTCCCGGTCGATCCAGCCGTTCGCGGCGGCCAGCTCGACCATCGAGTACTCCCCGGAGATCTGGTACGCGGCGACCGGTACGTCCACCTCGGCCCGGACCGCGGCCAGCACGTCGAGGTACGGCAGGGCGGGCTTCACCATCACCATGTCGGCGCCCTCGGCGACGTCGAGGCGTACCTCCCGGAGGGACTCCCGCAGGTTGGCCGGGTCCTGCTGGTAGGTGCGGCGGTCCCCCCGCAACGACGACTCCACCGCCTCCCGGAACGGGCCGTAGAACGCGGAGGCGTACTTCACCGCGTACGCCAGGATGCCGGTGTCGGTGTGCCCGGCGGCGTCCAGCGCCCTGCGGACCACCCCGACCTGGCCGTCCATCATTCCGGACGTCCCGACCAGGTGCGCCCCGGCCTCGGCCTGCGCCACCCCCAGCTCGGCGTACGCGGCGAGCGTGGCGTCGTTGTCGACGGTGCCGTCCGGGGCGAGCAGTCCGCAGTGCCCGTGCGAGGTGAACTCGTCGAGGCAGAGGTCGCTCATCACCACGGTGGCGTCGCCGACCTCGGCGACCACGTCCCGGATCGCCACGTTGAGGATGCCGTCCGGGTCGGTGCCACCGGAACCCGCCTCGTCCTTGTGCAGCGGCACCCCGAAGAGCATGATCCCGCCGATGCCGGCGTGCACGGCCTCGGCCGCCGCCTTGCGCAGCGACTCCCGGGAGTGCTGGAGCACGCCCGGCATCGAGGCGATCGGCCGGGGCTCGGCCAGCCCCTCCTTGACGAACATCGGCAGCACCAGGTCCGCCGGGGCGAGCCGGGTCTCCTCGACCAGCCGGCGGACCGCCGGGGACCGGCGCAGCCGGCGCGGACGGATCTCGGGGTACGACATCGTCACTCCTTCCGGCCGACCGGCCGGCACGCGACCCGGGTGTCCCCCCGGGTCGTTCGGGTCCGTGCCGGCCCAGTGTCGCCGACGGACCCTGCCGCGACGGCCCCGTGCCGCCGACGGCCCCAGCACCGATGGTGCCTCAGAACCGAGCGTGCCTCACAGTGGTTCGCGTTTCGCGAATCCGACAGCGGTCAGTCTCGCGAATCCGACATCGGCTCGGTTCGCGTATCCGACCGAGGCTACCGGAACCGCAGCGCGGTCGGGCCCTGCACCTTCGAGCCCCGGCGCTGCTTCGCCGGCATCGCGGCCAGCTTCTCCCGCAGCTCCACCGCGTACGACGCCAGCGCCTCGACCAGGTCCGGCACCGAGGCGTGCGCCGGCTGGGCGTCCACCCGCAGGCCGAACTCGCCTGCGGTCTCCGCCGTCTTCGGGCCGATCACCGCGACCACCGTCCGGGCGTGTGGCTTGCCGGCGATGCCGACCAGGTTGCGCACGGTCGAGGAGGAGGTGAAGAGCACCGCGTCGAAGCCACCGGACTTGATCGCGTCCCGGATCTCGGCCGGCGGCGGGGCCGCCCGCACCGTCCGGTAGGCGGTCACGTCGTCGACCTCCCAGCCGCGCTCGGTCAGCCCGGCGGCCAGCGTCTCGGTGGCGATGTCGGCGCGGGGCAGCAGCACCCGGCCGACCGGGTCGAGGATCTCGTCGTGCGGGGAGAACTCGGCGAGCAGCCCCTCCGAGGACTGCTCCCCGGACGGGATCAGCTCCGGCTGGATGCCGAAGGCGCGGACCGCCTCGGCGGTGGCCTCGCCGATACAGGCGATCTTGACGCCGCCGAAGTGCCGGGCGTCCAGGCCGTGCTCGGCGAACTTCTCCCAGACCGCGCGTACGGCGTTCACCGAAGTGAAGATCACCCAGGCGTACCTGCCGTCGACCAGGCCCTTGACCGCCCGCTCCATCTGGGCCGGGGTACGCGGCGGCTCGACCGCGATCGTCGGCACCTCGCACGGGATGGCGCCGTACTCGCGCAGCCGGGCGCTCATCACCCCGGCCTGCTCCTTGGTGCGCGGCACCAGCACCTTCCAGCCGTACAGCGGACGGTTCTCCCACCAGCTGAGCTTGTCCCGGTGCGGGACGCCGACACCGAGGGTGAGCACCACCCGGCCGGTGAAGCCGAGCGCGGCGGCGACGAAGCTGTCCACCGTCGAGGTGGTGGTGTATTGCGTCTCGCCGGTGCCGTCGCCGGTCACCGCGACCGCGGTGGTGCCGTCCACCCCGGCGGCCAGCAGCCCGTCCCGGATCGCGGCCAGGTCACCGGCGTCCACCGCCAGGGCGAGCGAGCCACGGGCGACCGCCGCCGCCAGCGCCTCGAAGTCCATCGCGGTGACGTCGTCCACGTCGGCGGCGGTGCGTACCCCGGACAGCGGCACCCCGGCGTAGGTGGCCACCCCTTCGGCCTGGCCGACCCCCGGCACCACCTCGAAGTGCACGGCGGTACGCGCCACCGCCTGCACCTCCTTGACCACCGCGTCGTGCCCGAACGGGTCACCCGCGACGAGGTGTACGGCGGCCAGGCCGGACCGGGCCGCCGAGAGCAGCACCTTGGCCACGTCACCCGGCGCCCCCTCGGCCGGGGTGAACTGCGCGTCCTGCTTGGCCTCGGCCCTGACCACGGTCAGCAGGGCCTCGGGAACGCTGCGGTCGTACACCACCTGGTCGGCGTCGACGAGTGCGTCGTGCGCCCGGCGGGTCAGCAGGCCGGGGTCGCCGGGTCCCGCCCCGACGAACGCGATGCGACCTGCGGGCTTACGGGTGCCGATCATTCTGTAGCTCCAAGATGCTGGGTCCTCGCGCCGGATTCCTTAGGCGCCCCGAGGATCGAGTCGGCGCCGAGGTCGAGGAGTTCGGCGGCGAGTGCCTTGCCGATCTCCGTCGCCTCGGCGGGCGTACCGGTGCGGGACAGCCGGATGTCACGGGTGCCGTCCGGGCTGATCACCGCACCGCGCAGGTAGATCTCCTCGCCGTCGTCGCCCTCGGCGACTTCGGCGTACCCGGCGACCGGCGCGCTGCACCCGGCCTCCAGGGTGGCCAGAAACGCCCGTTCCGCGGTGACCGCGGCCCGGGTCGGTGCATGGTCGAGCACGCCGAGCAGTTCGACCAGCTCGGCGTCGTCGACCCGGCACTCCAGGGCCAGCGCGCCCTGGGCGGGTGCCGGCAGCATCAGCATCGGGTCGAGGGTTTCGCTGATCTCGTCGGCCCGGCCCAGCCGGAGCAGCCCGGCCCGGGCCAGCACCACCGCGTCGAGATCGGCCTCCGGGCCGTGCACCCGGCCCATCCGGGTGTCCACGTTGCCGCGGATCGGCACCACCGTGAGCTGGAGCCCGAGCGCGTGCAACTGGGCGATCCGGCGCAGCGCACCGGTGCCGACGGTGGCGCCGGGGGGCAGTTCGGCCAGGGTACGGCCGTGGCTGGCGACCAGCGCGTCGCGCGGGTCCTCCCGGGGCGGTGTCGCCGCGATGTGCAGCCCGGCCGGAACGGCCGTCGGCAGGTCCTTGTAGCAGTGCACCGCGAAGTCGATCTCTCCGGCGACCAGCGCGTCGCGCAGCGCCGAGACGAAGACCCCGACACCCAGCCGGTGCACCGGGGCGCTGGACCGGTCGCCGGCCGTGACGATCTCGACCAGTTCGACCGGGCGGCCGGTGGTCGCCGTCACCGCCTCGGCGATCGTCCGGGACTGGGCGAGCGCGAGTGCGCTGCCCCGGGTGCCGAGCCGCAGCACGCTCGTGCCGCTCCGCTCGCTCATCGTTCTCCTCCG
Organism: Micromonospora sp. WMMD1102; assembly: GCF_029626265.1. Classification (NCBI taxonomy): domain Bacteria; kingdom Bacillati; phylum Actinomycetota; class Actinomycetes; order Micromonosporales; family Micromonosporaceae; genus Micromonospora; species Micromonospora sp. WMMD1102. The sequence goes on along the minus strand of NZ_JARUBN010000001.1, from coordinate 8,374,574 downwards.
GACTGCTGTCGGGGCACCTGGGCGCGCAGGGCCGCTCCGGCGCCGAGGTCGGCCTGGCCGTCGATCGCCGGCAGGTCACCGAGGCCGGGCAACCCGGCCAGCCCGGTCAACCGGTTGCCGGCCGGTACTCCGGCCAGCTCGGCGGCGGCGAGCTCCGGCACGGTGTCCGCCTGCGAGGTGACCGGCACCTCCAGGTCGAAGAGTTCCCGGAGCAGGGCGGCGTACTGGTCGCCGCCGGGCTCGGCGGCGAGTTGCCGGACCCGCACCGTCGGCGAGTGCAGCAGCCGCTGCACCACCCGGTGCACCGCGTGGCTCACCTCGGCACGCTGGTCGTCGGTGAGGTCCGGCCGGCGCTGGGCGAGCCGGCGCAGCTCGGCGGCGACCACCTCGTCGGCCCGGGCCCGCAGGGCGGCCACGGTCGGCGCGACGTCGGCGCCGCGCAGCCAGGTGAGGAAGGACTCGACCTCGGAGCTGACGATCTGGGTCACCGCAGCGGTGTCGGTGGCGGCCGGGCCGATCGGCTGGGCCGCGGCCAGCCCGTCGATGTCGATCACCACCGCTCCGGGCAGCTCGGCGACGGCCGGCTCGATGTCCCGGGGCACGGCGAGGTCGAGCAGGACCAGCGGGTCGGTCCGGTCGGCGGCGCGCTCCCGCAACGCCCGGGAGACCGTCGCCCGGGTGAGGACCGGCTCGATCGACGCGGTGGCGGCCACTACGATGTCCACTGTGGAGAGGGCGGTGGCGAGTTCGGCGATCGGCACCGCCGTGGCGCCGTACGCCTCGGCGAGCCGGAGTGCCCGGTCGTGACCCCGGTTGCTGATCCCCACCGGGCCGGCGCCCAGCCGGGAGAGCGTGGCCACGGCCAGCGCGCCCATCGAGCCGGCCCCGACCACCAGCACCGGGCGGCCCGCGATGTCGCCGCCGAAGTGCCGGGCGGCCAGGTCGAGCGCGGCACTGACCACGTTCTGTCCGGCCCGGTCGATGTCGGTCTCGGCGTGCGCCCGCTTGCCCACCCGGAGGGCCTGCTGCATCAGCTCGTGCAGCAGCCGGCCGGGCGCCTCGGCCTCGCTCGCCGCGTGGTAGGCGTCGCGCAGCTGGCCGAGGATCTGCGCCTCGCCGACCACCATCGAGTCCAGCCCGGCGGCGACCCGGAAGGCGTGCTCCACCGCCGCGCCGTCGTAGTGCACGTAGAGGTGGTTGGCCAGCTCGGCCGGTACGGCTCCGGCGTGCCCGGCCAGCACCGCGCAGATGTCGCCGAGCCCGCCGTGGAAGCCGGTGGCGGCGGCGTAGACCTCGACCCGGTTGCAGGTCGAGACGACCACCGCCTCGCCGACGTAGGGCTGGGCGAGCAGCCGGGCCAGGATCTCCGGCAGCTCGGTGCCGGCGACGGCCAGCCGCTCCAGGATGGCGACCGGAGCGGTGCGGTGCGACGCACCTACGACGAGCAGGTTCATGAGCCGACCGCCTCCGCACTCGTCGGCCGGAGTTTCCCGGTGGGTGTCGCCTCGGTGGTGCCGGTGGCGGCCAGACCGCCGGGCAGCGCGGTCAGCCCGTTGGTGGCGCCGCCGAGGGTGCCGCCGTGCGGGGTGCCCAGTCCGCCGGCCGAGCCGGTGAGCCCGGGGCCGCCCGAGCCGGCGAGCCCCGGCCCGGTGGTCGCGGGCAGGCCGGTCAGGGCCGCCTTGCGGTGCTCGTGGAAGGAGAGGATCTGCAACTCGATGGCGAGGTCGACCTTGCGCACGTCGACCCCGTCCGGGACGGCCAGCACGCAGGGCGCGAAGTTGAGGATGCTTGTCACCCCGGCCGCGACCAGCTGGTCGGCGACGCTCTGCGCGGCGGTGGCCGGGGTGGCGATCACGCCGATCGCGATGCTCTCCTCGGCGGCCACCCGGGGCAGCTCGTCGATGTGCCGGACGGTCAGCCCGCTGATCTCCTCGCCGAGCCGGGCCGGGTCGGCGTCGAAGAGCGCCGCGATCCGGAAACCACGACCGGTGAAGCCGGCGTACCCGGCGAGGGCGTGACCGAGATTACCCACACCGACCAGCGCGACCGACCGGCACTGGGTGAGCCCGAGCACGAACTCGATCTGGTCGATCAACAGGGCCACGTCGTAGCCCACCCCCCGGGTGCCGTACGACCCGAGTTGGGAGAGGTCCTTGCGCAGCTTGGCCGAGTTGACTCCGGCCGCTGCCGCGAGCTCCTCGCTGGAGACCGTGTCGTTGCCGGTTTCGGCGAGATTGTGCAGGGCACGGAGGTATTCCGGGAGCCGGGCGACCGTCGCCTCGGGGAGGTCCGGAAGCGCCGGCACGGCACCGGCGCGGCCGGGCGTGCCTATCGGGCGGTGCTGACTCATACGACTCCGTGCCGTGCGATCTTCGACCAGCCGGACCGGCAGGTCTTTTCGGTGCACCCGCTGCCGACCGCTACGACCGGCTGTGCTAGCAGGGCTCGTCGGACTAACAGAGTAGGCGCTTGTGAAGACACGCACAAATCGCGATCTTGATAGACCGCGATAACGCCTCACCTGCGCCTCCACATACAAGATCGGTTTCCGGGCCGCCCGGAGCCGGCACGGCGATTATTACCTAAGTCCGACTTATCTCACCAACTCGCCGCAGCCACGCCGGCCGATCGACCCGCCCATTCGCCAAGATCGACAATCCTGAAGCCCCGTCGATTTCCCGAGTCCACCATTACATTCGGGGCCAAGCCCGCCGGCCGGTCGTGGGGTGCGCGGGTCGCCTCCGCCAGGATCGGCGTGCGCGTGTCGGCCAGCACCGCCGGGTGCGGGTGGGCCAGCACCGCCGGGTGCGGCGCGCGGATTTCCCCGCCGGGTGGGGACAGCCCTACCGTGAAGAGACCAGCCGATGGGATGGGGACCGACCGCGCCGATGCCTAGCGTCGAGAACATGACCACGACCACCGCCAACGGCCTGACCGCCGGCGCCGAACCGGGCGCCGGCAGGGGCATGCTGCGCCAGCTCGCCATCGACTCCGGCTACGTCGTACTCAGCCTCCCCCTCGCCGTGGCGAGCTTCGTCGTACTGGTCGTCGGAGTCGCGCTCAGCGCCGGGCTGGCGGTGACGGTGACCGGGCTGCCGATCCTGACCGGCACCCTCTACGCCGCCCGTGGCTTCGCCGACATCGAACGGCTGCGGATGCCGGCGGTGCTCCGGCAGCCCCGGATACGCCCCCGCTACCGCACCGCCGAGCCCGGAGCCAGCGCCTGGCGGCGGATCTTCGTGCCGATCGCCGACGCCCAGTCCTGGCTCGACCTCGCACACGGCTGGATCAGGCTGGTGGCGGCGGTCGGCACCTTCGTCACCACCGTCGTCTGGTGGGCCTGCGCGATCGGCGGCAGCTTCTACTGGGCGTACGACTGGGCGATCCCGCAGGTCCCCGGCGACCAGGGCCTGCACGAGCTGCTCGGGCTGGGCGACAGCGCCGCCGCCCGGATCGGGCTGAACACCGCGCTCGGAGTCTTCTTCCTGATCACCCTGCCGCTGGTGGTCCGGGGCTGTGCCCTGCTGCAAGCCTCGCTCGGCCGCGCGCTGCTCACCGGGGTGGCGGAGATGCGCAACCGGATCACCGTGCTGGAGGAGCAGAAGCGGGCCGCCGTCTCCGCCGAGGCCACCGCGCTGCGCCGGCTCGAACGGGACATCCACGACGGGCCGCAGCAGCGGCTGGTCCGGCTGGCCATGGACCTGAGCCGGGCTCAGCAGCAGCTCGACTCGGACCCGGAAGCCGCCCGGCAGACCCTCGGCGAGGCGCTGGCCCAGACCCGCGACACCCTGGCCGAACTGCGCGCGCTGTCCCGGGGCATCGCCCCGCCGATCCTGGTCGACCGGGGCCTGCCCAGCGCCCTGGCCGCACTCGCCGGGCGCGGGCTGATCCCGGTCGAGCTAGCCGTCGACCCGCGGCTCGGCACCCGGGAGGGCCGCCCGGACCCGGCTGTCGAGTCGACGGCCTACTTCGTGGTGGCCGAGGCGCTCACGAACGTCGCCAAGCACAGCCGGGCCACCGAGTGCTGGTTGACGGTGACCCGCGAGGATCGGGCACTGCGGATCGTGGTGATCGACGACGGCGAGGGCGGGGCGCACCTGTCCAAGGGACACGGCCTGGCCGGCCTCGCCGACCGGGTACGCGCCAACGACGGCACCCTCAGCGTGCTCAGCCCGCCCGGCGGACCGACCGAGATCCGGGCCGAACTGCCGTGCTGAGCCGCCCCGGCACCCGTCCGAGAGGCCGGCAGTGGTAGACAACGACGTCATGCGGGTAGTTATCGCCGACGACGCCGTCCTGCTCCGCGAGGGGCTGGTCCGGTTGCTGACCGAGCACGGACACGATGTGCTGGCCGCGGTCGGCGACGGCACGGCACTCGTCGACGCCATCGTCGCGCACCGGCCGGACGTCTCGATCGTGGACGTCCGGATGCCGCCCTCGCACACCGACGAGGGGCTGCGGGCGGCGGTGGAGGCCCGGCAGCGGGTGCCGCGTACCCCGATCCTGGTCCTTTCCCAGTACGTCGAGGTGTCGTACGCCGACGACCTGCTCGCCACCGTCAAGCCCAGCGGTGGTGCCGGGGGCGGTGGCATCGGCTACCTGCTCAAGGACCGGGTGGCGGCGATCGACGAGTTCCTCGACGCGCTGCGCCGGGTCGCCTCCGGCGGCACCGTGCTCGACCCGGAGGTGGTCGGCCAGCTGCTCGTCCGGCGCCGCCGGGACGACCCGCTGCGGGAGCTGACCCCACGGGAGCGGGAGGTGCTCGGGCTGATGGCCGAGGGTCGCTCGAACACCGCCATCGCCCGGGCGCTGGTGGTCAGCGACGGCGCGGTGGAGAAACACGTCCGGAACATCTTCACCAAGCTGCGACTGCCGCCGGACGAGGAGCAGCATCGCCGGGTCCTCGCGGTCCTCGCCTACCTGCGCGGCTAGCGAATCCGGGGCCCTCGCCGGGCCCCGGACACGGGTGCACACACCGCGGGGCCCGGTCGCCCCGGAAATTTCATGACCGGATGCACTGCGCACCGGTCGACCCGGGCTGTCGCCAGAAGTCGCAGCGCGCCGGGCGGTCGCGACTGCCGACCGAGACCGTGACCGCGCACGCCCGCACCGTAGTCGGGATCGGGGTCAGACCCAACCGCGCCGGCAGGACTCGACACCGGCCTGGAAGCGACTCGACGCTTCCAGCCGGTCCGTGATGGATGCCATCATCCGCTGCACGCTCCGCACCGAGAGGGCCAGGGTCCGCGCCACGGCCTCGTCGGTCTGGCCCGCGCCCAACAGCCGCAGCAACTCGCGTTCCTGCCCGGTGATGCCGTCGAGGTCGGGGACCGGAGCATCGCCGAACGGTGTGGCGGTATGCCACATCTGCTCGAACAGCGAGTACAGCGCGAGGACGAGCGCGGGTGTCTCGATCTCCAGGGCCCCGGCCGAGGGGTCGTCCGGATCGGACGGCACGAGAGCGAGCCGCCGATCGACGATCACCATCCGCATGGGTAGCGCGGGAACGGTCCGGCTCTGGCTGCCGATCGCGGCCATCGCCCGGGCGTGGGCGAGCGTGGCCGAGTCGTTGCGGAAACTCTCCAGGTACAGGTTGCGAATGGTCACCCCGCGTTCGAGCGCCTGCTGGTTCAGCGGCGCCTCGGCCGAGATCGTCGCGTCCGACTGTGCGCCGCCCGGGCTGAAGGACACGCATTCGAACCGCACGGATCCGGCGAGCTCGGCCAACCGCTCCCGTACGGCTTCGATGCCGTCGAGGCGGTTGACGGCCTCCTGCGCGTCAGCCGCCTGGTAGGTCGTCGCGATCGACGTGATGGCGTCCCTGGTCGCCGCGATCTGGTGCTGCCGCGCGACGATCTCCGCCTCCGCCCTCATCAGCAGCGGGAGGAGTCCGGCCTGCGGCCGGGCCGCCCGGAGCCCACCTGCCGGGTCGGTACGGACCAGAGCCAGATCGGCCAGATTCTCCAGCGCGGCCCGGACATCGTCGTCGGTGGTCGACAGGTGTTCGGCGAGTCTGGCGATGCCCAGCTGCGGATGCGCCAGCATCGCGGTGTACACCGCTTCGTCCCTTGTAGATAGTCCAAGTGCGTCCAGCATGCCGCATCGCCCCCGTAGCGAGATCAGGCGATCGATAATCGCACCGCCGAGGGCGGCCGGCAATACGTCGAACAGGTCGAACGACCAGTTGAGGTGTCCGATCAGGCGCGGGAACGCGCAGGTACGGATGCTCCTGGCCGAGCCCCTGGTCCGAGCCACTCACACCGGGCGCGCCGCCCTGCCCGGACAAGCTCCCAGCCCGCCACCGACCGCCGGACGTGGTGGCGGTTCGATCCACGCTCCGGTCGCCGCCGCTAGCCTCGTACCTTGGCCCAGGTGGTGGCCCGCCAGGCGGCGATCGCGTCCTCATCACGCTGCACGGCCCGGTGTTTGGGTACCTGAGGGGTGTAGCCCATGCGGTGTAGCAGGTAGGACATGCCGCGCAGGGTGTAGGAGACGTGGAACAGTCGGCCGATCAGGGTGGCGACCCGGGCCAGGGTCCACCGTTGGTCCTCGGTCCAGCCGTGTGCGGCCGGTCCGAGGTCCAACTCGGCCCGTAGCCGCAGTAGCTGGTCAGGTGAGAGTCGGGAGACGTTCCCACCCGGGCCGGTCGAGGCCAGGGCGGTCATCCCACCCGCACGCCAGCGGCGCCGCCACTGGTAGACCGACTTCGTCGACACCCGCAACCTGGCCGCGACCTGGGTCGCTGGCACATCGACGGCGAACATCCTCGCGGCCTGCATCCGTACCTGTTCCCGCTTGGCCCGTCCGGCTGCGGACAGACCACCACTATCGGCGTACCTCACACCCCAGGTATAGATCGACGCCGGCCATACGTCCATAGTGGTTGATCACACCCCGGCCATCCAAAGCAGACCCCAACCATTCAACCGCTGTATCTGGCCGAGCCGCCGGTTAGCTTTCACCGGCGGTGGGTCGATGACCGGATCGTGTTCGACAAGCTGATTCAAGGGCTGCGGTTCGGCTGTTCCTACGAGGCGATCGCCGACAACTCTTGTTCGACCTGCTACGATCCGCAGCCGTCGGGACGAGTGAATCAGGGGTGGTAGGTGCCTGTCATGAGGTCGAGGCGTTCCGCGAATTCGGGCCGGCCGAGATCTTGGTACGCTCGCGCCCAGAGTGGCTTGAGGTCACCAAAGTAGCAACTCGGCGCGTTGACGAACGTATCCTTGAGCCCGAGTAACGCAGTCGCAGGATGTCCGGCATCAAGCGCGCGTGCGGCGGCGGACAGCACTGGCTGCAGCGGCTCATTCCGCAAACGGACGTCCGCGACCACCGGCGACCAGTCGGCGTATGCGGCGGCTGGGGCGAGCACCCCGATGCCGTCCTCGCCGATATCGTGCCGCCACCCCTCAGGCACGTCGAACTCGAGTTGAAACTTTCTGTCCCGTTCGACTACCCATCCGTATTTCCACGATGATCCCGCATACTTTCGATCCGGGTCCGGGTGTACACCGAGTTCGGCGGCCAGCCGGTCGATGAGTTGCCGATCCTGGGCACGCGAGTCGGCCAACGCCGGCTCCGGGTCCTCGCGGAACCACCGCAACGCGCGTGACAGCATGAATTCCAGACCGGCACGGGTGTCCGCACCGATGAAGGTGACGCCGAAGTCATGACCGCTGGCCAGGGCAACCGGATGGTCTCGCCGCCCGAGTTCCGGCGCGGGCACCAGCCACCCGATATGCCCGCCGTCGCCCAGCGCGCCGAAGGACACGAACTCCGGCGTGGCGAACAACGGTAATGACGGCTTTCGGGTCTCAACGTCAAATTCCGGGTCACACTCCCAGCCATTGGGCGGGCGAGGAATCATGGCCAGGTCGAACATGAAGTCGTAGTGGGTCTCCAGCAGGCCGTAGGCATAGGTTCCCGACTCTTTAAAGGAAGTACAGGCGGCCTGCCAGGCGATGTCCACCAGCGTGCAGAACGCGCGCGGGGTAGGAAACGGGAAGAGGTCATCAACCCATGCCGGCGGGGGCGAGTCGGCCACAACACCAGAGAGTACCGCCCTGGCATCGACCGTCCGATGCGACTCCATGCCAGCGATCTCGCCGCTGCCTGGCCGCCTGCTGCAGACGTTGATCGCGGCAAGATCGCGCGCACTGTATTCGGCTACTTGTTTCATTGACCTGTGACCGTGGCCCGGCCAGGCTTCGGTCTAGGCGCCCGGGCCGTCGCTCTCAATTCGGCTGTCCACGCTGGTCGTGTGGCTCTCATCTGGCCTGCGCGGCCCGGGTGTCGCCCCAGGGCGGGGAGAGGCTCAAGAGGGGTTTGCTCGGCTCGAAGTAGCGTTGCCCTCCCGGCTCGACAACCAGGTGGATCGAGCATCGGAGGACGCGTTGAAGGTCACGTCGGATCGTGTGGTCATCGGGATGGACCCGCACAAGCGCTCTGCCACGATCGAGGTCATGGCCTGCGACGAGACCGTCGTCGGCGGCGGCCGGTTCGACACCGACCGAGCTGGCTACGCGGCGATGAGGAAGTACGCCAGCCAGTGGGCGAGCCGGGTCTGGGCGATCGAGGGCTGTCAGGGCATCGGACGGCACATCGCCAACCGGTTGTTGGCCGACGGTGAGCAGGTCGTCGACGTGCCGCCGAAGTTGTCGGCCAGGGCGCGGGTGTTCGCCACCGGCCAGGGTCGCAAGACCGACGCCACCGACGCGCACTCCATCGCGCTTGTCGGCACCCGCATGGCCGGCCTGCGGCCGGTGGTCAACGACGAGCAGCTTGCCCTGCTGCGGATCCTGGTCGACCGGCGCCGCTCTTTGGGCGAGGACCACACCCGGATGGTGTCCCAGCTGCACCAACTGTTACTGGAACTGATTCCGGGTGGGGCGAAGAAGAGCCTGTCCGCCGCCCAAGCCAAAGCGTTGCTGGCCACGGTCCGGCCCCGAGACACGGTCGGCAAGGCCCGACGGCGGGTCGCCGCGGAGCTTATCGGTGACCTCGAACGGGTCTACCGGCGCTCCAAGGAAGCCGACAAGGAACTGAAAGAGCTTGTGGCCTCCACCGGGACCACGTTGATGGACCTGCACGGCATCGGACCGTCCGGGGCGGCCCGGCTACTGGTCGAGGTCAGTGACATCACCCGATTCCCGGACCGGGCCCACTTCGCCTCCTGGAACGGCACCGCCCCCATCGACGCGTCCTCCGGAGAGCAGGTCCGCCACCGACTTTCCCGAGCCGGGAACCGGCAGATCAACCGGGTGCTACAGCGGTTGAATGGTTGGGGTCTGCTTTGGATGGCCGGGGTGTGATCAACCACTATGGACGTATGGCCGGCGTCGATCTATACCTGGGGTGTGAGGTACGCCGATAGTGGTGGTCTGTCCGCAGCCGGACGGGCCAAGCGGGAACAGGTACGGATGCAGGCCGCGAGGATGTTCGCCGTCGATGTGCCAGCGACCCAGGTCGCGGCCAGGTTGCGAGTGTCGACGAAGTCGGTCTACCAGTGGCGGCGCCGCTGGCGTGCGGGTGGGATGACCGCCCTGGCCTCGACCGGCCCGGGTGGGAACGTCTCCCGACTCTCACCTGACCAGCTACTGCGGCTACGGGCCGAGTTGGACCTCGGACCGGCCGCACACGGCTGGACCGAGGACCAACGGTGGACCCTGGCCCGGGTCGCCACCCTGATCGGCCGACTGTTCCACGTCTCCTACACCCTGCGCGGCATGTCCTACCTGCTACACCGCATGGGCTACACCCCTCAGGTACCCAAACACCGGGCCGTGCAGCGTGATGAGGACGCGATCGCCGCCTGGCGGGCCACCACCTGGGCCAAGGTACGAGGCTAGCGGCGGCGACCGGAGCGTGGATCGTCTTCGAAGACGAGGCCGGACAGACCCTCCGCCCGCCCAAGTCCCGGACCTGGGCCCGCAAGGGCCACACTCCCGTCGTGCGGGTGTCGGGCAAGGGCTCGGGCCGGGTCTCGATCGCCGGGCTGATCGCCTACAAGCCCGGCCAACGCGGCCACGTCTTCTACCGCCTGCGCGTTCACCGCAACCGTAGGGGCGAGCGCCGCAGCCTGTCCGAGGACGACTACGCCACCCTGGTCACCGCCGCGCACCACCGGCTCCACGCCCCGATCATCCTGATCTGGGACGGAGTCAACACCCACACCAGCACCGCGACGCGTCAACTCATCGCCGCCCGCCACCGGTGGCTGACCGTGGTCCAGCTACCCGCGTACGCACCTGACCTCAACCCCGTCGAGGGCCTGTGGTCAACGATGAAGCCCAGCCTCGGCAACCTCGCCGTCGACGACGTAAACCACCTCGCCGCGATCATCCGCAACCGACTCAAACGCATCCAGTACCGACCCGACCTGATCCCCGGCTTCCTCGCCCAGACCGGACTCAGCCTCGAACCAGAACCGCCATGACCGAAACAGACCCCAGACTTTCAACCGCTGTACACCATCTGGAACGCAGCACCGCACCGGGAGAACTGGTCGTCCGTACCTTCACCGGCGCGGCCGAGCACTACCTGGCGGTGGGCTTCTACGAGGCAGCGCTGCACACCGCGCGCGTCGCGGACCGGCATGCCGAGCCGGAGGACGTCGGCACGTCCCGCACCCTCAGGGTCATTGCGTTCTGGGGTAGCTGCTGGTCATTGCAGTGATGAGGTCGTGCGGGCGACGGTCGGCGCGTCTGGTGGCGCGGGCGATGTTGGTATCGCCGTTGGTGCGGTGGTAACTGGCCGCGGTGTTACGTAGCGTCGCCATGATTGCGGGGCCGGTGCCGGTTCTGGCTTGGTGGAGGTCTTCACGGAACGTGACGTCGCGGACATGATGGACCTGATTCTCGATCAGCCACTCGTTTCGGGCCCAGGACTGCAGGTCCGCGGGTTGGGCGTGCTCGGCGGGGAGGGAGATGGTGTAGTAGGCGGTTTCCCTGGTGGTCTTGCCCTTGAGGGTGCGGGTGCGGGTGATCCGGACGGCCTGCTCGGCGTGAGGGAACAGCAGACCGCCGGGGGTGGCTACGGTGAGCGCCTTGACCGTGCGGGTCTCCCGCCGGCCGTGACCGGTTTCGCGGCGTCGGTCACCCACCGGGACCTGGGCCCAGGGCAAGGCCTTGAGCTGGGCAAACACGGTCGGCTGGTTACCTTTGACCGGGATGAGCAGGTCGGCGCCGCGAGCGGCGACCTCGGTCGCGTGGCTGGTCTGTGTATGGAGGGCGTCGGCCACGAAGATGAGGCCGTCCAGGCTACCCAGAACCTGTTCGACCGCGTCCAGCAGTGGGGTGAACGCGGGGATTTCGTTGCTTTTCGCGGCCACGGTGACCTGAGCGAGCACGATGCCGGTGCTGGTGTCCAGCGCGGACAGCAGGTGGACCCGGCTGCCATCGGCGCGGCGGGCGCCGCGCATGGTCTTGCCGTCGATGGCGATGACGATCCGGTACCGCCGAGGTCGGGGCGTGACCGGAGGCGGGACGCGGGTACGCAGCCAGTCGGCGAGCACGGTGGCCAGCAGGTCAGCGTCCAACCTGGTCAGCAGCCGCCAGATCGTGGTCGCGGCCGGGACGGCGCGGATGAACCCGAGCCGGGCCCTGGCGAGGTCATCGAGGTCGTGCAGCCAGTCCGCGATGGCCGCGAACGATGATGCGCCGGCGGTCACGGCGCACACCGCGACGGTCAGTAGCCCGACGAGCGGGTAACGCGCCCCACGCGGGGACCGGGGGTCCGCGATGGTGGCCAACGAGTGCTGGAGCCCAGCTTCTTCACCCTCGGTGACAAGGCGCGGTGGCGAGTCGGTGGGGGTGCGAACTGCGGACAGTACCTGAATCGGGCATGCTGACATCGCGGGTGAGGTCCTCAAGGTGTCCGGGAGCGTCGAGAACTCCATGATCACCTACAGGCCTCACCCGCCTTCCTCAACCCCGCAAGGGTCCGCCCACCCCGGGAATCCCCAGTTCAACGGCCACTCGACCAAACACGCAATAGCCCTGCCCGCACCCTGACGGCGATCACCGTCAACGCTCTTCTGCTGCTCGGCCGCCTCGACGACGCCGAGGAGTTCTGCGCCACCCGGTCGTCCGCCGGTGATGACCCCGTCGTGCAGACGACCTGCAACTATGCTCGGGCGATCATGCGGGCCCGATTCCGCGCCGCGCCGCACCGGGACTTCTCCGCGGCGGCGGAGTACGCGGATCTGGCCATCAAGCACATCGACCGCCTCCCGCAGAGTCCCCGCGAGATCGGCAACCGCATCTTCCTGGAGAAGAACTTCCGGGCGTTGTTGGCCGTCCGCGACAAGCGGCCGGACGACGCGCTGCGCCTGCTGGAGGAAGGGCTTGCGGACATCCGCCGGCTGTGCCCCGCCCGGCACCAGACGGAGAGCCCGATATTCCTCCAGAACCGGGCCCGGGTGTACGCGGCGCTGAAGAGGTTCGACTCCGCGGTCACCTCCTACAGCGAGGCGATCGCACTGGAGCCGTTCTGCGCCGAACTGCACTTCAAGCGGGGCACCAGCCATCATGCTCTCGGTGACCACCAGGCCGCGCTGACCGACTACCGGCTGGCTCTCCAGGCCGGCCCGCCGCGCCCGGAAATGCATCTCAACGCCGCACTGGCCCACGCGGCGCTCGATGACGACGACCATGCGCTGGACGAGTACGGTCACACCCTGGAGCTGAATCCGGGACACCTCTCCGCCAGGTTGAAACGGGCGACGTTGCACTATCGGGCCGGGCGGCTGGCCGAGGCGGGCGAGGACGCCGAGGTGGGGCTGCGCATCGACCCCCGGCACGCGGACCTGCTCTGTGTACGCGGACTCGTGCGGCTCTCGACGGGTGATCTGGACGCCGCCCTGGCAGATTTCACGGCGGCGGTGGAGACGAACCCGGGACACACGGCCGCGCTGAAGAACCGCAGCAGTGCGTGGTTCGCCAAGGGAGACCTGAACAGCGCCCTCCGCGACGCCGACCGGTGCGTGGCGACCCGTCCGGACGGCGCCGCCTACCTCAACCGCGGCTATCTGCACCAGTCACTCGGATCCTGGCAACAGGCGATGGCCGACTACAACCGCGCAGCCGGGTACCAGGACGCCGACCATGCCGAACTGCACCGCCGGCAAGCCAGCTGCGTCCGCGCCCTCATGGAGCAGACGGTCCTCGCACGAGCCTGAGGAATCGCCCCACTCCCGATCACAGACGACGAAGGACGACATCATGAATGGTGAGCCAACTCCGGAACGGGTACGCGGTGCGTTCGCCCACCTGGTCTCCGCCGTGTCGGTGGTGACCGCCCACGGGCCGGACGGTCCGGTGGGGATGACGGTCAGCGCGCTGTGCACTCTCACCCTCGACCCACCCCGGCTGTTGCTCTCGTTCCAGCACACCTCCCGTACTCTCGCAGTGCTGCGCTCACGCGGGGTGTTCGCGGTGAACGTACTGCCCGAAACGGGCGCCTCGGTGGCGGACCAGTTCGCCACCGCCGTCGGGCCGCGGAGGTTCCACGGCCAGGAGACCGTCACCATCGACCAGTGCCCGGTCCTGGTCGACAGCCTCGCCTGGTTCATCTGCGCCCCGGAGACCGAACAACCGATCGGCGACCATGTCGTGATGGCGGCACGGGTGCGCCGGGCCGAGGTACACGGCGGTCGGCCAGCGCAACCGCTGATCAGGTTTCGCCACGGGTACCAGGCGCTGCGGAGCCCGGACCGTCCGGCAGCGGCCGAGCCGACCCCCGCGATGGTCACGATCAATCCAGTTTGGCGGCAAGGGTGACGGCCTCGGTGAGCGAGTCGGCGACCGGCCAGCCGGCGGCGCGCAGCCGGGCCGCGTCGGTGAACCCGCCGGTGTAGAGGACACACCGGGCACCCACCGAGTCGGCCGCCTCGGCGTCGTCGACGGAGTCGCCGATCAGCACCGTCGAGCTGCCGTCGATGCCGGCCTCGGCCAGGTGCCGGGCCAGGTGG